>SFFC01000029.1 GCA_004556985.1 Clostridiales bacterium | reverse complement strand
CGGTGCTGATGGCCGGCGACATCCTGCTCTACCAGGCGAACCTCGTGCCCGTGGGCGTCGATCAGACGCAGCACCTGGAGATCTGCCGCGACATCGCCGCGCGCGTCAACGGCCTCTACTCCGGCGTCTTCACGATCCCGGAGGGCTATTATCCCAAGGTCGGCGCGCGCGTCATGAGCCTGCAGGAGCCCACGCGCAAGATGAGCAAGTCCGACGCGGACGATTCCTTTATCAGCATCCTCGACGGCCCGGACGCCGTGCGCCGCAAGATCCGCCGCGCCGTCACCGATTCTGACGGCGATATCCGCTTCGACCCGGAGAACAAGCCCGGCGTGTCGAACCTGCTCTCCATCCTCAGCGCGCTGACAGGCGAGACGATCGACAGCCTCGCCGAGTCGTTTGCCGGCAAGGGCTACGGCGACCTCAAGAGCGCCGTGACGGACGCGACGATCGAGACCCTCGCGCCGATCCAGACCCGCTTCAACCAGGTGATGGCCGACAAGGCCTATCTGGAGAGCGTCTACCGCACGGGCGCCGAGCGCGCCAGCCGCATCGCGGAGCGCACGCTGGCCAAGCTCATGAAGAAGATCGGCTTCATCGCCAAATAAGCGGCGGGGAGTACCCGCACCCACTTCCGCCCATCCCCCACCCGTACACGAAAGGAGCGCATGGCCATGTGTGAGATCAACCTGACCGGCGGGACCTGCCCGCAGGCGGAAATCGACGCCTACATTGCCCGCGGTACGCAGCTCTACGGCCGCGAGCCGGACGCCATCGACATTCGTCTCGACGGCGATTATGTGGAGCTCGCCTATCGCTTCCACAACCAGCCTTTTCACCGCATCCGCCGCATCACGGGCTATCTCGTGGGCACGATGGATCGCTGGGGCAACGCCAAGCGCGCCGAGGAACGCGACCGCGTCAAGCACGGGATTTCGATGTGACAGCCAAATGACAGAAGCGGGAACGTTCTTCCCGCTCTTTTTGTAGATTGTTCGAAGCTCCTGCCGCCTCCGCTTCCCGACAGCATGCCCCCGGCGCTTTTCTTCCGCAATGGAATCGGATAAACGCGTCAATTTCTATCCTCATTACGAAGTTGTAAAACCGGAAAAACTGTGTTATAATTTTCTCAATCTGTTCCCTCTTCGGGATGCCTTCCCTTTGCAAACCGACCGATAAGGAGACTGCTGAACCATGAAGAAACTGTTTTTCGCGCTGCTTGCTGCCCTGCTGCTTGTGACCGCCTGCGCCTTGGCAGACGCGCCCGCCAACGTCTACGCGCTCAAGGGCCCGACCGGCATCGGCATGGTGGGCGTCATGCGCGACGCTCCGGAGGATTACGCCTTCACGCTCTGCGGCGGGCCGGACGAGATCGTCGCCGCCCTCGCCAGCGGCAGCGCGGACATCGCCGCCTGCCCGACCAACCTCGCCGCGACGCTCTACCAGAAGACAAACGGCGGCGTCAGGCTCTTGGCGCTCAACACGCTGGGCGTGCTGCACGTCGTGACCAGCGACCCGACGATCGATTCCGTCGACGATCTCGCCGGGCGCACGGTCTACGCCACCGGCCAGGCCAGCGTGCCGGAATATGTCATCGACTACATCCTCGAGCAGAACGGCCTCGCCGGCAGCGTGACGGTCGAGTATGTCGCCGAGCACAGCGAGCTGGCCGCGCTGTTGGCCAGCGGCCAGGTGGAGACGGGCATCCTGCCCGAGCCGCACGTCACCAGCGCGCTCATGCAGAACGACAGCCTGCGCGCCGCGCTCGACGTGACGGCGCTCTTTGAGGATGCCGCCCGCAGCGCCGGCAATGACGACATGGTGCTCTCGATGGGCTGCGTCGTCGTGCGCACGGCGTTTGCGCAGGAGCACCCGGAGCAGGTCGAGGCGTTCCTTGCGCAGTATGCCGATTCGGTCGCGCTGGTCAACGCCGATCCCGACGCGGCGAGCCAGCTCGTGGAGCAGTTCGGCGTGATGCCCAAGGCGGCCGTCGCCAAGCGCGCGACTCCGAACTGCCACATCGTCTTCGTCGCGGGCGAGGAGATGCGCGCGCAGATCGAGCCGCTCTATGAATTGCTCTATGCGGCCAATCCCGCCTCCGTCGGCGGCGCTCTGCCGGACGACGCCTTCTACTATGCGCAGTAACGCCTTTTGCCCGCGCGCCAAAGCCCTACTCGAGCGCGCGGGCGTTTTGGCCTTTTATGTCCTGCTCTGGGCGCTCGCCGCGCGATGGGTCAATTCGCCGCTGCTGCTGCCCACGCCGCTGGCCGTGCTGCGCCGACTGGGCGCGCTGCTGCCCAGCTCCGGCTTCTGGCTGACGCTCGGGGGGACGCTGCTGCGGACGCTGCTTGCCTATCTGCTGGGCATCGCCTTCGCCGTGCTGCTCGTGGCGCTCTGCTGCCGCTTCCGCGCGGCGGAGCTGCTGGTTTCGCCGCTGCTCTCCGCCGTGCGCGCTACGCCGGTGACCTCGTTCATCGTGCTGGCGCTGGTCTGGCTCTCCAGCGCGCGCGTGCCCGTGCTCACGGGCTTTCTGATGACGCTGCCCGTCGTCTTTTCTGCACTGACGCAGGCCGTGCGCGCCATCGATCCAAGGCTTCTGGAGATGGCCCGCCTCTACCGCTTTGGCCGCTCCGGCACGCTGCGCCGCGTCGTCCTGCCTTCGGTGCTGCCCGCGTTTGTGGAGAGCTGCCTGGCGGCCATCGGCCTGTGCTGGAAGGCCGTCGTCGCCGCAGAGGTGATCGGCGTACCCCGGCGCGCCGTCGGCAGCCGCCTGTATGAAGCGAAAATCTATCTGGAGACGGACAGCCTGCTCGCCTGGACGCTCATGCTCGTGCTGCTCAGCGTCCTGCTGGAAGCGCTGCTTCGCCGCCTGACCCGCCGCTTTTCGGAGGTGCGCCATGATTGAGCTGCGCGATGTCCACATGGCCTACGTCGGCAAGGCCGTCTTTTCCGGCCTGTCGCTGCGCTTTGAATCTCCCGGCGCGTATGCACTGCTGGGCCCCTCCGGCTGCGGGAAGACGACGCTGCTGCGGCTGATCGCCGGGCTGGAAACGCCGCAGCGGGGCGAGATCGTGCGCCCGGAGCGCCTGTCCTTCTGCTTTCAGGAGGACAGGCTGCTGCCCTGGTATTCCGTCGCGCAGAACGTCGCCCTGGTCCTGCCGCGCGAGATGCAGCGCGACAGGCCGCGCGCCCTGCGCGTTGCCGGGGAATGGCTCGCGCGCGTCGGTCTTCAGGGCGAGGCGCAGGCCTATCCCGACGCGCTCTCCGGCGGCATGAAGCGCCGCGCGGCGCTCGCCCGCGCGCTCGCCTTTGACGCGCCCGTGCTGCTGCTGGATGAGCCCTTCCGCGCGCTCGACGAGCAGACGCATGCGCAGATGCTCGCGCTCGTGCGGGAGCGTGCCAAAGGCCGTCTGCTCCTGCTGGTCACGCACGACGCACGCGACGCGGAGGGCATGACGGCAGTGACGCTGCCGTGAACGCTCTTTCCCATTCATACTGATTTCATTCAAAAATGCTTTCATCAGCGCGAAGTGAAGAAGGGCGTCCGAGGGGGTTCACCCCTCAGACGCCCTTCTTCGCTTCGCGCGCATCAAAGCAAATTCCAGATCAGATTACAGCTTCGCCAGCTCGACGGCGATCCTTGCCGCAGCGCGCGCGTTATTGAAGGCGAGCTGGATATTCGTCTTGAGGCTGTCGCCGCCGGTCAGCTCGACGATATGCGCGAGCAGGAACGGCGTGATGTTCTTGCCCTTGACGCCGGCCTCCTCCGCCATCGCAAGCGCCCTGTCGATTGTCGCGCTCATCGCGTCAAAGTCCATCGCGTATTCCTCGGGCACCGGATTGCCGATCAGCAGGCCGCCGCCCAGGCCCATATCCCACTTGGCCTTCGCAATCGCGGCGACGTCGGCGGGCGTCTTCGCGTTGTAGTCGACGCCAAAGCCGCTTCTGCGGCAGTAGAAGGCCGGGAAATCGTCCGTATCAAGGCCCAGCACCGGTACGCCCATCGTCTCCAGATACTCGAGCGTCCGCCCGATATCCAGAATCATCTTTGCGCCCGCGCAGACGACCGCGACCGGCGTATGCGCCAGCTCCTGCAGGTCGGCGCTGATATCCATCGAATTCTCGCCGCCGCGGTGCACGCCGCCGATGCCGCCCGTGGCAAAGACGTGCACGCCCGCCAGGTTCGCCAGGATCATTGTCGTGGCGACGGTCGTCGCGCCGGTCAGCTTCTTCGCCGCGACGATCGGCAGGTCGCGGCGGCTGACCTTGAGCACGCCCTTCGCCTCGCACATGCGCACGAGCTCCTCCTCCGTCAGGCCCGCCTTGAGCCTTCCGTCGATGATCGCCATGGTTGCAGGCACCGCACCCTCCGCGCGGATGATCTTCTCCACCTCGCGTGCAAAGCCAAGGTTCTCGGGATAGGGCATGCCGTGGCTGAGGATCGTGCTCTCCAGCGCGACGACGGGCTTGCCCGTGCGCACAGCCTCCTCGATTTCCGGCGTGATGTCCATAAATTGCTTCAGATTGATTGTGCTCATGTCATATACTCCTTGATCATGGTTTTGAGCGCCGCGGGAGACATCCTGCGGCTGATGGTGTCGGGGGAAGCGATGGCGACCATGCCTGCGGCCATCGCGCAGAGCACCGTCTGCTCCGCGTCAAGGCCCCGGCGCGTCGCGTAGACGATGCCCGCCATCGAGGCGTCGCCCGCGCCCGTGGCGTTGACCATGCCGTCGAACGGGCGGCTGACGCGGGAAATCGCGCCCTCCGGCCCCTTGTAGAACATGCCCTCGCGCCCCAGGCTCACGAACACACGCCGCACGCCCTTGCCGCGCAGGATGTCGCAGGCCAGCTCCAGATGCGCCGGCGTATCCGCCGGGCAGTCCGTGAGCGCCTCCAGCTCCATGCGGTTGGGCTTGACCGTGTCGAAAAACCCGATGAAGGGCTTCAGCTCCCTCGCCCAGGCTGTCGACACGGGGTCGACATACAGCGGCCTCGTGCAGATCTGCGTCAGCCGCTCCAGCGTCTTCGCCGAGAGGTTGCCGTCGCAGACGACGAGGTCCGCGCCGCAGAGCACCTCCTGCGATTCATCCACCAGCCGCGCGTCGAGCTTCTTGATGATGTGCATGTCGCTCATCGCCAGGAGCATGTCGCCGTCCGCGTCCATGATCGAGATATAGCTCGAGGATCGTTCGCCCGGCAGCATGCGCGTCGCCCGCATGTCGATGCCCGCGCGCTCGCAGCCCTCGACGATGCTGCGCCCATGCATGTCGTCACCCACGACCGTCACCAGATGAACCTCCTCGCCCAGCCTCGCCAGGTTTTCGCAGATGTTGCGGCAGACGCCGCCCAGCGACATGTGCAGCGTGCCGGGGTTGGAATCGCGCATGATGAGCGGCTGGTCGCTGCGGCCATGGATGTCCATGTTCGCCCCGCCGATGCCCGCGATATAGCCCAAGAAAAGCCCTCCTCCGCCTCTTTGGTTTTTCTGTTTCCATTGTACCCGCTTTTGGGCGCAAAGGCAAGGGGCTGCTGTCCCGGCCGACGCCGGAGCTTGCACCAATTTCTAACCTTTTTTCCTCAGCATACTTGATTTTTCGCTTTTATTCGCCTATAATAGTCAGCAATGTGCATGTAACGTTCGCGTTTCATGCAAAAAACACAAAAGGAGTTTTTCGCCATGGAGAATCAAGGTATCCGCGACGCGCGCGCCCTGGGTATGCCGAAAATGCTCGTGCTGGGTCTGCAGCACATGTTCGCCATGTTCGGCGCGACGATTCTCGTCCCCGCGCTGACCGGCCTGAGCGTCTCGGCGACGCTGCTGTTTGCCGGCCTCGGCACGCTGCTGTTCCATTTCCTCGCCAAGGGCAAGGTTCCCGCGTTCCTGGGCAGCTCGTTCGCGTATCTGGCCGGCTACGCCGCCATCGCACCCGCCGGCGAGGCTGAGCTTCTTCCCTATGCCTGCGTGGGCGTGGCCTGCTCCGGCCTGCTCTATCTCGTGCTGGCCGCTTTGGTCAAGAGCTTCGGCACCCAGCGCATCATGCGCTTCTTCCCGCCGGTCGTGACCGGTCCGATCATCATCTGCATCGGCATGACGCTCGCCAATTCCGCCATCAACAACTGCACGGGCCACTGGGCCGTCGCGCTGCTGGCCATCGTGACCGTCGTCGTCTTCAACATCTGGGGCAGGGGCATGCTGAAGATCATCCCGATTCTGATGGGTGTGCTGGTCTCCTATGTCTTCGCCGCGCTGCTGGGCCAGGTGGATTTCTCCGGCGTGGCGGCTGCGCCGTGGATCGGCCTGCCGGTCAAGATGGAAAACACCGTCTTCTCCCTCATCGGCAACTGTGACACCAACCTGCTGGTAACCGCGATCATCGCCATCATGCCCATCGCCTTCGCGACGATGATCGAGCACATCGGCGACATCTGCGCGATCTCCTCCACCGTCGGCGAGAACTTCATCGAGGATCCGGGCCTGCATCGCACCCTGATGGGCGATGGCCTCGCGACCGCGCTGGCCTCCCTCTTCGGCGCGCCCGCGAACACCACCTACGGCGAGAACACCGGCGTGCTCGCGCTGACGAAGGTCTATGACCCGCGCGTCATCCGCCTCGCCGCCATCTTCGCGATCATCGCTTCCTTCTGCCCGAAGTTCTCCGCGCTGATCGCCGCAATGCCGACCGGCACCATCGGCGGCGTCTCCCTGATCCTCTACGGCATGATCTCCGCGATCGGCGTGCGCAACCTGGTCGAGAACCAGGTCGACCTCTCCAAGAGCCGCAACGTCATCGTCGTCTCCCTGATCATGTCCCTGGCCCTGGGCATCACGTTCTCTGCTGCCGGCGCCATCGCCTTCAATGTCGGCAGCCTGACGATCCGCTTCTCCGGCCTGGCCGTCGCAGCCATCACCGGCATCGTCGTCAACGCCATCCTGCCGGACAAGGACTACGTCTTCTCCCACGATTACAAAAACGGCAAGAAGTAATTCTTCCTTTACAGAAAAAGCTGTCCCACATACCGGGGCAGCTTTTTTGTGCCGTTTTGTCTTCGCGTCGCTCAAGTCTCCTCAAAGGTCAGGTCCTTCGACTTGGTGCCCGGAGCATATTTTCCCGAGGAGAAATGCACCAGCATCGCCGCTTCAAAGGCCTCCTGGTTTCGTTCCTCAAGAGCGAGCACGATGTTTTCATGCTTGGCGATCGTGAGGCCCATGTACTGCATCTTCTTGACCACCTGGAAATTCTCGTCGATATCCCAGATACTGGAAAAGATCGCGTGCAGCGCCGCGTTGTCGATCCGGGAGAACAGCGCCATGTGGAATTCCCGGTCATCGGCATGATAGTAGATGTTGTTCTCCCATTCCTTCTTGATTCGCTCCAGGATAGCGCGGATGTTCTGGATATCGGGGATCGTCAGCGTGCGATAGGCCTCCTTCATGTAGGCCAGCTCGAGCTTCTTGCGCACATCCAGCAGCTGGGCGATGATTTCCGTGTTGTCCTGCGCCGCGCAGAACAGCACGTTGTCGATCAGCTCGTTGACCGAAAACGGCTGAATGATGTTGCCCTTGCCGGGGCATCCCTTGATGACCCCCATGACGGTCAAGCCCTTGAGCGCCTCCCGCAGCACGTTGCGGCTGACGCCATACATCTCGCACAGGGTTTGCTCCGAGGGCAGCACATCCCCGGGCTGAAGGTTGTTGTCGATAATATATGAGCGCAGCTTCTTGTACATGGATGTGTAGCGCTTTTCCTTCTCTCCCGATGCAGTCTGCACGGTATGCACCTCGCTCTTCCTTGTATTCCCCATTCCATACTCTATACTATAATAAAGGATAAAGCACATTTTGTCCAGTACCGAAGCACCGATAATCGCCGGATTACCAACTTTGTAGGATATTTTGCCTGTTTTAAATATCCTACAAAGTCGGTCCGTCTGACGCAGGCGCCCCCCGGATTGTCGGCCTTTTCGGGCAATAATATCCTATGTTTTCCTACGAATCACAAAAATCCGCCTCAAAAAATGACAGAAAGGCCTAATTATTTTTCTCTGATCCCTTGACAAGCATTTTCATTTGTAGTATAAAGTTGTCAAAGGGAGCTTGCGGATATACTCCCACAACCATCAAACAACAGGAGGGAATACCATGAAAAAAATGCTGAGCACTCTGCTGGCCCTGGCGCTGCTTCTGTGCTTCGTCCCCGCCGTGCTGGCGGAGGGCGACGTGGAGTCGATCGTCTTCGAGGGCTTCCTGCCCATGCGGATTTTCGAGGGCCGCGGTGATTCCGAGCCCGAGGCCTACGCCGCCAAGGAGCAGGAAATCGTCGACGCCATCGGCGTGCAGCCCATTCCCCTTTGGCTGCCCTACGGCAGCGAGACCGAAAAGCTGAACGTGCTCATCGCCGACGAGGGCACCCAGCTGGACCTGATCACCACCGGCAACTGGGATGAATACGCCAAGAGCGGCGTCATCCTGCCGCTGAACGATCTGCTTGAGCAGTACGGCCAGGACATCCTCGCGGCGTACAGCGAGTTCCCCGGCATCTGGGATTATGTGACCGACAGCGCCACGGGCAACATCTACGGCGTCCCGCGCACCCTGCCGCTGACGCAGCATCCCATCTGGATGCGCGAGGACTGGTTCAAGGCGCTGGGCATGGAGCAGCCGCATACCGTCGCCGAGCTCGACGCGCTGCTGGCCAAGCTGTATGAGGCCGATCCCGCGGGCAACGGCCAGACCATCCCGCTGCTGCTGGATCTGGACAGCGTCTTCAACGGCCTCTCCGGCGCCTACACCAAGTATGGCTACGGCACCTGGCTGGACGAGAGCGACAACCGCATCAAGCCGGGCATCATGCAGGAGGGCATGAAGGACTGCATCGCGCAGGTCGCCGAGTGGTATGAGAAGGGCTACGTCTACATGGACAGCTTCAACATCGATACCACCAAGATCAACGAGCTGATCACCGCCGGCCGCGTAGGCGTCTCCCTGCTGATCTACTCCCCGATCTGCATCAATCTGCCCGAGCTGCAGAAGACCCAGCCCGAGGCCAACTACGTCTACAGCCCCGACTTCTCCGGCGACAAGGGCTTTGCCGAGACCTGCGCCGCGCCGACCAATTCCTGCATGATGATCCTGGCCCGCTCCGAGCATCCGGAAGCGTCCATGAAGTACCTGAACTGGTTCATGGACAAGACCAACTTCATCGGCTCCTACGCCGGAAGAATCGGCATCGACTGGGAGTGGGTGGATGAAGAGGCCTCCACGCTCGTGCGCCTCGACACCGAGACCTACGACGGCGAGTTCTACGCCTTCCCCAACAACCTGATGCTCCGCTACCTGAACATTCTGGGCAGCGCCGATGAGGAGCCCACGCTTTACACCAAGTTCCTCACCGAGGACAGCTACCGCACCGAGGGCGTGAAGTACTGCGGCGATTACGGCACCCTGTATTCCACCGCCCGCCTCAAGGAGCTGGCCCCCAACATGAGCGATATCGACACCATGATCGAGGAAGAGACCATCAACTTCATCACGGGCGTCCGTTCGATGGATGAATGGGATTCCTTCATCAACGACGAGCTGCCGGCCGCCGGCGTGGACAAGGTCATCGACGCCTACACGACGCTCTACAACGAGCAGCACGCCAAGTAAACGCTCAAAAGAACCGCCGACCCGAGAAGCCGTCCTGCGCCCTGCCGTGCAGGACGGCATCGGCGGTTTTTTCCATCGCAAAGAGGTGAACCGCATGACTGCCTCAAACAGGCATTTAACCGTCCGCAGCCCGTGGCTGAAAAAGCTCCTCCGCTATCGCTTCTACTATTTGCTGGCGCTGCCCGGACTGATCTATCTGCTGGTCTTCAAATACACGCCCATGTTTGGCCTGGTGATCGCCTTCAAGGATTACGATCCTTATTCCGGCGTGGCGGGTATCTTTTCCGCCCCCTGGGTCGGGCTGGCCAATTTCGAGAAATTCTTCGATTCCTACTACTTTGGCCGCATCATGTCCAACACGCTGATCATCAGCCTCCTCAAGCTGCTGATCGGCTTCCCCGCGCCCATCCTGTTTGCGCTGATGCTCAACGAGGTGCAGGGCAGGCGCTTCAAGAAGGTCGTCCAGACGATCTCCTACATCCCGCACTTCATCTCCTGGGTCATCGTGGCGGCGCTGCTTCAAACGCTTCTGACCACCGACAACGGCCTGGTCAACGTGGTGTTGAACCGCCTCGGTCTGCGAAGCATCTCCTTCATGACCAGCCCCAAGTATTTCCGCTCCATCCTGGTCATCAGCGATGTCTGGAAGAGCATCGGCTTTGGCAGCATCGTCTATCTGGCGGCCATCGCCGGCGTGGATCCGTCCCAATACGAGGCCGCAGCCATCGACGGCGCCGGCCGCTTCAAGCGCATCTGGTATATCACGCTGCCCTCCATCTCCTCCGTGGTGGTCATCATGCTGATCTTCCGCGTCGGCGGCCTGCTGGATGCCGGCTTCGAGCAGATCTTCCTGACCTATTCCCCCTCCGTGTACAAGGTCGCCGATATCATCGATACCTTCGTGTATCGCGTCGGCCTGGTGGAACACGACTACTCTTATTCCGTCGCCGTGAGCTTCTTCAAATCGGTCGTAGCCGCCGTGCTGCTGCTGACGACAAATTTCATTTCCAAACGCATTTCCGGTGAAGGAATCTGGTAAAGGAGGGCGAAAAATATCATGCGAAACAAGAAAAAACGCCTGCCCGCAGGCGAATTGGCCTTTCAGGTCGTCCTCTATGTCCTCCTCATCCTGCTGACGCTGACCTTCATCATCCCCTTCCTACTCGTCATCGGCACCTCCTTCGTCAGCAAGGAGGAGATCGCCCGCCGCGGGTTCGTCTTCTTCCCGCAGGTCTGGAACTTCGCCGCCTATGACATGATGCTCCTCCAGAACACGGAGGTCTGGCGCGCCTATGGCGTGACCTTCTTCCGCGTCGTCGTGGGCACGCTGTCCTCCCTGCTGGTCACGGGGACGTTTGCCTACGCCGTCAGCAAAAAGGATCTGCCCGGACGGACAGTGCTGCTGGTTCTGTCCTTCATCACGATGATCTTCTACGGCGGCCTGATTCCCACCTATCTGGTCGTCAAATCCCTCGGGCTCATCGACAGCCTCTGGTGCTTCATCCTGCCCAACCTGATGAGCGTCTGGAACATGCTCATCCTGCGCAACTTCTTCTATTCCATTCCCGACAGTCTGGAGGAATCCGCCCTGCTGGACGGCGCTACGCCGCCCACCATCTTCTTTCGCATCATCGTCCCGCTGTCCATGCCGGCCATCGCCACGATCGGCCTGTTCTATGCCGTGGATCAGTGGAACAACTGGTTCGATGCGGCGATCTGGATCAACGACGTGCGGAAGTATCCTCTGCAGATGGTTCTGCGCAAATACGTGCTCATGTCCTCCACCTACGACCTCAAGTTCGACCTGGCCACCGGAGCCAAGCCGCCGGATATGGGCATCAAGTCCGCCATCGTCGTGATTTCTACCCTGCCGATGCTGTGCATCTACCCGTTCATCCAGAAGTACTTTGTCAAGGGCGTCATGATCGGCTCGGTCAAGGGGTAAGGAGGCAGCCATGTTGCTCAAACATTTGCTCGATCTTCCTCCCGTCCCAGGCAACCCGCGCAACAGCGAGGGCGCCTTTCTTCCGCTGCGGGACGGCCGCGTGCTCTTCGTCTACAGTCGCTTTTCAGGAAGCGTTCAGGATGACGCCGCCGCAGAGCTGTGGGCGCTGACGCTTGACGGGGATACGGCCTCTCCGCCTGAGCCGCTGATTCCCGCGCCCGACGACGGCGCGCAGAATCTGATGTCCGTGTCGCTGCTGCGCATGGCAAACGGGGACATCGGCCTGTTCTACCTGCGCCGGCACGGCCAGACGCAGCTTGAGATGGTGCTGCGCCGCTCCGGCGACGAGGGAAAGACCTGGTCCTCTCCCGCGCCCGTCACGACGCGCGCCGGTTATTTCGTCGTCAACAACGACCGCGTCCGCCGCCTGGCCGGCGGGAGCATCCTCGTCCCCGCCGCCGAGCACAAGAAATTCCGGCGCACGGATGGAAGCGTCTTCTTTGACGCCCGAGCCGAAGCGGTCTTCTTCCGCTCCGACGACGACGGGCGAAGCTTTTACGAGCTGCCCGGCAAGGGCGTCATGCCCTTTGCGGACGCCTGCCAGAGCGGCCTGCAGGAGCCCGGCGTGCTGGAGATGCGCGACGGGCGTCTCTGGGCCTGGGCGCGCACCGACCTGGGCAGCCAGTGGGAGATGGTTTCCTTCAACGGCGGCCGGAGCTGGACGCCGCCCGCCCCGTCGCGCTTCACGTCGCCACTTTCGCCCATGAGCGTCCGGCGCCTGTTAAGCGGCGCCCTGCTGGCGCTGTATAACCCCGTGCCCCTGTACAACGGGCGCAGCGCCCAGGTGCAGGGGGTCTGGACAGGCGGGCGGTCGCCGCTGGCCCTGCGCCTCAGCCGGGACGACGGGCAGACCTGGGATGACCCTGTGCTCCTGGAGAGCGATCCCTGCCGGGGATACTGCTACACCGCCATTTTGGAGGAAGCCCCCGGCCGTCTGCTGCTGGCCTACTGCGCCGGCGGCCTTGAGGACGGCAGCTGTCTGGCGCGCCTGCGCATCGCACGACTCTGCCTCGATGAACCTGTCAGGGAGGAATCCAAATGAACGTTCATATTGAAACCGACGAGCAGCGGGAAGCCCGCCTGTATGCCGAGCGCTCCTTCCACGCACCGGACACCCCCGAGGGCCGCGAATGCGCCGGCTGCGTCTCCCGGAAAAGCGCGGAGGCCATCGAGCAGCTGCGCTCCGGCCGCTTGGGGCGCCTGCCCGAAAACCGCTTTGACGAGATGAAGATCTGCGTCGAGAACATGACCGGCGGCGCCAACACGGTGCTGCTGGATGACGAGGGCATGCCCAGCATCGTCGTCGGGCTGCCCAAGATGCGCCTGTGTGATCTGTACGGTGGGGACGACGAGAGCATCCATCCCGCCTGGATCGTGGACGGGAGCATCAAGGAGATGATCTACGTCTCCAAATACATGAACTTTGTCGCGCGCGACCGGGCTTACTCGCTGCCCATGCGCGACCCGCACGTCTTTTTCACGTTTGACGACGGCGTGCGCTTCTGCCTCAACAAGGGGCGCGGCTGGCATCTGCTGACCAACGTGGAATGGATGGCCCTGGCCCAGCAGAGCAAGCGCCTGGGCACCCGCCCCCGCGGCAACACGGACCGCGGCCGCGCCTATGATGCGCCCTGGGAGAAGGGCGTGCCCTCCGCGATGAACGGGACGGATGTTCAGCGCACGGCCGCCGGCTCCGGCCCCGTGACCTGGAATCACAACCATCAGCCCTCCGGCGTCGCCGATCTGGTCGGCAACATGTTCGAATGGGTGGGCGGCCTGCGGCTGATGAACGGCGAAATCCAGATCATCAACCAGAACACCGCCGCCGTGTATTCCGCGACCATGCTCGCCCCCGACAGCCATTACTGGCGCGCGCTGACCACCAAGGGCGACCTTGCGGCCCACGGGGAGCTCGACACCTACAAGATCGACGGCATGGTGCCCGGGGACAGCCTGGAGGAGGATCATCTGCTGGGCCGCCCCATCGTGCGCACGGAAATTCGCCATCGCAGCTATCTGGGCCCTCACATTAGCGGCAACCAGGGCTTCCTCGACTGCCAGTTCTGCGACCTGCAGGTCGAGGAGGGGCTGCCCGTCCCGCGCATCCTTCAGATTCTGGGCGTGGTGCCCGACGAAACCTGCATCCATCAGGATGGCATCTTCGTCGCGCGCAACTACGGGGAGCGCATCGCCGTGCGCGGCGGCAAGGCTGGCTCTCTGGACCGCGCAGGGCTCAATGCGCTCCACTTCTATAACCCCCGCACCTATGACGGCAGCGCCACCATCGGTTTCCGCAGCGCGTTTGTCGAATAATCCATCATCAACCAATCAAGGAGCTGACCCACCATGAACAGCCCGTTCACGGGTATCTATCCGGCGTTCTACGCCTGCTATGACGAGCAGGGAGCCATCAGCCCCCGGCGCTGCGCTGCGCTTGCGGAGCATCTTGAGCGCATGGGCGTTCAGGGCCTGTACCTCAATGGCTCCTCCGGCGAATGCATCTACCTGGACGTGGAGGAGCGCATGCAGGTGCTCGAAAGCGTCATGGACGCCGTGGGCGGCAGGATCAAGGTGATCTGCCACGTCGCCTGCAACAACACCCGCGACAGCCGCCGCCTCGCCGCGCACGCCGAGCGCCTCGGCGTCGACGCCATCGCCGCCATTCCGCCGATCTACTTCCATTTGCCCGAGGAGGCCATCGCCGCATACTGGAACGACATCTCCGCGGCCGCGCCGCATACGCCCTTCATCATCTACAACATCCCGCAACTTGCGGGCGTAGCGCTGACCCTGCCCCTGCTCAGGACCATGCTGCGCAACCCCATGGTGCGCGGCGTCAAGAATTCCTCCATGCCCACGCAGGATATCCAGATGTTCAAGACGGCGGGCGGGACGGACTTCACCGTCTTCAACGGGCCGGACGAGCAGTACATCGGCGGCCGGATCATGGGCGCGGACGCAGGCATCGGCGGCACCTATGCGGCCATGCCGGAGCTCTTCCTGCGCGCAGAAGCCCTGCTGCGCCGCGGCGACCTGGCGGCCGCGCAGGCGGTGCAGTTTCACATCAACGAAATCATCTACGCCCTCTGCTCTGCCAGGGGCAATATGTACGCGGTGATCAAGGCCGTCCTCGCGCAGCGTCACGGCCTGGCGCTGGGCGGTGTGCGCGAACCGCTGATGAATCTGCAGCCCGGCGACGAACAGGCCGTCGCGCGCTGCTGCCATCTGATCGACAGCGCCGTGCTGGCCGCGCAGCGATACGACGACCGCCCGGGCCCCGCAGGCGCGGCAAAGGAGGATCGGGCATGACCAGGGAACAGCTGTTTGAACTCATGTGCGGCACGGTGATCGTCTCCTGCCAGGCCATACCGGGCGAACCGCTCTACGACAAAGAGCGCTCCGTGATGCCCCTGATGGCGCGGGCGGCCCGTCAGGCGGGCGCAAAGATGATCCGCACCAGCTCCGTGCGCGACATCATCGGCATCAAGGAGGAGACCGGCCTGCCGGTCATCGGCCTGATCAAACGCGAATACCCCGGCTACATGGGCCGCATCACCATGACGATGCGCGAGGTGGACGAATGCCTCGAGGCTGGGGCCGACATCGTCTCCATCGACTGCACAGACTGCCCGCGCGGCGACGGCCTGACCCCCTCGGCGTTTCTGCAGCAGGTGCGCCGCAAACATCCCAGCATCATCATCATGGCGGATTGCGCCACGCTGTCCGAGGCGCAGGCCGCCTATGCCGCCGGCGCAGACCTCGTCGGCACCACCATGAACGGCTATACGCCGCAAACCGCGCAGGAGGGCCCCGGGCCCAACTTCGAGCTGGTTCGGCAGATGGCCGTAGCCCTGCCCTGCCCCGTCATCGCGGAGGGACGCATTCACACGCCCGAGGAGGCACGGGAAATGCTGCGCTGCGGCGCCTGGGCCGTCGTTGTCGGCGGGGCTATCACGCGGCCGCTGGAGATCGCCGGGCGGTTCATGCGCGCCGTGGAGGAGGAGCGCCATGCTGCTGGCCGCTGACCTGGGCGGCACGGCCCTCAAGCTCGCGCTCGTCGACGGGCAGAGCCGCCTGATCTGCCGCCGCGAGGTCAGCGTCAGCTTCGACGGCTACCGGACCCCGCTGATCGTCACGACGGAGCGCGCTATCCGCGCGCTGCTGCAGGAGACGGGCGCCACGATCGCCGGCATCGCCGTCTCGGCCACGGGGCAGATCGACGCGGCCGTCGGCACGGTCGCAGGCAGCAACGGCAGCATCCCGGGCTACGAGGGCACGCCCATCCGCGGGCATCTTGAGCGCGCGTTCCGCCTGCCCGTCCATGTGCTCAACGACGCCAACGCTGCCCTGCTGGGCGAGATGACTGCCGGCGCGGCGCGCGGCCTGTCGGATGTGCTGATGGTCACGCTGGGCACGGGGGTTGGCGGCGCGTTTGTCTCCGGGGGACGCCTGCTCAGTGGCTCCCGCGGACTGGCCGGCGAGATCGGCCACATGCTGCTCCATCCGGGCGGCGAGGCCTGCACCTGCGGCCAGCGCGGCTGCTACGAGCGCTACGCCTCGACGGGCGCGCTCCTGCGGCGTGCGCAGGCCGCTTTGGGCCGCCCCGGGCTCGACGGCCAAGCGCTGTTCGTGCTGGCGCAGCAGGGCGATCCGCAGGCGCTGGCGCTGCTTAAGGCCTGGTTTGAGGATATCTCCCTGGGCATCATCAGCCTCGTCCATCTGCTCAACCCGCAGCTGGTGCTGCTGGGCGGCGGGGTTTGCCGGCAGGAGCTGCTGCTCTCGTCGGTGCGCCGGCTCGTGCTCTCGGGCGTGATGCCCTGCTTTGCCCGCGAGCTCCGCCTGGAGAGCGCCGCTCTGGGCAACGACGCCGGTCTGGTCGGCGCAGCGCAGTGGTGGCGCCAGTGTGCCGAAAAAGGCTGCGAAACCATCCCTTCCCCCGTTTGATCAGCCGCCCCAGCCAGCAGCGAAGCGTCAGCATTGAATGTATCCTCTCCCCCTTTGTGAAGAGAATACGCCTTTGCCAGGAATCTGAAAAGGCCCGTCCGAAACCGGACGGGCCCTTGTTTGCGTATGCGCTTAGCGCATGATGTTCGGCAGCAGCATGGAGATCCCCGGAATATAGGTGATCAGCAGCAGCATGGCGACCATGACCGCGTACAGCGGCAGCATGTCCTTCGCCGTGCGCTCGATCGGCGTCTTGCCAATGGCGCAGCCGACGAACAGCGCGGAGCCGACAGGCGGCGTGCACAGGCCGACAGCCAGGTTGAAGATCAGCATCGCGCCAAAGTGAACCGGATCCATGCCCAGCTGGGTGATGCAGATCGGGGCGAGGATCGGCGTCATGATCAGGATGAGCGGTGCCATGTCCATGACGCAGCCCAGCGCGAGCAGGAGCACGTTGATGATCAGCAGCAGCAGATACTTGTTGTTCGTGATGCTGATGAGCGCGTTGGTGATCGCGGCCGGGATGCGCAGCATCGCCATCATGCCGGCGAAGGCCTTCGCGGAGGCGATCAGCGTCAGCACGATCGCCAGCGTCTTGAGCGAATTCTTGAGAATGCCGCCCATCGCGGAGAGCTTGACATCGCGGATGATGAAGAACGCGACGATGAACGCATACACGCAGGCGATAGCCGCAGCTTCCGTCGCGGTGCAGATGCCGGCGGTAACGCCGCCGATAATGATGATGATCGTGCCCAGCGGCAGGATGCCGTCAATGACGACCTTCAGGCGCTGGCCCTTCGGCACCTTGTCGCTGACCGGATAATGGCGCTTCTTGGCGAGGATGTAGCACTCAACACTCAGCGCCAGGCCCAGCAGGATGCCCGGAACCGCGCCGCCCATGAACAGCTCGGCGATGGAGACGGACGCAACGCCCGAAACAGCCAGCGCGTAGATGACCATGTTGTGGCTCGGCGGAATCAGAACGCCCTGGCAGGCGGAGGTGACGGTGATGCCGACGGCGAAATCGTCGTCATAGCCCTGCTTCTTCATCATCGGGATGAGCATGGTGCCCAGGGAGGAGACGTCCGCCACGGCGGAGCCGGAGATGCCTCCAAAGAGCATCGAGGCCACGCAGTTGACGATCGCCAGGCCGCCCGGCAGCCAGCCGACCAGCAGGTTCGCAAACGCAATCAGGCGCTCGGAGATGCCGCCGGTGCCCATGATCTCGCCCGCGAGGATAAAGAACGGAATCGACAATAGACTGAACGAGTCGACGCCCTTGACCATGTTGGTCACGACGTCCTGGAGCTGAATGACCACGGCGCTGACAAAGCTCATGTTGCCGCTGGCGACGAGCGCAGCGATCATCTGACTCTTGAAGATCAGCGCGGAGCAAATTGTCGAAATGAGGAGCGAGAAGGAGACGGGCACCTTCAGCAGCATCAAAACGATAAAGCCGCCCAGCAGAACGATGCTGGCCAGAGTAGTGGTTGTCATGCCTTGGCGCCTCCCTTCTCTTTCGCTTCTTCCTCAGCCTTCATCATGGCCCTCGCCTTCTCCATCGGATCGTCCATCTTGTCGGAGAAGAAGGTGTCGCCCGGCTTGAGCACGCCGGTGAGGAACAGGATCGAGTGGAACAGCATCACGCAGCCGGAGATCGGAATGGAGACATACTGAATCCAGACCGGCCACTGGGTCATCGGCAGCTTGCCGCCCTTGGAGGCCAGGGAGAAGCAGTAGTCGCCGCCGACCTTGATCATGAAGATGGAGATCAGCAGGATGCAGATATCGGTGAAGACGTCAAGCGCCTTCTGCGCCTTGCCGCCCTCAGGCAGACGGTTGTAGAGCACGCCCACCGAGGTATGCAGATGGTCGCGCACGCCCATCGCGCAGGCGAGGAAAGCAAAGATGGCAACCAGCACGCGCGGAACCTCTTCCGCCCAGGAGTTGCCTGTATTGAAGACAAAACGCGCAATCACGGTGTAGGTGACGATCACGACCAGTGCGAGCATCGCAACCTGAGCGACGCGCAGCAGGATCGTACACAGCCAGTGATCGATTTTGCGCAGGATATTGGCCATACGCATTTCTCCTTTTCTTTGGAGGTCTGTGGGTCAATCGCCGTTAAGATTCCTTAACTTCTGATGAAACTGAAGAAAGGGAGAGGGCGAAACAGATCCCCCTCTCCCCCCTGTTTCAAGAAAATCAGAAGTTCTCGCCGATAGCCTTGATCTGCTCGATGATGTCTTCGTAGCCAGCACCGAACTCGTCATACAGCGGAGCCATCTTCTCTTCATAGGTCGCGAGCTGCTCGGGCGTCAGGTCGACGATGGTGCAGCCGGCGTCACGGATGATCTGCTCGGCGGACTGCTCCTTCAGAGCCCACTGCTCCTTCTCGAAAGCCTCGGTATCCTTCGCAGTCTGCTTGATGATCTCCAGATCCTCCGGAGAAACCATCATGGAAGCGAGCTCGCTCATGATGAGGATTTCCGGCACGCGGGTGTGGTAGTCAAGCACGTAGACCGGAGCGGCCTCATAGTCACCCATGTTCTGGTAGGTCGGCCAGTTGTTCTCAGCGCCGTCGACGACGCCGGTCTGGATGGAGGAGTAGACCTCGTTCGCGCCGATGCCGGTCACGCCGGTGCCGCCCAGCAGCTCGATCATGCGGACCATCATCGGGTTGTTCTGCATGCGGATCTTCAGGCCGGACAGGTCAGCCGCTTCGAAGTTGCCCTTCTCGTAGGCAGCCTTGGTGATGTAGAAGGAACGGGCGCCGGAGTCGTAGTAGCACAGGCCGATCAGGCCGGAGCCGCTCTCCTGGATGGCGTTGAGCATCGTCTGG
>SFFC01000028.1 GCA_004556985.1 Clostridiales bacterium | reverse complement strand
CGCCCGAATCTCCGGCCGCGCGGCGAGCAGGCGGGCCGATTGCCCGGCGGGCGGCGTGTTGTCGAAGCACAGATGCGCGGCGCGGCGGTAGAGGGCCTCGCGCTGGGCGTAGAGCGTGCGCATCCGCTCGGCCTTGTCTCCGGCGAGGTTCGGGCGTGTGTCCTGGCGAACCTGCAGGATGATCTCCTCGAGCGGGCGGCAGAGGAAGACGACCAGGCCCGTCTCGCGCATCAGCGCGATGTTCTCCTCGCGCGTGACGATGCCGCCGCCGGTCGCCACGATGCAGGGGCTGCCCGCGCAGACGCGGCGCAGCGCGGCGGTCTCCAGCACGCGGAAGCCCGCGTCGCCGGCATCCGCGAAGATTTCGGGGATGGAGCGCCCCTCAAAGCGGACGATCTCCTCGTCGAGATCCACAAACGGGGCGTTCAGGCGCCCGGCAAGCAGGCGGCCCATCGTGCTCTTGCCGCAGCCCATCATGCCCACGAGGAACAGCGGCTTACGCATGCTCATCCTCCTTCGCCGCGCGGTAGGCGCCCAGCAGGCGGCAGTTTTCGCAGTCCGCCTCAAGCGAGTTCAGCAGCACGCGCAGGTTGTCCTCGGCGACGTTGCCGATCAGGTCGACGTAGAAGCAGTATTCCCAGTTGCTCTCGTGCAGCGGGCGGGACTCGATGTGCGTCAGATTCATGCCTAGGGCGACGAAACTCGACAGCGCGCGCATGAGCGTGCCGCGCTCGTGGCGCAGGGTGAAGGTGAGCGTCGCCTTGTCGGGCAGGCCGATGGAGGAGGGCGTCGCGCTGACGACGAAGAAGCGCGTGTGGTTGCCGGTGAAGGAATGGATGTCCGGCGCGAGGATGATCAGCCCGTAGTGCTTCGCGGCGAGGCGCGAGGCGATGGCGGCGCAATGCCTGTCGCCCATTTCGGCGACGTGCTTGGCGGCGATGGCGGTGTTGAAATAGGGCTTCTGCGCCCAGTCCGGGTGCCCGGCGAGGAAGGAGGGGCACTGCGCAAAGCCCTGCTCATGGCTCAGGACGGTCGTGATGTCGTCGATCGTCGCGCCCGGCACGCCCAGCAGGCATTGCTCCACGCGCACGAGCTGCTCGCCGACGATGTGGCAGCGGTACTGGCCCATCAGGTCGTAGACGGTGTTGATGGAGCCGGAGGAGGAGTTTTCCACGGGCACGACGCCGTATCTGGCGCGCCCGTCCGCGACGGCGGCAAAGACCTCGTCAAACGTCTTGAAGTTGATGCGCGCGCAGTCCTCGCCGAAGAAGCCAACGACGGCCTCCTCGCTGAAGGCGCCCGGCACGCCGTTATAGGCGACGAGCGCCGACTGCGAGCGGGATTCGAGGAAGCGGCGCTGCTCCTCGCGGGACAGGCGCATGATTTCGCGGTAGAGCGCCACGGTCGGCGCGCGCAGCGCATCCTCGCCGACCAGGGCGGCGCGCCCGGCGAGCACGGCCTCCTCGCGGGAGGCATCGAGAATATCCATGTGCTTTTCGGCCTTGCAGAGCGCTACGTCGCGCGAGACGCGCATCCGCTGCTCGAAGAGCGCGACGAGCTGCGCGTCGATCGCGTCGATTTCCGTGCGGCATTGCGAGAGATCCTTCATGATGCTTTCCTCATTTCAAAGCGTTGTTGGCGGCGTCATCCATCATCAGCTCGCACAGCGCGATCGCCAGCGCGCTCTCGACGACGACGACGGCCCGTGGGACGATACAGGGGTCGTGGCGGCCCGTGATGGAGAGGGTTTCGTTTTCCCCGGTGAGCAGGTTGACGGTCTGCTGCTGGCGGGCGATGGAGGGCGTCGGCTTGACGGCGACGCGCAGCAGCACGGGCATGCCGTTGGTGATGCCGCCAGTGACGCCGCCATTGTGGTTGCTCGTGCAGACGACGCGGCCCGCGTCAAAGCGGATCGGGTCGTTGGCGGCGCTGCCGCGCAGGGCGGAGATCGCTAAACCGTCGCCGAATTCGACGGCCTTGACGGCGGGGATGGAGAAGAGCAGATGGCTGGCGATGCTCTCCAGCGAGCCGAAGAACGGCGAGCCGATGCCCGCGGGCACG
Organism: Clostridiales bacterium; assembly: GCA_004556985.1. Lineage (GTDB taxonomy): Bacteria > Bacillota > Clostridia > Christensenellales > Aristaeellaceae > Ventricola. Next base: position 17,752 of record SFFC01000028.1, on the reverse strand, counting down.
CCGGTTGCGGCGCACTCGATCACGCCGCCGACGCTGTCGCCCTCAAGCCGCGCGGCCTCGACGATGGCGCGCATGGGGGCTTCCTTTTCAGGATCGAGCAGCGGAAAGCGCAGGCCGCGCAGACGGGAAAGCGTCGCTGCGTCGACGCGAACGGGGTCGAGCGCGTCATCCGCGACGCCGCCGATGGCGGCGATGTGCGCGCCGATTCCGATGCCCTTTGCGGCGAGCAGCTGCCTCGCGATCGCGCCCGCGAAGACGAGCGGCGCAGTCAGACGGCCGGAGAAGTGCCCGCCGCCGCGTGGGTCGTTGTATCCGTGGTACTTGATGCGCCCGGCGTAGTCGGCGTGGCCGGGGCGCATCCGCACGCTGATTTGCGCATAGTCGCCTGAGCGTGTGTTCGTGTTTTCGATCATGCCGCACAGCGGCGTGCCCGTCGCGCGCCCGTTCAGGATGCCGGAGACGATGCGCACGGCATCGGCTTCCTTTCGCGCGGTCGCGGTCGGGTCGTTACCCGGCGCGCGGCGCGCCATGTCGGCGGCGATGGCCGCCTCGTCAATGGGCGTCCCTGCGGGCACGCCGTCGATCACGATGCCGATGGCGGGGCCGTGGGATTCGCCGAAGATCGTGAGCCTGAAATGCTCGCCGAAGTTTCCCCTCATTGTGCCTGACCTCCCAGCGATGTGAATTCCTCCCAGAAGCGGGGGGCGGATTTGGAAACGGCTTGCGCGTCCGAAATCGTCAGCGGGCCGCAGGACAGCGCCGAGGCGACAGCCATCGCCATGACGATGCGGTGGTCGTTGCAGCCGTCGATGCAGGCAGCATGCAGCGGCCTTCCGCCGCGGATGATCAGCCCGTCCTCAAGCTCGGTCACGTCCGCGCCCGCCGCGCAGAGCGCCGCGCGCATGGCGCTGAGCCGGTCGCTCTCCTTGATGCGCAGCCGGGCTGCGCCGACGATGCGGCTCTCGCCCTCGGCGGCGGCCATCGCGACGGCCAGCGCGGGAACAAGATCTGGCGTCTGCCCGACGTCGACCGTCGCGCCGCGCAGTTGCGAAGGGAAGGCCGTCAGGCCGTTTGCATCCTCCCGGATGTCCGCGCCCATGCCACGCAGAATCGGCACGATGGCGCGGTCGCCCTGCGTGCTGCCCAAGTCAAGCCCTGTGAGCGTCACGGGGCCAGCATGGCCAATGGCGCCCGCGACGAGATAGAAGGCGGCATGGCTCCAGTCGCTCTCGACGGTGAAGCGGCCGGGGGAGACGGCCTGCTGGCCACCGGGGATCAGCAGCGTCTGCCCGTCCTGCCAGATGGAGCGGATGCTGAAGGCCGCCTGGATGCGCCGCGTCAGCTCGACATAGGCGCGCGATTCGAGCGCCGTCGTGATGCGGATGACGCTGTCGCCCGGCACGCGGGGGAGGGCCAGCAGCAGGCCCGTGATGAACTGGCTGCTGACGTCGCCGCGCAGCGCGTATTCGCCGCTATGAAGCTGCCCCTCGACGGTCAGGCTGTCGCCATCCTGTTCCCAGCGGACGCCGCGCGGGCGAAAGAGCGATTCATAGACGTCGAGCGGGCGCTGCATCAGCCGCCCATGGCCGGTCAGCCGGACGGGGCCGCGCCCGTCGAGCGCCAGCGGGATGAAGAAGCGCAGCGTCGAGCCGGATTCGCCGCAGTCGAGCGTGCGCAGCGGCAGCGGGCCGGGCTGCTCAAGGCGCAGGTCGAGCGCCCGGGCGCAGTCAAGCGTCGCCTCGATGTCGCGCGAGCGCTGAAGCGGCGTCAGCTGCGTGTCGCCCTGCGCCATGGCTGCGAGCATGACCGCGCGATGGGACGCGGATTTGCTCGGGATGACCGCGATCGTGCCCTGCAGCGAGCCGGGAAGAACGGTTTTCTCCATAAAAGCCTTCCTTTCCTGTGCCGTCAGAGCATGGCGCGCAGCGCGTCGGCCGTCAGCGGCACGCCCCTGCAGGCGCCGATGTCCGTGAGGATGACGGTCTTGATCGTCTTCCCCTCGGCCTTCTTGTCCAGCGCCATCGTCGCGGCGAGCGCGTCGGCGGAGAGGCCCTGCGGCACCTGCGTGGGCAGACCGTAGGCCTCAAGCAGCGCGCGGATGCGCGCCTGCGTGCCCGCGGGCGTGATGCCCAGGCGCTCGCCCCAGCCGCTGGCGGCGACCATGCCGATGCAGACGGCCTCGCCGTGCAGCAGCGTGCCGTAGCCCATCGCGTTTTCGAGCGCATGGGCGAGCGTGTGGCCGAAGTTGAGCTGCATGCGGATGCCGTGGTCGTGCGGATCCTCGTGGACGTAGCGTGCCTTGATCTCACAGCAGCGGGCGACGATCTCGTGCATGTGCGGCCAGAGCGCCTCGCGGGAGCCGAGCGACTCGATGCGCTCAAAGAGCGCGCGGTCGGCGATGCAGCCGTATTTGATGACCTCGCCCAGCCCTGCGCCGACCTGGCGCGCGTCGAGCGAATCGAGCGTATCGCAGTCGATGACGACAAGCTCCGGCTGATAGAACGCGCCGAGCAGGTTCTTGCCGCGCGGATGGTTGATGGCGACCTTGCCGCCCACGGAGGAATCGACCTGAGAGAGCAGCGTCGTGGGCACCTGGACGAAGTGGACGCCGCGCAGGTAGGTGCAGGCAGCGTAGCCCGTCAGATCCCCGATGACGCCGCCGCCCAGCGCAATGACGAGGTCCGCGCGGGTCAGATGCCGGTCGAGAAACGCGTCGTAGAGCGCGAGCAGCGAGTCGGTGCATTTGGTCGTCTCGCCCGCCGGCAGCGTGATGAGCGAGGCGTCGACGTTCGCAGCGCGCAGCTGCGAAAGCAGCGCCTCGTCGAAGAGCGGCGCGGTGTTTTCGTCCGCGACGACGGCAGCGCGCCGTCCGGCGTAGGCGGAGAAGAGCGGCGCGCAGGCGGAAAGCAGGCCGGAGTCGATATGGATGCAGTAGCGCTCCTGCGCGGCGGGCGCGGTGACGGTGACGATGGGCATGGCGTTGCCTCCTGTCTATTTGTAGAGCGGGGTTTTCGAGGAAGCCTGCGAGCGGAGCCGGTCGAATTCCTTCTTGCGCTCGCTCGAGGCGGTCAGGCGCTCAAGGAGGGCGTCCCTGTCGCCGCCGCGCAGCAGCGCGCTGTACTCGCCGAGCTTCCCGATCAGCTCGTCGGTTAGATCGGCCAGCGCCTCGTGGTTGGCCAGGAACAGCTCGCACCAGAGCTTCGGGTCGAGCGCGGCCACGCGCGTCGCGCCGCGGAAGGAGCCGCCCTCGAAGCCGTAGCTGTCAAAGAGCAGATGCTGGTCGCACAGCGCCAGCGCCAGGACGTGCATGAGCTGGCTGGTGTAGGCGATGCGCGCGTCATGCGCTTCGGGCGTGGTGAGCACGACGTCGCTGCAGCCCATGAAGGTGACGAGCTGGCGCATCAGCTGCACGCTCTCCTGCGGGACGCTGTCATCCGGGGTGAGGATGTAGTGCGAGCCGCGGAAGAGGTCGGGCGTCGCGTTGGCGAAGCCGCCGCGCTCGCGGCCGGCCATCGGATGGCCGCCCAGATAGATGAAGTCCCGCCCGTCCAGCGCGGCGACGGCGTCGCAGATCGGGCGCTTGACGCCGCAGACGTCGGTCAGCAGCGCGCCGGCGCGCAGCCTGTGCGCCTGCGTGCGCACGAAGTCGGCGGCGGCGTTCGGATGCAGGCAGAGGACGACGGTGTCCATCTCGTCAAGCGGCGCCTCGTCGATGCTGGCCCAGGCCGCGCGCACGGCGCCGCGCCCGAGTGCCTCAAAGCGGGTCCACTCGTCATGGTCGACGGCGTAGCGCTCCAGGCCGGTATACCCTTCAAGGGCGAGGGCCATGCTGCCGCCGATCAGCCCGAGGCCGACAAACATGATCTTCATAGCGTGCGCTCCACGATCGGCGCCATCGCGGTGATCTTACCCACGAGCTGTGCGAACTCCGGCGGCGTCAGGCTCTGAGAGCCGTCGCACAGCGCCTTGGCCGGGTTGTTGTGAACCTCGATGATCAGGCCGTCCGCGCCCGCGGCAATGGCCGCCAGCGACATGCGCTCGACCATCCAGCTCAGGCCGGTGGCATGGCTCGGGTCGACGATCACGGGCAGATGGGACAGGCGCTTGACTGCCTGCACGGCGGAGAGGTCGAGTGTGTTGCGCGTATAGGTTTCAAACGTGCGGATGCCGCGCTCGCAGAGGATGACGTTCGGGTTGCCAGCCGCCATGATGTATTCCGCGCTCATCAGCCATTCGTTGATCGTCGCGGAGAGGCCGCGCTTGAGCAGGATGGGCTTGCGGGTCTGGCCCAGCTCGGTGAGCAGATCGAAATTCTGCATGTTGCGCGCGCCGACCTGGATGACGTCCACGCGGCGGTCGAATTCCTCCACGAGCTTCGGGCTCATGATCTCCGTGCAGATGGGCATGCCGGTGAGCTGCTTGGCCTGCTCGAGCAGCGCGAGACCCTCAAGCTTGAGGCCCTGGAAGGCATAGGGCGAGGTGCGCGGCTTGTAGGCGCCGCCGCGCAGGATGCTCGCGCCGCTGGCGCGCACCTTGAGCGCCGTATCCGTGATCTGGTCGTAGTTTTCCACCGAGCAGGGGCCGGCGAAGAGGGCGAGCCTGCGCCCACCGACGGGCACACCGCCGCAGTCGATGATGCTGTCGGTTGGATGGAACTTGCGGTTGGCCTTCTTGAACGGCTCGGAAACCGGCATGACGCGCTCGACGCCCGGCTTGACGAGGAAGTCGTGTGGATCGAGGCTGGCGACGTTGCCGAGCACGCCGAGCACGGTGCAGTCGACGCCGGCATTGCGCTGAACCTGCATGCCGTCCTCGCGCAGCGATTCGCACAGGGAGGCAATTTGCTCTTCGGTGGCCTGGGGCTTCATGATGATGATCATGGGAGGTTTCCTTCTTTCTCTTCGTCTGTTCGGGGCTCGGAAGGCGGAGACAGGGGATCGGCATAGAAAAAGGCTCCCGCCTGTGTGGCAGGAGCCTTAAAACTGCAGTCAACCCCGAAGGGGTGCGCCTGTTTTCCCTCTCATGCACGCACGAAAGCAAGACCATAGCCCATAAGGCCATAGCCGCTAAATCGCACGAAAGAGAAGTTGAACATTGCTTTGCCCTCCGATTGGATTGAGGAAAGTATACCATGACTTTTGTCAAAACGCAAGGGGCTGCTCAAACTTTGTAAAATGTTGACAATTCGTCATCCCACTGCGTCAGATTTTGCGCAGCAGCTTGCGCGCATCCTCCTTGGAGGCCAGCGCCAGAACGTGTTCCTCCCCGGTAAAGCGGTAGTCGGCGCCGGGCATCGGGCGCAGCTCGTCGCCCGTCTTGATTGCCAGAATGTTGAGGTGATGCTTGTTGCGCACGTCGATTTCGCGTACGGAGCGCCCCGCCCAGCCGGGCAGCGGGGGAATCTCGTAGATGGAGTATTCGTCCGTCAGCTCGATGTAGTCAAACACGTTCTGCGCGCTCAGGCGGGTGGCCATGCGCTCGGCGCTGTCGCGCTCGGGATAGGCGACCTCGTCCGCGCCGTTGCGCAGCAGCAGCCGGGCGTGGATATCCTGGCTGGCCTTGGAGATGATGCGCTGCGCGCCCAGGTCGCGCAGCATCGAGGTGATCAGCAGGCTGCTGGCGAAGTCCGACCCGATGCATACGAAGCAGATGTCGAAGTTGTGCACGCCGAGCTGGCGCAGGACGGCCTCGTCCGTGCAGTCCGCGATCTGCGCGCCGGTAACCTCGTTGGCCAGCTCGGAGACGGCGGCTTCGTCGCGGTCGACGATCATGACCTCGTTGCCAAGGCTCATGAATTTGCGGCACAGGTGCCGCCCGAAGCGGCCCAGGCCGATGACAAGAATGGATTTCATAGGACTCCTTTCACAGTTCAGCCGACGAGCAGCCGGCCGGTCGGGTATTGCACCTTGGCGCTCTGCGTCCTGTGCGTGAGCAGGAGGGCGAAGGTCAGGCTGCCCAGGCGGCCCGCGTACATCAGCAGGATGATGACCAGGCGGGAGAACGGGCTGAGCACGCGCGTGATGCCCGTGCTCATGCCGACGGTATTGACGGCGGAGAAGACCTCGATGAGCACGTCGCGCAGGGCGAGCTCGGGCTGCATCGCGCAGATGACGAGCGTCGCGCCCGTCGCCAGCGCCATATAGACGACCACGATCGCGCAGGCGCGGCGGATGACGTCCTGCTCGATGCGCCGGCCGAAGAGATGGACGTTCTCCTCATGCCTGAGCAGGGAGACGGCCAGCAGCGTCACCAGCAGCATGGTTGTCGTCTTGGCGCCGCCGGCGGTCGAGCCGGGGTTGCCGCCCGTGAGCATGAGCAGGATGGTCAGCAGGCTGCCCGCGCCGGAGAGGTCGCCAGTGGGCACGGTGTCAAAGCCGGCCGTTCTGGGCGTGACGGCGCCAAAGAGGCTGGCGAGCAGGCGCTCCCCCGTGCTCATGCCGACCATGGAGCTGCGCGGCTCGAAGAGGAAGAACAGCCCTGTGGGCAGAAGCACCAGCACGGCGCTTGAAAGCAGCACGACGCGGGAGTGGAGCTGGATTTTGGAGAAGCGGAAGCGGCAGGTCACCAGATCGTCCCAGACGAAGAAGCCCAGGCCGCCCACGAGGATCAGCGCGATGACGACGAAGTTGACCAGCGGATCCGCCCGGAACAGCTCCAGCGAGGAGAACGGCCCGGAGACCGTGCCCATCAGGTCAAAGCCCGCGTTGCAGAAGGCGGAGACCGAATGGAACACGCTGTAGCCGATGCCGCGCACGGGGCCGAACATCGGCACGAAGCGCAGGCTCAGCAGCAGCGCGCCGAGCAGCTCGACGGCGGCCGTGCCGATCATCGCGCGGCGCACGAGCCGGACGATGCCGCCCAGATGCAGCGAGGCGACGCTCTCCTGGAGCACGGTGCGCTGGCGCAGGCCGATGCGCCTGCCCAGCAGCAGCGGAAACAGCGAGAGGATGGTCATCACGCCCAGACCGCCGATCTGGATGCCTACGAGCAGCACCGCCTGCCCGAAGAGCGACCAGTGACTCGCCGTATCGACGACGACGAGCCCCGTCACGCAGACGGCGCTGGTGGCCGTGAAGAGCGCGGTGAGTGGGTCGGTCCACTGCCCGCTTTTCGAGGACGCCGGAAGCATCAGCAGCAGCGTCACGACCAGGATGATCAGAAGAAAGCCCAGCGCGATCAGCGCCTGAGCGGACAGCGGCGCGCGGGGACGTTGACCGGTTTGTTTCAAACAGGAAGCCTCCTTTGGCGGGAATAGGCTGCCGCCCACAGCGGGAAAGCGGCATGCCTTTGAAGCATTGTACTACGAAGCCGCCTGTTTTTCAAGGCGTCGGCTCTGATCTGCGCTCAGGGAGCGTCAGGTGTGAAGCCGGGGCTTTCGCGCAGTGCGCAGGTATCAAACAGGCGCGCGGCGGCATCCTCGTAGGCTGGAAGGGTCGCTGCCTTCCTGATAGCCTTGAGCGGCTTGTGCGCGTCTTCAAAGCAGCAGGCGAAGTGCCTGGCGATCTCGCGCATCCGCCCGATGGCGACATGGGCCGGGTAGCGCGCGGTATAGGCGGCGAGCAGCGCGTCGTGAAACGCGCGCAGCTCCTCGAGCGCCAGCGGCGGGCCGCCCGCGAGCGTGCGCGCCAGCGCGGGGTTGGCGATCAGCCCGCGGCCGAGCATCATCGCGCGCGTGTCAGGATAGTCCCGCTCCAGGGCGAGGCAGTCCTCCGGTAGAAAGAGGTCGCCGTTGTAGACGAGGGGCAGCGCGGTCTGCCCAAGCGCCCGGGCGAAGACCTCCCTGTGCGGCTGACCCTTGTAAAACTGTACACGCGTGCGCGGATGGATCGTCAGCTCGCAGACGGGATAGCGGGAGAACAGCTCAAGCAGCCGGTCAAACTCCGCGGGAGAGGTCACGCCGATGCGCGTCTTGACGGACACGGGCAGCGGCGCGTGGGCAAAGACCTCATCGAGAAAGCGCTCGAGATGGCAGACATCCGCGAGCATGCCCGCGCCCTTGCCCTTGGCTGTGACCGTACCGGAGGGGCAGCCGAGGTTGAGATTGACCTCGCCGTAGCCCATCTGCGCGAGCTCGCGCGCGGCCCAGAGGAACTGCTCTGCGTCCTTGCAGAGCACCTGCGGCACGGCGGGAATGCCGGCATTGGCCTCCGGTGCGATGGCGGCGAGCTCGCGGCTGGTGAAGCGCAGGTTTTGCGTCGGGCTGATGAAGGGAATGAAGTATTTGGACACGCCGGAAAAGCGCTCGTGATGGAGGCGGCGGAAAACCGCGTCCGTGACGCCCTCCAGCGGCGCGAAGTAGACGGGCAGGGACATGGGCAGCTCCTTTCATGCGGAATAACCGCGGTGCATGGACGGGCATTTCCGGCGTGTTTTCGGCAGCATAGGGAGGGGAATTGACAACCCTGCGCGCAGCGCGTACAATAGGGGCCTGTACGGCGCGGCATCCGGGGAGCCCGGCAGGGCCTGCGTCTGAAACGCCGGAAAACGGAAGGGAAGGATTTACCATGGACAGGCGGGCGATGCGCGGTGCGCTGCTCACGATGCTGGGCGGCGTGCTCTGGGGCTTCTCCGGCACCTGCGGCCAGTTTCTTCTGCAGAAAAAGGGGCTGACGAGCGAATTCCTCGTTCCCGTACGGCTGCTGTCTGCGGGCGCGATTCTGCTGCTGATCTGCATGCTCCGGGAGCGGGGGCGGGTCTTTGACATCCTCTGCCGGGACGCGAAGGCCATCGCGGCCTTTGCCGTCTTTGGCATGAGCATGTGCCAGTATACCTATTTTTCGGCGATTGCCGCCTCCAATGCGGGCACGGCGACTGTGCTGCAGTACACAGGCCCGGTGCTCATCCTCGTCTATCTCTCGCTGCGGGGCAGGCGCCTGCCCAGGCCGGCCGAGCTGCTTGCGATTGCGCTGGCCCTGCTGGGCACGTTTCTGCTGGCGACTCACGGGCAGCCCGGCAGCATGGTGCTCTCCGGCCGGGCGCTCTTCTGGGGCCTGCTCTCGGCGGTCGCGCTGGCGATCTATACCGTGCAGCCGGGAAGGCTGCTGCGCGAGTATGGCTCCGCCGTCGTGACGGCCTGGGGCATGCTCCTGGGCGGCGCCGTGCTCTGCCTGGTGTTCCGGCCGTTTTCCATGCAGGTGTCGCTCGACGGCGAGGTGCTGCTGGCGATGGGCATCATCGTCCTGCTGGGAACGGTCGCGGCCTTTTCGGCCTACATGGAGGGCATCCGCTGCGTCGGGCCGAAGAAGGGGAGCCTGTATGCCTCCGTGGAGCCGGTCTCTGCGGCTGTGTTTTCGAGCCTGCTGATGGGCGCGCGCTTTACCGGCATGGATCTGGCGGGCTTTGCCTGTATTCTCTCCACGATCTTTCTGCTGGCTTTGGACAAAATGGAATAAACGCCGCGCAGACGAAGAAGAGAGGCTGCGGGATTGCGCCTCCCAACGGGTCCTTGAAAGACGCCGGGATGGGGACGCTGTCCTGCAGCCCCTCTTTGCTCTGACTGGATGCGATGCGCCGGCGCGGGAAAGCGTCATTCCCGGATGATCTTGTAGACGACACCGCGCTCCTTGGCCAGCGGCGCATGATGGGCAAAGAAGACGCGTCCCGTGACCGGCGAGACGACGCGCGCGAGCGTATCGCCCTCCAGCGGGTGCAGAATTTCGCAGAGCACCTGCCCCTCACGAACGCGGTCGCCGGGGACGAAGAAGCGGCGGTAGATGCCGGCGGCGGGGGTATGCACGGCAACGAGCTCGCCCTCCGTCACGATGCGCGAGGGCTCGCCGGGGCCGAAGCTGTTTGCGCGCAGCACGCCGCGCGCGGCGAGAAAGCGCAGCACGGCGTCGACGCTCTCGCGCGCGGAGCGCTCGTCGATTTCGTCGGTCGCCGTCGTGTAGACGGAGAACGCCTGCGACTCGAAGACCTGCCAGTTGTAGTTGAGCGTGGTTGAGTCGTAGGGGCGGGGCGTGCGCAGCAGGACATAGGGCAGGCCGAAGTCAAAACCCAGCTCCGGGGACTGATACCCCAGATCCATCATCTTGACGTGGGGCAGGAAGTCGCCGGGCATATAAAAGGAAGCAAACTGCATGCCGTAGCGGTAGCCGCGGATGCGCTCAAAGAGCTTTGCCGCGATGCGCTGCGTCGTCTCGCCCTGGTCGTAGCCGGGGAACATGCGGTTGATGTCCGTGTTGTCAAGCGACCAGAAGCGCTTGCCGATGTTCATGGAGAAGTGGTTGACCGAGGGGATGACGAGGATCTCCTTCCCGGGGAGGAGCTGATTCTGCGCCTCCAGGCCGCGCAGCGCGCGCACCAGCTGGGAGGCGACGTACATCTGCTGAATCTCGTTGCCGCGCAGCGCGCCGACGATGCAGGCGGCATGCTCGCCGGAGCCGAAGCGGTAGCCCGTTACGCGCAGGTCGTCGCGATAGAGCGAGCCGAGGGTAAAGAGCGTTTCCCTGATCATGCGCGCACCTCCTCCCGCGCGAGCACGCGGGCCAGCAGCGATCCCTCGTAGACGAGCGGATACTCCCGAAGGGTGAAGAGCAGGCCGTCGACCGGCGAGACGATGGGCGTGCCCTCGCCCGTGAGCGGATTGATGATCTCGCCGATGATTTCGCCCGCGTGGACGTTTTCCCAGTGCGTCGCGGTGGGCACGAACATGCCCAGCGTCGGCGCGTTGAGGAAGGAAACGCGGCCGTCGGTGGAGATGATCGGCTCGCGTACGTCGGGGGCCTCGCCCGCCCAGATGCCCAGGCTGTGCATCAGATGGAAGATGCCGCAGAGCAGCTGGTCGCCAAAGGCGCGCGTGATGCGCATGCCTACGCCCATCTCCACCACGAGCGTCGGCACGCCGCGGGTGTTGAGTGTGTGCGCCAGCGTGCTCTGCAGCACGGGCGCGCTCGCATGCACCCAGATGAAGTCGCAGTTGAGCTGGCGCGCATAGGGGAGCAGCGTGCGCGCCGTCGTCTCCGAGACGCGCACCTGTGGAATCTCCCTAAGGAAGATGTTGCTGGCGTGCACGTCGATGCACACGTCGCTGCCCCCGATGTCGCGGATGATGCTGTTGGCGGCGTATTCCGCCATGGAGCCGTCCTCGCTGCCGGGAAAGATGCGGTTCATGTCCAGATCGAAGCCCGGCACGCCGCGCGTGATGGAGTCGATGCCCAGTGGGTTGAGCGCCGGATAGATGTCCACGATGCCGCGCAGCAGCTGTGGCTGCTCGCGGATGCGCCGCGCCAGCTCGTAGCAGACATACTGCCCCTCGAGCTCGTCGCCATGCGTGCCCGTGACGACGCTCAGGCGGCGAAAGCCCTGCACAGGGCCCTCCGGCGCCAGGCGCAGCTTCTGAATACGCATCTGCTCATCCACCGGGAGATGGACGGAGACGACCTGTTCAATGCTCAAACATACCCCTCCTTGAAGACCGATGCTCCCATTATACACCGGCGCGCGCCGTTTTGAAAGCACCGTTTTGAGAAAAATGGCATATTTTGCAGGATTATCGTTGACATGATGCAGAAATTGTGATATCGTATCGATATAAGGGGAAGAATTTACAGGATCGCGCTGCAAAATCCGCCGAAATGGGTGCATGTCCTGCAGGGTTCCCCACTAAAGCGAGCAAGGAGGAAGCACGAATGCGGAATCTGACCGAACACGCCGATTCCATCAACCGCCTGCTGTCGCGCTATGGCGTGAAATTCGGCATCTATAAAAACCAGACCTTCCATGAGCAGCTCTTTCCCTTCGATGCGCTGCCGCGGATCATCACGCATGATGAATTTACCGTGCTTGACAAGGGCCTGCGCCAGCGGGTGGACGCGCTCAACCTGTTCCTTTCCGATATCTATCACGAGAAGAGGATCGTCAGGGACGGCGTGCTGCCGCAGGAATTTCTCTTTGCCAGCAAGGGCTATCTGCCCGAATGCGAGGGGATCACGCCGCCCGCGGGCATCTACAGCCACATTTCCGGTATTGACCTGGTGCAGGCGAAGGACGGCGGCTGGTATATCCTGGAGGACAACCTGCGCATTCCCTCCGGAGCGAGCTATCCGCTTATCGCGCGCGAGCTCTGCCGCCGCGCGAGCCCGCAGACCTTCCGCCAGAACGACATCGTCGACAACCGCAACTACGCCGACATGCTGCGCGACATGATGGACTACGTCTCCGCGCCGGGCATGCGCGTCATCCTGACGCCGGGGCGCTACAATGCCGCCTACTTTGAGCACAGCTACCTCGCCGAGCGCACGGACAGCGCGCTGGCCTCCAACGCCGATCTCTATGTGGAGGACAACCGGGTCTACTACCGCGACTACCTCGGCCAGGCGCAGCGCGTGGGCGTCATCTACCGCCGGCTGAGCGACGAATACCTCGACCCGCTGACCTTCCTGCCCGAGAGCCTGATCGGCGTGCCGGGCCTGATGGCGGCCTACCGCGCGGGCAACGTCGCCATCGTCAACGCGCCGGGCAACGGCGTGGCCGACGACAAGGGCATCTACTATTTTGTGCCGAAGATGATCAAATATTATCTCGGCGAGGAGCCCATCCTGAGAAACGCGCCGACCTACCTGCCCTTCTACGAGGAGGACTACCGCTTCGTGATGGAGAACCTCGCGCGCCTGGTCGTCAAGGATGTCTCCGAGGCGGGCGGCTATGGCGTCGTCTTCGGCAGCAACCTGACGGCGCAGGAGCTGGAGACGCTGCGCAAGACCATCGAGCGCGAGCCGCGCCGCTTCATCGCCCAGGAGGTCATCGACTTCATCGACCTGCCGGTGATGGAGGACGGCCAGCAGGTCATGCGCAAGGCCGATCTGCGCGCGTTCGTCCTCTCCGGGCGCGAGACGCGCGTCTGGCCGAGCGGACTGACGCGCTTCGCCCGCCAGAAGGACAGTTTCGTCGTCAATTCTTCGCAAGGAGGAGGCTTTAAGGACACATGGGTATTATCTCGCTAGAAAAGAGGGACCGGCTCATCTGGCTGGGCCGCTACACGGAACGCACCTTCACGCTCTGCCGCGCGCTGAGCCGGTACTTTGACCACATGATCGACATGGACGAGAACGCCTACAAGGGCTTCCTCGACTGCCTCGGCCTGCCCTATATCTACAAGGACAGTGTCGACTTCATCAGCACCTATGTCTTCGACCTCAAGGATCCCAACTCGCTGGCGAGCCAGCTCTCCCGTGCGCTGGACAACGCGATCGTCATGCGCGAGGAGCTCTCCAGCGACACGCTCTGCTATATCCAGATGGCGCAGGACACGCTGCGCGCCGGCAGCCACGACAGCGCTCCGATGCTGATCCTGCAAGACGTCATCGACGACCTCTTCGCCTTTTGGGGCAGCGCGGACGACAATGTCGTCAGCGAGGACTGCCGCACGCTGATGAAGTGCGGCAAGTATGTCGAGCGGCTCGACCTCTACGTCCGTCTCGGCTATCCGTATCACGATATCGACAAGGAGACGAGCAAGCTGCTCAACCGCCTTTCGAAGGTGCGCTTCGCCTACAACGAGCCGGCGGCCAAGCGCCTCATCGGCCTGACGGCGGACGAGGAGAGCTACCGCGCGAACAGGCAGCAGATTCTCAATCTGCTCTGCTCGGTACTCGCATGAAGCGGTTCGCCTTTTCCTACGCGCTGACGCTCGACTTTTCGCAGCCTGTGTCCAAGCACACGTTCCTCCTGCGCTTTGCGCCGGAGAGCGACACTTCCCAGCAGGTCTGGGGGCTGGATTTTGCATGCCGGCCGGAGGCGCTGCTGCCGCTGACGCGGGATGCCTTTGGCAACCGGCTGGCCATCGGGCATCTGGAGGCGCCTGCCGCCTCGCTGGCCTTTGACGTGCGGGGCGACTGTCTGCTGCGCGGGGAGCCGGTTGAGGCGGATTGCCCCGTGTTCTACGCGATGCAGACGGAAAGGACGGCGTGCGATGAGGCGCTGCGCGCGCTCGCGCAGGGACTGCCCAAGGGTGCAGAGGACGCGGCTATGCTGGCCGCGCAGCGCATTCGCGAGCGGGTCGTCTATCAGAAGGGCGCGACCGACGAGCGGACGACGGCGGCGCAGGCGCTTGCCAGGGGCGCGGGCGTCTGCCAGGACATGGCGCATCTGCTGCTTGCCGTGCTGCGCGAGGCGAAGATCCCCGCGCGCTACGTCGTCGGGCTGATCCCTGGCGAGGGCGAGACGCACGCCTGGGTGGAGGTCTACGACGGGAAGCACTTTATCGGCGTCGACCCGACGCACCTCAAGCGGACGGACGATACCTACCTGCGCGTGAGCACCGGCCGCGACAGCCGGGACTGCGCGATCAATCGCGGCGTCTTTTCCGGCGCGGCGCAGCAGACGATGACCGTGCTGGCGAGGATGATCGAGGTCTGATGCCGATGAATGAGGAATCGCTTTCATCAGCGCGAAGCGAAGAAGGCGTATGGGGATGAAGTCCCTCAGGCGGGTTACAGGGCGGCAGCCCGATCGTATCGTAACGGACAAAAAAGCAGCCTGCGATGGAGGCGGGTTGCTTCTACAAAAGAAGCATACTCAAAAAGCGCGGCAGAGAGCTTCCGGAATCCGTTTTCCGGTTCTCTCTGCCGCGCCTGTTCCTCTGCTTTCAGCCTGCCTGTTTGGGCCGCGTCACAGCACGATGTCCCCCGGCCGGTAGCCCTCGGGAAGGGGCTCCTCCTGCACAAACCGGAAGTCCGGGTCGCGCAGCGTCGGCAGGAACACCTCGTAGGGGATCCGCGGGAATTCGCAGCCGTAGCTGCTCGCGCCGAACCAGCCGCCCTCGTGGGCCCGCAGGTTGAGGTCGCGGGCGAATTTCGTCATGTTGCAGCAGTCGTGCACGGCGATGCCCCAGCCCTCCTCGTCGGCCATGCGCATGAAGCGGAGCGTCAGCTCGTGGCTCCAGATGGGGGAGATGTAGCCGTGGCGGGCCATGTACATCGGCTCGCCCTCGTAGTTGCCGATGTTGTTGGGGTTGAGGTGCAGCTCGGCACAGTTGATGAAGTCGACGCCCGTGCCGAGGATCGCATCCTTTTTGCGCAGGAACGCCTCGAAGAACTCGGGCGTCATCGGCGTCTCAATGCCCACGCGCGGGATGAAGCGCTTCGCCGCGCGGATGGCCTCAATGACGCTGTCCGCGCAGTTGCTTGCGCCGAGGTTGAAGCGCAGCTCGTCGAGCCCGGCCTTGCCCAGCATCCGCAGGTTATCCTCGTTGGCGAGCGTTCCGTTGGTATACATGTGCTGATGGACGCCGGCCTCGTGGAAGCGGCGGATGATACCGCCGTAGAGCTCGATCTCCATGAACGGCTCCAGGTAGACGTAGGAGACGCCGGTGGGGCGGTTCGCCATGGAGAGCAGCAGATCGACGTCCTCCTCGCGATACTTGCTCCCGCCGATCTCCCACATGCCCTCGCCGATGGGCGGCTGACAATCGAGCTCGCCGTAGTTGTAGCAGAAGCGGCACTGGATGTTGCATCGGTTCGTCTTGCGGATAGCGCTCAGCCCCGTGCCCAGCAGGCAGGAGCAGCAGCCCTTCGGAAAGCGATCCGCCGGGCCGACAAAGCGCGTGCGCCCCTTGAGCGATTGCAGATGGGGAATCTCCCGCGCGAGCGCGTCGCAGCGCGCCTCCTCGGCCAGCTCGATCTGGGAGAGCGCGGCGTAGACCAGCTCCTGCTGATGGGGGAGCAGCTCCTCCTCCTCGGGCAGCGCGGCGAAGAATTCAAACCACATCAGGGCGTCCTTTTTGGAAATCTTCATGGTTCCTCCTGAACCGGCAGAATATGCCGGAGACTCTTCTGATCGTTCCGGCCGGATGCCGGAGGTATCGTCATTATATCATGAAATTCCGCGCGCGGCAATGCGGACAGACGCTTGACGCGCGCGCAGCGGGCTTTTATACTGAGAAGGGCGCATCGACGGATAGCCTGTCATCAGAAACGGGGGGACGAAGCGGAGATGAAAACCCTACAGGAGATCATAGACAGGTCGAAAAAGCTCGTGTTCTTTGGCGGCGCGGGCGTATCGACGGCCAGCGGCATTCCCGATTTTCGAGGGGAAAACGGGCTGTACCGGCAGAAATACGGCAGCCTGACGCCGGAGATGATGCTCAGCCAGTCGTTTTTCTACCTGCACCCGGATCTGTTCTTCGAGTTTTACCGCGAGCACATGCTCCATCCCGACGCGCGGCCCAACGCCGCGCACCGCAAGCTGGCGGAGCTGGAGCGCGCGGGGAAGCTCACGGGCCTGGTGACGCAAAATATCGACGGGCTGCATAGGAAGGCGGGCAACCGCCTCGTCTACGAGCTGCACGGCAGCGTTTACGAAAACTACTGCATGGACTGCCGAAGGCCGTACAGCCTGGAGTGGCTGATGAAGACGTCTGGCGTTCCGCGCTGCGAGGACTGCGGCGCCGTGGTCAAGCCCTACGTCACGCTTTACGGCGAGGCGCCGGATCACTATGCGATGACCGGGGCCTGCCGGGAGATTTCGGGCTGCGATACGCTGATCGTCGCGGGGACGAGCCTGGAGGTCGAGCCGGCGGCCTCCTGCCTGGAATACTTCCGGGGAAAGGAGCTCGTCGTCATCAACAGGGAGGAGACGCCGGCCGACGCGCGCGCGACGCTCGTGCTGCGCGAGGACATCGCAGAGGTCATGGACGCGCTGACCGTGCGGGAAAACCCGGTGCGCAGCGTGCGATGAACTCCTGCGCATGGGTTGCAATTTCCCTGGGGTTTGTGCTATACTGAAGCGCAGCGGCAACACGGGGAGGGAATCGTATGGCGCGGGCGAAGGGCATCAAGCCGATGGCTCAGAACAGAAAAGCGTTTCACGATTACTTCGTCGAGGAGCGCATCGAATGCGGCATGGAGTTGCATGGCACGGAGGTCAAGAGCATGCGCCAGGGGCGCATGAACCTCAAGGAGAGCTTCGCCATCGTCAAGGACGGCGAGGTGCTCGTCTGCGGCATGCATATCAGCCCGTATGAGCAGGGCAACATCTTCAATACCGACCCGCTGCGGCAGAAAAAGCTGCTGCTGCACAAGAGCCAGATCCGCCATCTGGCGCAGGAGGCCGGCAAGATGGGCTATTCGCTCATTCCGCTGCAGGTGTATCTCAAGGACGGCCGCTTCAAGCTGGAGCTGGGCCTTTGCAAGGGCAAAAAGCTGCACGACAAGCGCGAGGACATGGCGGAGCGCGACGCCAAGCGCGACATCCAGCGCGCGCTGAGAAGCAGAAACCGCGGCGAATGACAGGGCCGGCCGCGGGAAAGAAAGACGGCCTGTTTCATGGGGGTGTACTGGTTTCGACGGGATTGTGGGCGGCCGGGTAAGCGAGCCGTGGCCCCGGGCCACGTAAAAACCGGGAAAATTAAAATTAACTGACAATAACGATTATTGCCTCGCGGCCTGATTAGGCTGCGCGTCGGCCCAGTGATCCCGCTGCACTGGTCACCGGCGTCAATTAAGCGGGCCATGACCATGCCTAAGCTTTGCCGCATGGCCACATTATGAAGCTACCAAATCCTCAAGCCTGTCTGCGGGCGTTTGGACGCGGGAAACCCAAAACACAGACTGCGCTCGGAGAAAGCCTGGCAGTCGCTTTTTCGGACAGGGGTTCGATTCCCCTCACCTCCACCAAGACCTCGGCAATCGCTGAGGTTTTTTCTTTTCTCAATGATTGCAGACCGGCGAGGGGGGAATCGAACCTGGCCCGGAAGTGAATGACAGCCCGGCGGGCTGTCAGAGCCGGGCTGACCGAGCGCCGTCGAGGCGCG
>SFFC01000146.1 GCA_004556985.1 Clostridiales bacterium | reverse complement strand
ATTCCCCTGCGGTATGCGCGAGAGCAGCGGCAGCGCCAGCATCGCCAGGATGTAGAAGCAGATGTACCAGTTGAACAGCGCGACCTCGCTGCGTAGGCCTACGAGCTCGAGCAGAAAGTCCATCGCCGTCACGCGCGCGCCGCAGAGCGCCGAGAGCGCGAAGAGCACGAGCAGCACAGGCGCATAGCCCCTGAGCAGCCCGCCGATTTTATGCAGGGAATAGGCCATCGTCCGCTTGTTCTTCGGGCGCAGGGCGTAGAAATATCCGGTCAGAAAAGCGAATACCGGCACGCACATCGCCAGCGGCAGGCGGAAAAGCGACGCAAACGCCGCCGAGGCGGGATAGGCGCCTTCGCCGATGTACCACTCCGGGAAGGTGAAGAAGTGATGGACGAACATCAGGATCAGCGCCGCGCCCTTGATCGCCTCGCTGATCTCGCGGCACATCCCGCGCTCCCGCGCGTCGGGCAGGCGCTCTTCCTGCACCTGCGGTGCGGCCGCCTGCCGGCCGAAGAGATGCGCCGCGCCCCAGCACAGCAGCGGCGCGCAAAGGATGTCGTGGCTGAAGGTGAAGCTCACGCGGTCGCCCACGAGCTGCAAAGCGCCGACCGTGCCATCCGGCAGCAGCGCGTGGAGCGCCGCCGCCAGCAGCACGGGCAGCAGCCAGACGGCGCGAAAATGGACGCGCTTGCCGATCACGCAATCCAGCCAGGTGAACAGCCCCGTGCGCGCGCAAACACTGCCCATGCCCAGCAGCGCGACGCCCGAGAGCAGATGCTGCATCGCAATCTGAACGCGCGGGAGCGCCGGCGTGTAATACTCGATCACCTGCGCCAGCGTCACAGGGAGGATCAGATCGAGAAACACCGTAAACGCCGGATGCGGCCGCCTCACGCGCGAGAGCAGCGCCAGCAGCAGCACGCCCAGCACATAGCAGCCCACCCAACCCGCGAACGGCACGACGCTCGAGCCCAGCGTCAGCAGCTCGCGCAGAATCCGCGTGCGCCCCAGGTCGCAAAGGCCCATGCGCCGCAGCCAGAAAAGGCGCGGAAGAAAGACCGCCCAGTACAGCAGCATCATCGCGAGCGCGCGCAAAAGCGCCCGACGCCCGACATGCCCGCCCTGCACGAGGCGGTATCCCGTCCCAAAAAGGAAGACCGAGACGCCCAGCGAGAGCGCCCCGGTCCAAAGATTCATGCCCGTCATCAGCCGTTTCCTCCCTGCCCACGGTCAAGAGAGCCCCTTCTCGCCTGCATGTATTCGGCGCAGAGGACGGTTTTTCCTGCCCGTCGGGTCGCGTTCAGGTCGATGATCCGCTGGTTGCGCGAGCCGCGAAAGCGCAGGGAGATGTCCTTTTGGTCCTCCTCAAAGCGCCCGTCCACCAGCACGTCGATCAGCGAAAGCAGCTCCCGCGTCGCCTCGCAGCAGGGATGCGCGCCCGGGCAAAGCAGCTCCTCCTCCAGGCGAAAGCCGGAAAAGGCCCAGATCGTCTTTTTCGGATACGCTGCCCGCACGCGCCGCACAAACGGCAGCAGCGCCCGCTGGTTGCAGGGCTCAAACGGCTCGCCGCCCAGCAGCGTCAGCCCGGCGATGTAATCCGGCGCGAGGCGCGCGAGCAGCTCCTGCTCCGTCTCCTGTGTAAACGGCCTGCCATAGTCAAAATCCCACGTCTGCGGCTGAAAGCAGCCCTTGCAGTGGTTCGTGCAGCCCGAAACGAAGAGCGTCACGCGCACGCCCGGGCCGTCGGCGATGTCGCAGGGCTTGATTTCGGCGTAATTCACAGGTGCAGCACCCGCTCCCGGATCTCCTGCGTGCGGCCCTGGTTCCAGAACTGCGTGCCGATGTAGCCGCAGGTGCGGCGGGCGACGTTCATCTTGTTCTGGTCGGTGTTGCCGCAGTTCGGGCATTTCCAGATTAGCTTGCCCTCGTCCTCGACGATCTCAATCTCGCCGTCCCAGCCGCAGACCTGGCAGTAATCCGACTTCGTGTTCAGCTCGGCGTACATGATGTTGTCGTAGATGAACTTCATGACGCTGAGCACCGCGTCGAGGTTGTTTTGCATGTCCGGCACCTCGACGTAGCTGATCGCGCCGCCCGGGGAGAGCTTTTGGAACTTCGCCTCCAGCGTCAGCTTGGCAAAGGCGTCGATCGGCTCGGTCACGTGGACGTGGTAGCTGTTGGTGATGTAGTTCCTGTCCGTCACGCCCGGGATGCGCCCGAAGCGGCGCTGCAGGCACTTGGCGAACTTGTAGGTCGTCGACTCCAGCGGCGTGCCGTAGAGCGAATAGTCGATGTTCTCCGCGGCCTTCCACTTCGCACAGGCGTCGTTGAGCGCCTGCATGACGCGCAGGCCGAAGGCCTCGCCCTCCGGCTCGGTCAGCTTCCTGCCCGTGACCTCGAAGACGCATTCCCAGAGGCCCGCGTAGCCCAGCGACAGCGTCGAATAGCCGCCGTGGAGCAGCTTCGTGATCGGCTCGCCCTTCTTGAGGCGCGCCAGCGCGCCGTATTGCCAGAGGATCGGCGCGGCGTCGGAGAGCGTGCCCTCCAGGCGCTCATGGCGGAACTGCAGCGCGCGATGGCACAGCTCCAGCCGCTCCTCGAGCACGCGCCAGAAGGCGGCCTCGTCCTTGCCGCCCTGGCAGGCCGTGCAGGCGACGTCCACCAGGTTGATCGTCACGACGCCCTGGTTGAAGCGCCCGTAGTATTTCGGATTCCCGTTTTCGTCGACGTAGGGCGTCAGGAAGCTGCGGCAGCCCATGCAGGTGTAGCAGTTGCCGCGGCCGGTCTTGTCGACCTTGAGCTGAAGCATGATCTTCTCGGAGATATAATCCGGCACCATGCGGCGCGCGGTGCACTGCGCCGCCAGTTTCGTCAGATACCAGTAGGGCGCGTCCTCGCTGATGTTGTCCTCCTCCAGCACGTAGATCAGCTTCGGGAACGCCGGCGTGACATAGACGCCCGCCTCGTTCTTGACGCCCTCGTAGCGCTGGCGGAGCACCTCCTCGATGATCAGCGCAAGGTCATGCTTGAGCTGCGGCTCCTTCGCCTCGCCCAGATACATGAACACGGTCACAAACGGCGCCTGGCCGTTGGTCGTCATCAGCGTCACAACCTGATACTGGATCGTCTGCACGCCGCGCTCGATCTCCTCGCGCAGCCGCCCCTCGACGATCTGGCTGATCCGCGCGTCATCCGGCTCCATGCCCAGCAGCTCGAATTCCTTTCTGACGCTCGCCGTGATCTTCTCGCGCGATACCTGCACGAACGGCGCCAGATGCGTCAGGGAGATCGACTGCCCGCCATACTGGTTGGAGGCGACCTGCGCGATGATCTGCGTCGCGATGTTGCAGGCGGTCGAAAAGCTGTGCGGCTTCTCGATCATCGTCCCGGAGATGACGGTGCCGTTTTGGAGCATGTCCTCCAGGTTCACCAGGTCGCAGTTGTGCATGTGCTGGGCGTAGTAGTCCGTGTCGTGGAAATGCAGGATGCCCTGCTCGTGCGCCGCGACGATCTCTTCGGGCAGCAGCAGGCGCATCGTAAGATCCCGGCTGACCTCGCCGGCCATGTAGTCGCGCTGGACGCTGTTGACGCTGGGATCCTTGTTCGCGTTCTCCTGCTTGACCTCTTCGTTGTTGCATTCGATCAGCGACAGAATCCGGTCGTCCGTCGTATTCGCGCGGCGCACGAGGCTGCGCGTATAGCGATAGGTGATATAGTGCTTGGCCACCTCAAACGCGCCGTGCGCCATGATCTGCTTCTCGACCAGATCCTGAATCTCCTCGACGGAGAGCGCGCGGCCCATGCTCTCGCAGGTCTTCTGCACGGAATCGGCGATGCGCTCGATCTGCACCCGCGTCATCCGCTCGCTCTCCGGCACGGCAAGGTTGGCCTTGCTGACGGCGATTTCGATCTTGCTGCGGTCAAAATCCACCTCAGCCCTGTTTCTCTTGATGATTTTCAACTGTATCCCCGCTCTTTCTCGTTATAACCCCAATCTCTGGGCGCTTTGTTCACCGGGCAACTTTATACCACAATATCTTGTGTCTGTCAAG
>SFFC01000027.1 GCA_004556985.1 Clostridiales bacterium | reverse complement strand
GGCGCGGCGCTCCACGCCAAAGCGCAGCGCGCGCTGCATCCGGGCGAGAGCACGGTGCTCAGCCTCGAGGCGCTCGCCTCCTTTGCCCATGAGGTCAGGCAGACGCGCTGCGGCCTGTGCGAAAACCACTGCCGCCTGACGGTCAACAACTTCGGCGGCGGACGCCGCTTCATCAGCGGCAACCGCTGCGACCGCCCCGTCTCCGGCGGGCGACAGGACAGCGGCCTCAATCTCTACGCCTACAAGCAGGAAAAGCTGCGCGCCCTCATGGAGGACAGGCGCGAAGGCGCTCCGCGCGGGCAGATCGGCTTGCCGCTGGGGCTCAACATGTATGAGCTTCTTCCCTTCTGGCATACGCTCCTGACGGAGCTGGGCTTTGACGTGGTCGTCTCCCCCTTCTCCAGCCGAAAGCTCTATATCGCCGGCCAGGCGACCATTCCGTCGGACACGGCCTGCTTCCCAGCCAAGCTGATGCACGGCCATGTCGATGCGCTCATCGCGCAGGGCGTCAAGACCATCTTCTATCCCTGCATGAGCTATAACATCGACGAGCATCTGGGCGACAACCACTACAACTGCCCGGTCGTCGCCTACTATCCGGAGGTCATCTCCGCGAACATGCCCGCCGTGCGCGAGATCGATTTCATTCACGACTACGTCGGCATCGACCATCGCCGCGAATTCCCCAAAAAGCTCTTTGAGATCCTCAAAAAGCACTTCCCCGACCTGACGCTCAGGGAGGTTCGCCGCGCCAGCGACGCCGCCTACGACGCTTACAGCGCCTATATGACCGACATTCGCCGCAAGGGCGAGGAGATGGTTGAGCAGGCGCGCGCGCAGGGCCGGCGCATCATCGTGCTCGTCGGCCGCCCGTATCACGTCGATCCCGAGGTCAACCACGGTATCGACCGCCTGATCGCCGGCTTTGGCGCGGCGGTCGTCACGGAGGATTCGCTCTCCTGCTACATGCATAAGGAGCCCGTCGGCGTGCTCAACCAGTGGACCTACCACTCACGCCTGTACGCCAGCGCGCGCTACATCACCTCCCAGCCGGATATGAATCTCGTTCAGCTGGTGTCCTTCGGCTGCGGCGTCGACGCCATCACGACCGATGAGGTGCGCGAGATTCTCGAATCCAGGGGCAAGATCTATACGCAGATCAAGATCGACGAGATCACGAATCTCGGCGCGGTGCGCATCCGCCTGCGTTCCCTGTTCGCCGCCATCGAGCAGCAGCAGGCCCTCGCCTCTTCCAAAAAGGAGTGATTCCATGCCCAGCGAACACGTCGAATTCACCCGGGAAATGCGCGAGGCCGGCTACACCATCCTCGTGCCCAACATGCTCGAGTTCCATTTTTCGCTCTTGGAGAAGGTGCTGCGCCTGAACGGCTACAACGTCGAGGTGCTGCACAACAGCGGCCAGAGCGTCAAGGACGAGGGCCTCAAATACGTCCATAACGACACCTGCGTGCCCGCGCTGCTGGTCATCGGCCAGTTCATCGACGCGCTGCACTCCGGCAAGTACGACTTAAACCGCGTCGCCCTCGCCATCACGCAGACCGGCGGCGGCTGCCGCGCCAGCAACTACATCCATCTGCTGCGCAAGGCGCTCAAGAAGGCCGGCCTTGCGCATATCCCCGTCATCTCGATCAACATGAGCGGCCTGGAGAGCAGCTCCGGCTTCAAGCTGACCCTTCCGCTGATCCGCCAGGTCATCGCTTCGCTGATCTACGGCGACTGCATCATGCACGTCTCCAACCAGACCCGTCCCTACGAGCTGCATGCGGGGGAGACCGACGCGCTCATCGAGCGCTGGAACGACGATCTGATCGCGCAGTTCAACCGCGGCCACGGCCTCTCCCAGAAAGAGATGAAGGTCAACCTGCAAAGGATCGTCTCGGACTTTGATGCCATCGAGCGCAGCCGTGGGATCAAGACGCGCGTGGGCGTGGTCGGCGAGATCTACGTCAAGTATTCCCCCCTGGGCAACAACGATCTGGAGCGCTTTCTGCGCACGCAGGACTGCGAGTTCATGGTGCCCGGCATTATGGGCTTCATCCTCTTCAAGATCGACAACCGCATCGAGGACATCCATCTCTACGGCGGCAATGTGCTCAAGCTCTTCTTCTGCAAGGCATTGCTCCACTATGTACAGCGCATGGAACGCATTCTCATCGACGCCATCGCCGCGCATCCCGCGTTCGTTCCGCCGTCCCCATTCGCGCATACGAAGACGCTCGTGCGTGACGTCATCGGCTACGGCTGCAAGATGGGCGAGGGCTGGCTGCTGACGGCGGAGATGCTTGAGCTCGCCGAAAACGGCTATGAGAACATCATCTGCGCGCAGCCATTCGGCTGTCTGCCCAACCACATCTGCGGCAAGGGCATGATCCGCCGCCTGACGCAGGTGCATCCCGGCATCAACATCGTGCCCATCGACTACGATCTCTCGGCCACAAAGGTCAACCAGGAGAACCGCATCCGCCTGATGCTCGCCGTCGCCCACGACGCCGACGCCAAGCGCCAGCAGCAGGAGCTGCTCATCGCGCAGGACGACCGCGAGGCCGCCTGCGGCGGAGACTGCGAGGCCTGCAAGGCGAAGGTCGGTTAATCTTTTATAACAAAAGGCCCCTGAACATTTGGTGTTCGGGGGTTTTTTGATGTGCGTTTGTGCTGATTGGCTTCCGATACGGATTCGAATCCGTTTTTCATAACCGGTTGCCTGTCAGCCCCAGGTGAGATAGATCGAGGGAATAAAGCCCCAGTATACCCGGCCGTCGAGCCGTGCGCGCACGTACGCCCAATCCTCGCCCAGATAGGACCACACGTCCACGCACGTTCGGGGTGGCAGCATCACCGCCGCCTCCTTGCTTCCCAGCGGGTCGTCCGTCATTGGGCAATCGAGATCGGTGATTTGGGCTGTGTCGTTTAGAAGATTCAACATCTCCACGCACTCAGGCTCCGCCAGCGCCTGCGCGTCAATCCATCCGATCCTGTATCGCGTTCCCATGCCGTATTGAATCAGGATCCTGCCCTCGTATCGGCCGAATACCTGAATCCAGTCGTTCGTGCTGACGCTCGCATTGCCTTCCGCCGCCCGCGCGTCGTCCTCTCCCGGGCCGCTGTATACCGGAAGACTCTGTCCCTTTTCAAAGACTGCCTGCTGTTCCCTGAGCGCATAGGGAGAATCCATCGTCGGAATGTCCGGTTCGCCTCGCAGCAGGCCGCTTTCCTCCTGCGTTCCACTCGGGTGCAGCCCCTCTTCATCCGCGCCCACCGCATCGGGCACATTTTCCTTCGCGCAGGCTCCCGCCGCCATCATCATCATGAGCAGAACCAGCGCAAGCCCTATCCTCTGTCTCTTCATTCCGTGCCTTCCTTTCCGTCCGTCTCAGCCGTGCGTCATGCATTCGCTGGGCACAAAGCCCCAGACCGTCTGCCCGTCCTGCGTCGTGACGGCGACCAGCTCCCAGTCCCTGCCAAGGAACGCCGCATGGCGGACGGCCGTTCCCTGCTTCAGCTGCAGGATCGCCTCACCGCTGCCCATCGGGTCATCCGTCAGCGCGCATTCCTGCGTAATCTCCTGCCAGTCGTCGTGGAGGACGAGCTCCGGCACGGCAGCGCCCCGAGGCAGCGCGGAGCCCTCGATCCAGCCGATGCGCAGATGCGCTGCATCAATGCGGTACTGAATCAGCAGCCAGCCGTCGTATTGCCCGAAGACCTGAATCCAGCCGTTTGTGCCGACGGCGCCTTTCCCCTCTCCGCTGCGCGGATACCGTTCACCCGGGCCTTCATGGACAGGGAACGACCTTCCTGCATAAAACCGGACGGTCTTCCCAAAGAGCGTGTTCCAGTCGCCGCGAAAGAAGCAAAATCCCGGCGGTACGTCGGCGTTTTTCTCCGCCGCCTCCAGCGTCTTGGGCAGCGCCTCAAAGTCCGTGTAGCGCAGCGCGTCGAGCAGGATTCCCTGTACGCTTCCAATCTCCTCGTCCCGGTCGATGCTGTGATACCTCAGCGTGTGATTCGCGCTGACAGCGGCGCTTTCGCAGCCCACGCGCCTGTCCATGAAGCCCGTCAGGCGGAAATCTCCCTCCCGCCAGGCGAAGGAGACGCTCTTCATCCAGTATTCCTCGTGCTCCGGGTCAATAAGGGCCATGGTGAAGCCCTGTGCCTGCTCATCGGCGCTCAGCAGCGCGATGCCCTCGTCCTGTGGCAGTGCCTGCTCCGTGATGTAGAGCCTTTCCTCGTTCTCCATCTCGGTCACGTCGTAGACGAGCAGCCGCCGCACGCCGTTCTCCCAGAGCATCAGCAGGCCCATCTCCCCCTCCGGTGTGCGCACCTGCGCGTAATCCTCGATTTCGGCATCCGGATACAGCCATTCCGCCTCAAACGCCACCTGTGAGGGAACCAGATCGGTCAGCATGCCCCTTCCCTCCGCCATCGCCGCAGCCGGCCCGAGCCAAAGCGCAGCAGCCAGCATTCCCACCAGAATTTTCCTCATGCAAAAGCCTCCCCTGCATCGTTCTCTATCCATAAGACGACGCGGGGAGGAAAAAACTTGCATTTTGGGGAAATCAAAAATTCTGCCAGAGCAGCCCGTCCCGGCTGCAGCCGATATAGAGCCTGCCATGCCCCATGCGCGGCAGGCGCGTCTCCGCATCCTGCTCGGGATAGAGCCGCACAAGCGTCACGCGGTCATAGCCGACCTGCGCGACAAAGCGGATGTGATGTTCCTTGCTCATCTCATGCGCGAGGGAGACATAGGTTTCCCCATCCATCTCCTCCAGTCTGAGCGCATGCGCCTCGTCGCAGGGCCGCATGGGCATCGCCTCGAGTCTGCGCCCGCAGCAGGAAATCTCCGCCTCGCCCGTCGCCGTCATCACATTGCCGCATACCGGACAGCTGTAAAACCGGATTCTCTTCATATTGCCTCCACTTCGTTCGCTCCCGCGAAGCTCCCCGAAAAGAATGCTCTCCACGCTCACCTGGAAGATCGCCGAAAGCGCCGGCAGCATCGGAAGATCCGGGCAGCCCTGCCCGCGTTCCCACTTGCTGACGGCCTTGTCCGTCACATGCAGGCGCTCCGCCAGAGCGGCCTGCGTGAGCCCCTGCTCCATGCGCAGCGCGCGGATCAGCGCGCCCGTCTTTTCTGCGTCCATGTACCTTCGCCTCCCTGCGTTCATGATACAGGAAAACGCCCCAGAACACAAGAAACGGAACGTAGAGCTGCCTCCCGTTCCGTTTGATGATCAGGTGTTTTCGTAGCCCAGCGTCCGCAGGTCGTCCATGCGGTTGCGCCAGTCCTCGCGGATCTTGACCCAGAGCTGCAGATTGACCTTCGTCCCCAGCAGGTTTTCGATGTCGCGCCGCGCCTCGGAGCCGATGGTGCGCAGCATCGCGCCCTGCTTGCCGATGATAATGCCCTTGTGGCTCGCGCGCTCGCAGTAGATCGTCGCGTGAATCTCGGTCAGGTTGTCGCTGAGCTTGTTGATCGCCATCATCTCCACGCCGATGCCGTGGGGCACCTCGTCGCGCAGATGCAGCAGCGCCTTCTCGCGGATGATCTCCGCGCAGATGACGCGCTCCGGCTGATCGGTCATCATGTCGTCCGGGAAGTATTTCGGCCCCTCTGGCAGGTAGGAGACGATCAGCTGCCTCAGCTCGTCCATGCCCCGGCCCGTCCGCGCGCTGAGGGGCACGATCGCGTCGTAGCCCGCGTCCGCAAAGGAGGCGATGGCGCCCATCGTGCGCGCCTCGTCGACGATATCCGTCTTGTTGAGTACGAGGATCTTCTTCACGCTGCGCCCCGCCATGTCGCTGACGATCGCGCGATCCTGCGCGCCGATCTCGCTGACATCCACCAGCACGAGCAGCACGTCGATGCCGTCCATCGCGTCCTCGACCGATTTGACCATGTACTCGCCCAGCTTCGTGCGCGGCTTGTGCAGGCCCGGCGTGTCGAGGAAGACGATCTGCCAATCCTTGTCCGTCGCGACGCCCATGATGCGGTTGCGGGTCGTCTGCGGGCGGTTGCTGACGATGGCGACCTTTTCGCCGACCATCGCGTTCATCATCGTGGATTTACCGACATTCGGGCGGCCGACGATGGCGGCAAAGCCCGAGAGAAATTTTGCTTCTGTCTGATTCATTTCCTACCTCAAATCGTTGCGTCCAGAGACGACGGGCCAAACCCTTCGGGCAAGAGCGCGCTGAGCTTCGCCTCGCGGACGTTGCCGTCCCAGGTCACGAGCACGCGCAGCTCGGGCGCAAACTCATAAAGCGACTGTCGGCATGCGCCGCAGGGAAACGGCGCGGAGCCCTCTGCCGCGATGGCGATCTCGGTGAATTCCCGCGCGCCCTCGCTGACCGCCTTGAACAGCGCCGTGCGTTCCGCGCACATGGTATTCCCAAACGCCGCGTTTTCCACGTTGCAGCCGGTGAACACGCGGCCGTCCTTGGCCCGCAGCGCCGCGCCGACCCAATAATGCGAATAGGGCACGTACGCATAGCGCTTCATGTCCCTCGCCTTCTGCAAAAGCTCCTCGTCCTTATCCGTCATGGAGCCGTCTCCTCCTCTTCTCCGCGCGTCAGTCCGATGGACGCGAGGGATTTTTCCTCCATTCCCCGCATCACGGGCTTGTCCGCGTCGGTCATGTGGTCATAGCCCATCAGATGAAACAGGCCGTGCGTAAGCAGATATCCCGCCTCACGGCGGATGCTGTGCCCGTATTCCTCCGCCTGGGCGCGGACATGATCCATCGAAATCACGATGTCGCCCAGCGCACAGGCGCCTGTCTCCGGGTCGTATTCCTGCAGAAGGCGCGCCTCGCAGCGGCCCGCCGTTTTGCCGGACGGATAGTTGACCGTCGGGAACGAGAGCACATCCGTCGCCCGGTCAAGGCCCCTCTGCTCGCGGTTGATCTCCCGGATCTGCGCGTCGCCGACGATCTCGACGAACACGCTGACGGGCACCGTCACGCCCTCCGTCCTCGCCGCCGCGTCGGCGCAGCGCTGCATCAGCGCGAGATCGTCCGCTGAAAGCAGCCCGCGCTCGTCCTCGATCTCCAGTCTCATGGCTTTTCTCCCGGCGCGCCGCCCGCAGCGGCCTGCGCCTCCTTCTTTTCCTCTGTCTTTGGCACGGCCTTCTTCTCCGCCGCAGCCCTGGCCTGACGCTGCTGCGCATGCTTCTGCGCACGGCGCAGATCGACGCTCGGATACTCGATGCGCTCGTGGAAGACGCCCTGAAGCACGGTTTCAAACGCCGCGCAGATGCTGTCGATATCCCGGAAGGTCAGCGTGCATTCGTCCAGCTGGCCGTCCTCCATCTTGCCGCGCACGAGCTTGCGGATCATCGCGGAAATCTTCGCCTGCGTCGGCTCCGGAATGGAGCGCACCGCCGCCTCTACCGTGTCGGCGAGCATCAGAATCGCCGCCTCGGAGGTCTGCGGCTTCGGGCCATCATAGCGGAATTCGGAGAGATCGACGTTCTCCTCGCCCAGCAGCTTGACCGCCTTGGCGTAAAAATACATGACCGGCGTGTCGCCGTGATGCTGGCGGATCATATCGATAATCGGTTCCGGCAGATGGTGCTTCTTCGCCAGCTCGACGCCGTCGCGCGTGTGCTCGGTCAAAATGGCCGTGGAAACGCGCGGATCGGTCTTGTCGTGCGGGTTCTCTCCCATCTGGTTTTCCTTGAAGTAGACCGGGCGGACGAGCTTGCCGATGTCGTGATAATACGCGCCGACGCGCGCGAGCAGCGCATTCGCGCCCACCGCCTCCGCAGCCGCCTCAGCCAGGTTGGCGACGACCATCGAATGATGGTAGGTGCCCGGCGTCTCGATCATCAGCCGGCGCAGCAGCGGCTGATTCGGGTTGGAAAGCTCGATGAGCTTGCCGGGCGTCACGAGGTTGAACGCCGACTCGAGCATCGGCTGCAGACCGACGCAGAGCACGGCGGAGACAAACGCACCCATCACGGCGTGGCCGCCGATGGTCAGCAGGTTGCTTCCGTCGCTCGTGGTCAGCAGGCTGATGCAGATGAGCACGACCGCATCGATCAGGCCCACGATCAGGCCCGTCACGAGCACAAACACGCGCGTCGGGTTGCGCCGCAGCAGGAAAACCGCCGTCGTGCCGCCGATGGAGGTCATCAGCAGCACGCTGAGCATCTGCGAGGTCACAAGGCCCGTGCCCTTGACGGTCAGGAAGGTGACCACCAGCGCGGTGGCCGCATTGATGACAATCGCAGGCTTGACGCCCATCAGGTTTACCACCAGCATCGCCGCCAGCACGACCGGCATGGCGCTCACGCTGATGTAGCGCCCGATGAGCAGGGAAAGCGTGATCGTCAGCACGCCGGCGATCAGCAGCACGAGCGTGCTCAGCCCCGCCGAATACAGCTCCGGCGCAAACATCGCGGTGAACAGGAAGACGGCGCTCAGGATCAACGCGAGAATCACCGCCGCGCCGACATAGAGCCAGCCGTCAAAGCTGTTTCCGCGCAGCAGGCCCAGCGATTCGAGCACGGCGATCTGTTCCGCGCTGACGCGGTCGCCCTTGACAACGATGTTCTGATCCTGCTTGTAGACCGTCGGCTCGACGGCGTCCATCGCCTTCTGGCGGTTTTCCTCCGTCGCCTCCTGGTCGATGAGCATGTTGGGCTGCAGGCAGGCGCGCAGGGTCGGTATGGCGATGTTGTACCACAGATCCGTGCGGGTATTGTAGGCGACGATCTGCTGGATGTTGCTGATGGCATCGTTGATCTGCCCCTCGGTGATCGTGGAGACGAGCGTCGTGCGCGTCGCGGAAAGCAGGCTCTGATACAGCGTCTCAAAGTCGGTCTCGGCTGTGTTCATCAGCGTGCGCAGCTGGTAGCTGCTCAGTGTCAGGCGCGTCAGCAGGCCCGATGCCTGCACATAGTCGTCCTCCGTAAAGCTGTCGCCACTCTCCGTCCAGCCCGCCTTGATCTGCGCGCCCAGCTCGCGCACGGCGCGCAGCTCGGAAAAGCTGGCCTCCATGTCGGAAAGAACCGTCTCGGCGATCGTGTCGTCCTTGTAGTAGACCGGCGAAACCGCGTCCGCGGCCGTCTGGCGGCGGCGCTCCGTCGTGATCTCGTCGACGATATCCTTGCTGGCCGTGATCGTCTTGGGCGCGACATCGCCCACGGCGAGGTCATACTGCTCCGGCGCAATGGCCAGCACACAGATGAGCAGCAGCACGAAATAGGTCACGCCCACATACAGCGCCTGTCTGACGCGCAGGCTCAGGCGGTCAATCCATGTCCTGCTGGTTTTCGGCGTATCTTCCATCGCGGTAATCCTCCTTTGCGCGGCGCGCATGCGCGTCATAGGCGCGCACGATGGCCTGCACCAGCTCATGCCGCACGACGTCCTGATGCGTCAGCCGCATGACGGCAATGTCCTCGATCCCCTCGAGCACCTCGACCGCCTCGGTCAGGCCGCTGCGCTTTCCGCGCGGCAGATCGATCTGCGAGGGGTCGCCCGTCACAACAATCCGGGAGCGAAAGCCCATGCGCGTCAGGAACATCTTCATCTGCTCCTGCGTCGTGTTCTGTGCCTCGTCGAGGATGATGAAGGCGTCTGAAAGCGTCCGTCCGCGCATATAGGCCAGCGGAGCCACCTCGATCACACCGCGCTCCTGCATCCGCTGGCACGTCTCCGCGCCAAGCATCTCGAACATCGCGTCGTAGAGTGGGCGCAGGTAGGGATCGACCTTCTGATTCAGGTCACCCGGAAGAAAACCGAGCTTCTCTCCCGCCTCGACCGCCGGCCTCGTCAGCACGATTCGCTCCACACTCTTGGCCTTGAGGGCCGCCACGGCCATCGCCATCGCCAGATAGGTTTTGCCCGTTCCCGCCGGGCCTATGCCGAAGGTCAGCGTGTTGCGCCGGATCGCGCGCACGTATTCGCGCTGGCCCAGCGTCTTGCAGCGGATCGGCTTCCCGCGGAACGTCGTCGCGACGACCTCCTGATACAGCGTATCCAGCGCGTCCAGCTCGCCCTTTTCCTCCAGGGAGACGGCGTATTGCACGACGGCCGGGTCGACGCGCTCGCCCCGCGCGCACATCGCGCCCAGGCGGCGCAGGATTTCCCGCGCGCGAAGAACGTTCGCTTCGCCCTCTCCCTCCACGACAATCTCCCCACCGCGCAGCGACACGCGAACCCCCAGCAGCCTTTCCAGCGCCTGCATGTTCTCGTCGCCCGTGCCGAAGAGATTCTGAATGACGCCCGATTCCGGCGTCTCCTTCAAGTCCTCTGCCAAAAGAGCAGACCTCCCGTAATGTACGTTTCTGGGTTCGCCGCAGCTATGGCGTCCTGGACGCGATATCGCGTTCATACTCAATCACAACTGTCGCATATACGAACTCATTATCTATCATACTATACTTTGTCCATTTGTCAAGCGTTTCAGCCCCGGCCGGGCAGCTGTTTTTTGCGATTTCCTCCGCCGCGCCCTGCGCCCGGGCGATCGCCTCCCCGCTGTCCCGGGGCGAACGGAAGACCACGGTTTCCGCATACGTTTCGATTTTCCGGTAAACCGGCAGGTAAAGGCCGACCAGAGGCTCGATGCGCGTGCTCGCGTCCTGGGAGGCAAACGGCTCCGCTTCCACGACCACGCGCGTCTGCCAGGGCGTGCAGATCGTCACTCGGCTTCGCGTCTGCCCGGTCTCGACGGTCCTCTCCTCCCAGAGGCGAACGCGCACATCGCCGCGCGCCCAGACCCGAGCCATGACCTGCCCCTGTGCCCGCACGGCGTGCACGCCACCCGCCTGGGTCCGCTCCTCGCCGCGCACGAGCACCTGACCGGCGTAGACCGCCTGCCCGGCCTCGACGAGCGGCGTGCCGCTCTGCACCCACAGCCGCGTGATGATGCCCGGCTCCAAGGCGACGAGGTCAAGCCCCTCGCCCGGCACCTCCAGGCTTTCCCCCTCCCGGGCGCGCCGGCAGTCGACCAGCAGCGTGCTCCCCTCAAAGCGCACGCCCGCGAACACCAGCCCCGGCAGCGCGTATTCAAGCCGCGCGCGCAGGGCATCCGTCGAGAGCATGCGCTTGAGCCGGCCCGGCACGGCGCCCGCGCTGCGCAGCTCCTCGCGAACGGCTGCGGCGTTCTCGCCCGCGCCCTCGACACAGACGCGCAGCAGCATCTGCGAGGAGGCATAGACCAACATCGGGCAGAGCAGCGCGGCGGCCGCCATCATCCGCCGGCGCGCCAGAAAACGTCCCGCGCGCAGCAGGGGCCCGGCACGCAGCTCGCGCATCTCCCAGCCATACCGCCCGCACAGCGCCTCAAGCGCCTGCCTCTGGCGCAGGCTCACGCGCACGCGCACGGCCCGCTCCTCCCTGCGGATATCGCGAAGGACGAGCCCATCCTGCGCGGCGGCGCGCATCAGCTTCTCCAGGTTCAGCCCGCTGATCTCCATCAGAACGCTCACTGGCCCGCCCCCAGTCCGTCCGGGCGGCCGTAGGTCACGCCGAGCAGCGAATCTCCGGCGATGAGTGCCGCGTCAAAGGAGAGCTCCTGAAGGCGCAGCCCCTCGCCCGCCACGGTCAGCACTCCGTCGCCCGTTCGGAGCCGGATTCTGCGCGTTCCCAGCTCGATGACGCCGCGCTGCCCCTCCACGAGCACCGCGCTGCGCCCGGTCAGCGTCACCCTCGTGCCGCCCGTCAGCGCATCCTCCGGCAAGCCGATGGACAGCGCCAGCCGTCTTCCCCGCCTTCCCGCCATGCCTCCGCCTCCTTGCTGCGCCTCATGCGCCGCGCGGGCAGCGCCGTCCGCCCGCCTTTGAGGATATGAGCCGTCCCCGACGGGCAGAACAGACAGCCGCTCTCCCCTTTGAGCCCTTCGGATTCTTCTGCATGGCAGACGATCTGTGCCGTTTCTGCGCAACGAAAAGAACCCGGCATCTGCCGGGTTCTCCTGCAAAGCGTCAATGGGCCGTGCGCAGCGCGTTCTCGCGCCCAAGCGCGTAGAGGCTGTCATAGCGCACGACGCGCTTGATGTTGAGCGTCAGTTCAAAATACTCCGCAAGCGCCTCCTGGCAGCGCTCCAGATGCACCATCATCTGCGCGTAGACCTCGTCCGCCGTCATCCCCTCCCGCGGCAGGCCGATCAGGCGCATGTGATGCGGGTTGATGATCAGCAGAACATAATGCATCCGCTCGCCGCCGCTCTCAAAGATGTTGCGCAGCGCATTTTCCAGCCGATCACGCCCATAGCGCCAGACCTCGGCCAGAAAATAATCACCCTGAGGGAGCCGGAAGGACGCCGTGCTCACCGGCTGGGCCGGATCGATCGTTCTGATCTTCAGCTCGCGGATGCGCTCGTCGATCTTCTCCCTGTCAATCGGCATGCCCCGCAGCATGTCGCAGAAGAATTCGCCCTGCATGGCGCGGGTCAGATCGTCCACCTGCTTGAGCTGGCGCGCAGCGTCCCGGGAGGAAAGCGTCCGCCTGGCGCTGCTGATCTCCTTGCGAAGCCGCGCCTCATCGCGCGCCGTCTCCATGCCCAGCATTTCCGGCATTTTGGAAAGATAGGCAAAAAAACGTTTTCCGTCGCCCACGGACAGCAGCGATGACACCGCGTCAAAGCGATCGTGCTGCAAACAGGCGATCCCCTCACCCGCATTTCTGGCCACGCTCGGGCGCTCAAAGCCCAGGGTTTCCCACTCCGGGAAGCGCTCGTAGAGATCCCGGATTTCCTGCTTGTCGGAAACCAGCAGCATTTTATACATATATCCTCCAACAAAGGGCCTGCAATCGGCAAAACAGGTGACAAGAGTATTTACAGACAGCTTCATTATAGTAGAAAACGCCGCCCGTTACAAGCTCAAACGAAAGGCTTTCGTGAAAAATATGAAAAACCGTCCAAGATTCCGCAGGGATTCTTGGACAGTTCTTTCATGAAAAAGGAACAGAAAACGCGAAGGATTCAGTCCTCAAGTCCCAGGCGCCGGAAAACCTCATCCACATGCTTGTAGTGATAGGAAAGATCGAAGCAGCTGTCGAGCTCCTCGTCCGTCAGATGCTCGCGCACGACCGGCTCCTGCTCAATCAGCTCGCGGAACGGACGCTTCTCCTCCCACGCGCGCATGGCGTTGCGCTGCACACAGTCATACGCCGTCTCGCGCAGCATGCCCTTCTCGATCAGCGTCAGCAGCACATGCTGGGAATTCGTGAGGCCGTAGGACATGCTCATGGAGCGCTCCATGTTCTCCGGATAGACGAACAAGTCACCCAGAATGCGGTTCATCAGCGTGAGCATGTAGTCAAGCAGCTGCGTCGCGTCCGGCAGGATGATGCGCTCGACGGAGGAATGGCTGATGTCCCGCTCGTGCCAGAGCGCGACATCCTCCATCGCGGAGAGCGCATAGCCGCGCAGCACGCGGGAAAGGCCGCAAACCTTCTCGCAGTTGATCGGGTTGCGCTTGTGCGGCATCGCGGAAGAGCCCTTCTGGCCCGCGCGGAACGGCTCCTCGACCTCGCGAAGCTCGGTCTTCTGCAGGCCGCGAACCTCCGTCGCATACTTCTCCAGACAGCTGCCGATGATCGCGATGGTCGTCATCAGCTCGGCATAGCGGTCGCGCTGAAGCACCTGCGTGCTGATCGGCGAGGCCTCCAGCCCCATCTTCTCGCAGACATACTGCTCGACAAACGGGTCGACGTTGGCATAGGTGCCCACAGCGCCGGAGATCTTGCCCACGCGGATGGTCTTGTGCGCATGCTCCATGCGTTCCATGTTGCGCTGCATCTCGGCATACCAGAGCGCAAACTTGAGGCCCAGCGTCGTCGGCTCGGCGTGGACGCCGTGCGTGCGGCCCATGCAAGGGGTCATCTTGTACCTGACCGCCTGGCTGGCGAGCGTGTCGATCAGCTTGTGCATGTCGGATTCAAGGATGTCGCAGGCCTTGGAGACGATCGAGGAGAGCGCCGTGTCGACGACGTCCGTGCTCGTCAGGCCAAAGTGCAGATACTTGGATTCCTCGCCCAGGCTCTCCGCGACGCAGCGGGTGAACGCCACGACATCGTGGCGGGTCGATTCCTCGATCTCCTCGATGCGCTCAACGGTGAATTTCGCGTTCTTGCGCATGGCGGCAGCCGCCTCGGCCGGAACCTTGCCCAGCTTCACCCAGGCGTCGGTCGCGTTGAGCTCGACCTCCAGCCAGGTTTCAAACTTCTTCTGCTTGGTCCACAGCGCGGCCATTTCGGGGCGGGTATAGCGATCGATCATCAGTCATTTCCTCCCATGAGGCGGCGCAGGATCTCCTGATACGCGCCCTCGACGTCGCCCAGATCGCGGCGGAAGCGGTCCTTGTCGAGCTTCTCGCCGGTCTTGCTGTCCCAGAAGCGGCAGGTGTCCGGGGAAATCTCGTCCGCCAGGACAATACGGCCGTCAAAGCGGCCAAACTCCAGCTTGAAATCGATCAGCTCGATATTGAGATCCTTCAGGTACGCGGTCAGCAGCTCGTTGATCTTCAGCGCCATCGCAGAGATCGTCTCAACCTCCTCGCGCGTGGCCAGCTCCATCGCGGCGATGTGGTAGGTGTTGACCATCGGATCGCCGAGGTCGTCGTTCTTGTAGCAGAACTCGAGCACGGTGCTGTGCAGCTTCGTGCCCTCCGGCAGGCCCAGGCGCTTGGAGAGGCTACCCGCCGCGATGTTGCGCACGATCACCTCGAGCGGAACAATCTGAACCCGGCGGACGACGCTGTCGCGCTCGTTCAGCTGCTCGACCAGGTGGGTCTCAATGCCGTTCTCCTCAAGCATCTTGAACAGATGGTTGCTCACCAGGTTGTTGACGACGCCCTTGCCCACGATCGTGCCCTTCTTCAGGCCGTTGAACGCGGTCGCATCGTCCTTGTAATGAATGATCGCCAGCGTCGGATCATCCGTAGCGAAGACCTGCTTCGCCTTGCCCTCGTACATCATCTCAAGCTGCTTAGCCATCAGTGTATCCCCTTTCTTCTCTCGGGCCGCCCTTCGCTGCTTCGCAGGCGGGCTCTGCGCAACGGACTACAAATCAAAGAAAAGACAGGCAACGCCAAGTCTTTTGTTGCCCGTGTATTGTATCAGAAATGCCTTCCGGAATCAACAAATTTCCGACAGAACCGCTTCATTTTTTCCGAATCGTTCGTCTTTTGTTCCGTTTTACCAGCATTTTTTTGCAGTTTCCATGCGTTTTCAGCCCATTTGCGCCGATTCCCGGACTTTGCCGGGCAGAGAAACGCCGCCTGCACATGCAGGCGGCGCCGGTTCTGTTTGGGGCGGCGGCCGCTCACCATCCGTCCTTCGTCTGCGCCGCCCACGAGGGAATAAAGGCGTAAACCAAGCCGTCCGCCTTCGTCTGCTCCGTCACCATATACCAGCCGTCGATCACATCCATGCAGCTGAACTGCGCGCCGGCCTTCACATCCTTCACGGCGGCGTAATCGTCCCCCGGGCCGGTGCGCATCGTCGTGGCGGCGATCGTCGTCAGCGTCGTGCTCGCGCCGGTGTGGTAGTTGCTTTCAAAGAACGTGTCGTAGTGGCGCACGC
Source organism: Clostridiales bacterium (assembly GCA_004556985.1). GTDB lineage: Bacteria > Bacillota > Clostridia > Christensenellales > Aristaeellaceae > Ventricola. Next base: position 4,421 of record SFFC01000027.1, on the reverse strand, counting down.
TCATCGGGATAAAGGCGACCGCCGCGCCGCGCAGATTGATGATGTAGAAATCGTCGTAAATGCCCACGACGCGATAGCGCGTATGCTTGGCCAACGAGCCGACCTTTTTGGCATTTGTATCCGGCGCAATATAGGCCGGCACGTTGCTCTCCATCAGCACGATCTCCAGCGTGTTGCGCACGACGTAGCTCTTGTTGACCCAGGCGCTCTGCCCCTTGTAATCGATGCCGTAAAAGCCGCCCTGCTCGACATAGCCGCTGCTGCCCTCCGCGGCGCGCAGCATGAGCGTGTCGCCAAAGCTTGCGCTGGCGAGCTTTTTGCTGTTCGTCCTCGGCTCCGCCCAGATGCTGGCGCTCTTGCTGATGACGGTCAGAAAATACGGGTCCGCCGCGGTGATGCCGCCAACGCCGTCCGTATTGACATAGCCGTCATCATTCCCCGTACAGGTGGAGAAATACACCTGTCCGAAATGGCGGCTGGTGTGCCCCTGCGGATAGCCATCCGCCAGCGCCGCGCTCCCCAGCAGCAGCGCGCAGCACAGCAGCACCCCTGCCAAGCCCTTCCAAGTCTTCATCAGAATCCCTTCCTTTCCGGCTTTTGCCGTTTATCTTCTGTCCATAAGACGATCCTGAGGCCCGGTTTCTTGCAGCTTCTTTTCCTCAATTTTCCGCTTTCTCCACCTGCGCATCCGCTGGATCTTCCCCTGCTCCGTCTGATTGCCTGCCCTCCCGCTCGTCGTTGAAGACGAGGTTGGAGAGAATCGATTCCATCCTCTCGTCGGGGTAGTGCGCGTCAAAGTAGACCTCCGCCGCGTTGCGCGCGGGCAGGCCCTGCCTGCGCTCCATCCAGCGCAGCGTCGTCAGCCCTGTCATCACGGTGTTGAAGAGCATGAACGCCGCCAGCGCGAACGTCAGCGGCTTGCCAACCCTGTTGGGGATTTTGAGGATGCCCTTCGCCATGCGCGGATAGAGATCCTTGATCCAGAGCACGCCCAGTATCCCCCAGTAGACGGAATAGAGCAGACAGATGCGCCCGTTCAGGTTAAGCGGCTGATTCGAATAATCCCACGAGACGGATCCGAAGACCATCTCCTGAAACCAGGAGCAGGCGTATTCGACCGCGCTGCCCACCAGCGCGCCGCCCAGGAAGGAGAAGATCTTGCTCCTGTTGCGGAACGGATAGAGCGCCAGCGTCAGCGCCCATGCGCCGATGCCGTAAACGAGGTTGAAGGGGCCATAGATGAGGCCGACGCGCGGCTCATAGAGGCCATAACGGACGAAGCACCAGGTCCGCTCGACGACCACGCCCAGGAAGCATCCGATGAAGAACACCCAGAAGAGCTTGTAGAATGACTTGCCCTGCGCAAAATGGCGCGTCCGTTTCTCCGCGCTGTCGATTTGCGCGTTCGTCGGCGCGGGCGGCAGCAGATGGAAGCGCCGCCGGCTGACCCGCTCGTATTCCTTGAACCGTGTCTCGATCTCGTCGATAAACATGGCCTCCTCGGCCATATAGCCGATCATCTGGTTCTGCTCGTGCTTGAGCGTCTTGATCCGCCCGCGCACGGCCTCCCGGACTTCGGCCTGCTGCTGCGCGTCGAGCTTTCCCGATTCGAGCGCATCCAGCTGAGCAAAGACCTCCTGCCTGATCTGCTCGCCGCGGCTCTTCCAGACCGCCGGCGTCAGGCTTTCCTGTTGTTTGGCCATAGCCGATCCCCCTTCGTATGCTCCTCTCCCTTTGACGAAACCGCCCTTTGAGGAAAGAAGCCCCATTTAGAATTCTATATGGACAGAAGTTTTCCTGCATGACCCGCTCCCGTGCGGCGCGCTCATTTTAAGAGGCATTCCCCTGCGTCCGCCCGCAAACGGAAAACGCCCTGCGCCGGGCTTGCCGGGCAGGGCTGGCCGTTTCTCAGGCGGGATCCTTCTGTGTCCTCTCCTCCGCTTTGCGCTGCTCGTCAAGCTGGCGCACGCCCTTGGCGACGTGCACGATGAAGTCCTGCACGTTGGTGACAAAGGAGATCGAGCTCAGGCTGCCGCGGTCGCGCAGCTTGTTGACGACAAATTCTGAGATATCGACCGTGTACAGATACAGCGGGCGCACGACGCCGTCGACGACGCGAAAGGAGGGCGTCATGTTGCCGGTCGCGATGGTGTGCAGCTGGGTCGCCAGGCAGATGACCGTCGTCGCCCTGCGCACGAGATTGCGCATCGCAGCCTGTCCGGCATAAGCGTCGCCGATGACTTCCGGCAGCGGGCCGTCGTCGCGGATGGAACCCGTGAGCACAAACGGCACATTTTGCTTCACCAGGCCGTACATGATGCCGTTCCGGATGCCGTATTCCTCAATGAATTTCGGAATCGAGCCGCTCCTACGCACCTTGTTGATCACGTCGAGGTGGTTGTAGTGGCCGTTGTGCCGCAGCTCCTGCGTGTAGATATCCTGGCCCAGCGCCGTGCGCAGCAGGCCGGCTTCCAGATCGTGCGTCGCCAGCGCGTTGCCCGCCAGCACGCCGTGGACAAACCCGTTTTCGATCAGCCATTGCATGGCGCTGCGCGCATCCGCGTCAAAGGCGAACGCCGGCCCCATCACAAAGAGCACATTGCCATGCTCGCGCTCGTGCAGCAGCAGCTGATAGAGAAAGTCGTAGTCGCGGGAAAACGCCGTCTCCCGGGAGCGCGCGCTGCGGAAGGCGAACAGATCGGCGCCGCCGTCCGCCTGCGCAAAGCCGTCGGCATGCAGATAGATGCCCTCCTCGCCGCCGTCCGTCCGCCCGAGGATCACCCGGTCGCCGCGGCGCAGGTTGCGCAGCTCCACAACATCCAGCCGCCCGTCCTCCCGAAGGACAACCGCGCTGTCCATCCGGCTTTCCTCCGCCAGGCGCCAGCGCCCGTCGATTTTGAAATACTCGGGATACATCGACGTGCTGTGGTAGCCCTCCGGCGCGACGCCGTCAAGCTCCACCTCCGCCATGCGCACATCCGGCGCCTGCGCAAAGCGCGGCTGCTCAAAATCCGGCGCGCGATAGGGCCTCAGCGAAAAGCTCATCCGAAATCCTCCGTTCTCTTTGGGTTGTCAGGGTCATCATGAACGCATAGAAAAAGACGCCGGACAGTCCCGACGTCTTGACATGGAGCGGTAGACGAGATTCGGACTCGCGACATCCACCTTGGCAAGGTGGCACTCTACCACTGAGCTACTACCGCATCGCTCATCAGCGAGATACATGTTACCACACAATACGCCCGCTGTCAAGCGTTTTTTTGAAATCCCGCCAATTACATTTCCCGGCGGCCCTCCATCGCCTTGGCCAGCGTCACCTCGTCGGTGTATTCGAGGTCGCCGCCCACGGGCAGGCCGTGCGCGATGCGCGTGACGAGGATGCCCATCGGCTTGAGCAGCCGCGCGATATAGGCGGCCGTCGCCTCGCCCTCGATGTCGGGGTTGGTCGCCAGGATCACCTCGCTGATGTCCTCCCTGCCCACGCGCTCGAGCAGCTCGCGGATGCGGATGTCCTCCGGGCCGATGCCCTCCATCGGGGAAATCGTGCCATGCAGCACATGATAGGTGCCCTTGAAGTCGCGCATGCGCTCCATCGCCGCGACGTCGCGCGGATCGCGCACGACGCAGAGCACGCCGTTGTGCCGCTTTTCATCCGCACAAATCGGGCAGGGATCCTCCACCGTGTAATTGCCGCAGACGGAGCAGTATTTGACCGCCTTGCGGCCCTGCCAGATGGCCGCCGCCAGCTCGTGCACCTGGTCCTCCGGCAGGGAGACGATGTAATACGCCAGCCGCTGCGCGGACTTCGCGCCGATGCCCGGCAGGCGGGAAAGCTGCTGCGCCATGCGCGCAATCGGTTCAATTTGCCCCGCCATCGTCAGAACAGGCCGCCCATGCCGGCCGCGCCGCCGATCTTCGCCATCTCGCTCTCGCGGGTTTCCTCGCCCTTGCGCAGAGCGTCGTTGACCGCCGCGACGATCATATCCTGGAGCATCTCGACCTCTTCGGGATCAACCGCGTCCTTGTCAATCGTCAGGCTCAGGAGCTGGCGCTTGCCGCTGAGCGTGCAGGTGACGGCGCCGCCGCCCGCCGTGCCCTCGTACTCGCGCGCGTCGAGCTCCTGCTGGGCCTGAATCATCTGCTGCTGCATCTTCTGCGCCTGGCGCATGAGCTGCTGCATATTGCCGCCCGGAATGCCGGGGAATCCGCCTCTGGCCATAAATGGGTACCTCCTCAAAAACCTTCTTCTCTCCGCCCTGCGGCGAAGCCGTTATGCTTGATTATACACCATCCGCGCTGAATTGAAAAGAGCGAATTTCCCGGGCGGGTCAGGCGCTTATCTCTTTGGCATTCACATGATGCGCGCGGGTCATCAGCGTCCGGCGGCACTTGAAATACGCCGGGACGAGGAATACATCCGC
>SFFC01000145.1 GCA_004556985.1 Clostridiales bacterium | reverse complement strand
CCCTACCCCTTTTACGGCCGTCCGCTGATTTCCTACCTGCTTGAGGGCAAGACGACGCAGGAAAAGCTCCTGCGCTATCGCCCCGCGGATTACGAGGAGAAGAATGGCGTGCACGCCATTCGCGGCGTTCGCGCTGAGACGATCGACGCCGCCGCGCATACGGTGTCCCTCTCAAACGGCGAGACCCTGCCCTATGACAGGCTCTGCCTGGCGGTCGGCTCCTCGCCGTTCGTCCCGCCGACGGAGGGCTATGACACCGTGCCCGCCAAGACCTGCTTTACGACGCTCGACGACGCGCTCGCCCTGCAGGCGCTGCTGAAGCAGGACAAATCAAAGCGCGTGCTGATCGTCGGCGCCGGCCTGATCGGCCTCAAATGCGCGGAGGGCATCCTCCCCCTCGCCGCCTCCATCGACGTGGTCGATCTCGCGCCGCGCATCCTCTCGACCGTGCTGCCGCAGGAGCCCGCCGCGATCGTACAAAAGCACATCGAGCGCGCCGGCGTGCGCTTCCATCTCGGGCAGAGCGTCACGCGCTTTGAGCGGAACGTCGCCCATCTCTCCGGCGGCGATACGCTGGCCTTTGACGTGCTCGTGATGGCCGTCGGCGTGCGCGCCAACACGCAGCTGGCGCAGACAGCTGGCCTTGCGCTCGAGCGCGGCATCGTCGTGGACGAGCTCTGCCGCACGAGCGAGGCGGATATCTTCGCCGCGGGCGACTGCACCGTCAGCCTCGATCCGGATACCGGCAAGCGCCGCGCGCTGGCCATCTGGCCCAACGCCTCCATGCAGGGCGACACGGCGGGCCGCAACATGGCCGGCGGCCACGCCGTTCACGACAAGGGCATCCCGATGAACGCGACCGGCTTCATGGGCCTGCACCTCATCAGCGCAGGCAGCTACGACGGCGAGCCGCTGCTCACCCGCAGGGGCGACAGCTACAAGCTGCTCTACACCCGCGACGACAGGCTCGTCGGCTTCATCCTCCTGGGCGATATCGACCGCGCGGGCATCTACACGTCGCTCGTTCGCGAGCGGACTCCGCTCTCCACGATCGACTTCGAGCTCATTCGGGAAACTCCGCAGCTCATGGCCTTCTCGGCCACCGAGCGCGCAATGAAACTGGGAGGTGGCACACTGTGAAGCTCCATGCCACGGGCATCTACTATCAGGATCTCAACGAGACAATCCGTCGCAGCGACGATCCCGAGGTCGTCATCGACGGCCTCTGTGGCCAGCGCTATATCGCCTGCGGCGCGAAGAACCGCCGCTTCACCCTTTACGGCACGCCCGGCAACGGCCTGGCGCAATACATGGACGGCGCGAGCGTCGAGGTCTTCGGCAACTGCCAGGAGGCCGTCGGCGACACGATGAACACTGGCGAGGTCATCATCCACGGCAACTGCGGCGACGCCTGCGGCTACGGCATGCGCGGCGGCCGCATCCTGATTGAAAAGAACGTCGGCTATCGCGCGGGCATCCACATGAAGGCCTACATGGATCACTACCCCGTGCTCGTCGTCGGCGGGACGGCCGGCTCCTTTTTGGGCGAATACCTCGCCGGCGGGCTGATCGCCATCCTCGGCATCGGCGCAGACGGCGCGTATCCCTGCCGCTTCTTCTGCGGCACGGGCATGCACGGCGGCAAGATCATCCTGCGCTGCGACAAGGCGCCCTTCGGCCTGCCCCGCCAGGTGCTCGTACGCGAAATGACGCAGGAAGACCGCGCCGAGCTCGCCCAGCATGTGCAGGCCTACTGCGAGCACTTCGGCGGAGACGCCGCAGCCCTGCTCGCGCAGCGCTACTTCGTGCTGACACCCAATCCCGAGGCTGGCTATCGCCAGCTCTACACCTTCGAATAAACCCCCATCCTCCGACGGGAGCCGCCAGACACAGGCGGCTCCCGTTTTTGCAATGCACAACTCATTCTTCATTTTGTGATTCTTTTTCGTTCCCCCCTTGCATTATACCCCCAACGGGTATATAATAAGGGGCGTGAAAGCGAGGTGAACGAAATGGACGAAAAGCCCTGCTGCTCCTGTCATCCAAACAAGGAGCGCTCCGAGGAGGAAGTCAAGGCGCTGATTCATCGCCTGAACCGCATCGAGGGGCAGATTCGCGGTATCCGCGGCATGGTCGAGCGCGACGCCTACTGCATCGACATCCTGACGCAGGTCGGCGCCGCCAGCGCCGCACTGAACAGCTTCACCAAGGTGCTCCTCGCCAACCATATCCGCACGTGCGTCGCGCAGGATATCCGCGAGGGCAATGACGAGACGATTGACGAGCTCGTGACGACGCTGCAAAAGCTTATGCGCTGATGCGCGCCGCTGTTTATCCCGATAAGGAGGGAATTCCGATGGATCAATACAACGTCACCGGCATGAGCTGCGCCGCGTGCAGCACGCGCGTGGAAAAGGCCGTCTCCAAGGTGCCGGGAGTCACAGCCTGCTCGGTCAGCCTGCTGACCAACTCGATGGGCGTCGAGGGCAGCGCTTCTCCGGCGGAGATCATCGCCGCGGTCGAGGCCGCCGGCTACGGCGCAAGCCCCAAGGGCGCAGCCTCCTCGCAGGGTGCAGCGTCGCCCGCTGCTGCTGAGGATGCGCTTGCCGACCGCGAGACGCCCGTGCTGAGGCGCCGCCTGATCGCCTCGCTCGGCTTTCTGATCGTGCTCATGTATTTTTCGATGGGCCACATGATGTGGGGCTGGCCGCTGCCGCCATTCTTTGACGGGAACCACGTCGCGATGGGCCTGATTCAGCTGCTGCTGACCGTCGCCATCATGGTCATCAACCAGAAATTCTTCATCAGCGGCACGAAGTCCCTGCTGCATGGCGCGCCGAACATGGACGCGCTCGTCGCCCTGGGCGCGACCGCGTCCTTCGGCTACAGCGTCTACGCCCTTTTCGCGATGACGGGCGCCCAGGTGGCCGGTGACGCCGAAGCCGTCATGGGCTGGATGCATGAATTCTACTTCGAATCTGCCGCGATGATCCTCGCGCTGATCACCGTGGGCAAGATGCTCGAGGCGCGCTCCAAGGGCAAGACGACCGACGCGCTCAAGGGGCTCATGAAGCTCGCGCCCAAGACCGCCGTGCTCCTGCGCGACGGCAGGGAGGTCACCGTCCCGATCGCGCAGGTTCGCCGCGGGGACCGCTTTGTCGTCCGTCCGGGCGAGAGCATCCCGGTCGACGGCGTCGTGCTCGAGGGCAGCAGCGCCGTCAACGAGGCTGCGCTGACGGGCGAGAGCATCCCGGCGGACAAGGCGCCCGGCGACGCGGTCTCCGCCGCAACGGTCAACCAGTCCGGCTTCCTGACCTGTGAGGCCACGCGCGTAGGCGAGGACACCACGCTCTCCCAGATCGTCAAAATGGTCAGCGACGCCGCCGCTACAAAGGCCCCTATCGCCAAGATCGCAGACCGCGTCTCGGGCATCTTCGTCCCGGCAGTCATCGCTATCGCGGCGGTCACGGTCGCCGTCTGGCTGCTCTGCGGGGAGAGCATCGGCTTCGCGCTCGCGCGCGGCATCTCCGTGCTCGTCATCAGCTGCCCCTGCGCGCTGGGCCTGGCGACGCCCGTCGCCATCATGGTCGGCAACGGCCTGGGCGCGAAAAACGGCATTCTCTTCAAGACGGCCGTCTCCCTGGAGGAGACCGGGCGCATGGAGATCGTCGCGCTCGACAAGACCGGCACCATCACCAGCGGCGAGCCCGTCGTCACGGATATTCTGCCCGCCTCCGGCGTGAGGAATAGCACGCTGCTCACCCTCGCCGCCTCTCTTGAAGCGCGCAGCGAGCATCCGCTGGCCCGCGCCATCCTGAAAAAAGCCAAGGAGGACGGCGTTGATCCCAAGCCCGTCGAAGGCTTTTCCGCACTGCCCGGCAACGGCCTGACCGCAACGCTGGGCGGCAAGCGGCTGACCGGCGGCTCCATGAGCTATCTGAGCTCCCTGCTCTCCCTGCCGCAGGACATCCGCAGCAGCGCGGAGCAGCTCGCCGAGGCCGGCAAAACGCCGCTGCTCTTCGCGCAGGACAACCGCCTGCTGGGCGTGATCGCCGTCGCGGACGTCATCCGGGAGGACAGCCCCGCCGCCATCCGCGCGCTGCAAAACATGGGCAT
>SFFC01000026.1 GCA_004556985.1 Clostridiales bacterium | reverse complement strand
GACGGCGATTCGACGGTCGATTTCACGCTCTACTGCCTGCGCCGCCATCCCGGCATGATCGCGGCGCTGCCGTGCGTGCTGGCGGCGGCTGTTCGCGTCGCGATGAAGAAGGGCACGCTGACGCAGTTCAAGACCGTGCTCTTTGGCGAGATGGCCAGGCGCTTTTCGCTCACGCAGGAGGCGGAGCGCTTCTGGCAGGAGGAGGCGACGCGCGCAAAGCTGGGCGCGTGGTTTGACAAAACGCCGCGCGACATCCCCATCGTCATCGCTTCCGCGTCGCCGGAATTCGAGCTGCGCCATGCGGCGAAGCTGCTGGGTGGCTATACGCTCATCGGCACGCGCTGCGACGAGGCGACCGGCGCGCTGATCGGCAAAAACTGCAAGGGCGAAGAAAAGCTGCGGCGCATCCGCGAGACGGTCGGCGAGTTCACTGTCCGCGCGATGTACACGGACGACGAAAAAGCGGACGCCCCGCTGCTCGCCGCCGCGCAGGAGCAATACATCGTCACACACGGCAGCGTGCGCCGGGCATGAGGCGGCGCTGTGGCAGGATAACCAACCAACGAGAGAAAGGGAGAACCCAGGATGAAAAAGATGCAGGGAATGGGCGGCTTTTTCGTCGCCGCGATCACGCCGTTTGACAGCGACGGGCGCTTTAACCCCGACGCGCTGCACAAGCTCATGGACAAGACCATCGCGCAGGGCGCGGCGGGCTTCCTGATCGGCGGCAGCAGCGCCGAATGCCCGATGCTCAGCCACGAGGAGCGCATGCAGGGCCTTGAGGCCGCGGCGGGCTATTCCGGGCGGCAGGGCACGAAGCTCATCGCCTCCGTCGCCTCCATCTCCACGCAGGAGGCGCTCGAGTACGCGAGAGCCGCGAAGGCGCTTGGCTATGACGCGATGATCTCGACCGTGCCGTATTACTACAAATTCGGCATGAAGAACATCGCGCGCTACTTCGCCGCGCTGCGCGAGGCGGTCGATCTGCCGCTGTTTCTGTACAACTTCCCGGGCAACACGGGCGTGGAGCTCGACATCTATGACCCGGACATCCGCGCCATGCTGACCGACGGCACGATCGCCGGCGTCAAGCAGACGAGCCTCAACCTGCACCAGATGGAGCGCATCCGCAGCCTCAATCCGGAGCTGGTCATCTACGGCGGCTTTGACGAGGTCTACATCGGCGCTCGAATGCTCGGCGCGGACGGCGCCATCGGCTCGACCTTCAACTTCACGCTGCCGCTGTTCACGAAGCTCGAGGCGGCCTATGCCGCGCACGACATCCCGCTGGCGCAGGCGCTGCAGCGCCGCGCCAACGACATCATGGAGGCGCTCGTCTCCTGCTCGCTGTTCCCGTCGATCAAGCACATCATGAAGGTGCAGGGCATCGACTGCGGCGCCTGCCGCGCGCCGTTCCCGACGCTGACGGATGAGCAGAAGGCCTTCATCGAGCGCGTCGTGGCCGCGAATCTGTGAGCCGTGGCCTGAGACCGCTGAAAAACAAGAGGGATCAAAGGACGATGTCCCCTGATCCCTCTTTTTCTTTTGCTGTTCTTTTGCTGAAAGCGCTTACTCCCACGCCGGGATGTACACGCCCTTATAGACCGTATCGAACAGCGCGCGGACCTCATCGGAGTGATAGACCTCCGCGATGCGGGCAAAGGTCGGATCGTCGGCGCGGTCGGCGCGCGCGGCGATGACGTTGATGATGCCGTGCATGTCGGGGTTATTCGGATCATACTGCTCCATGTACAGCGCCTGGTCGTTGGTCAGGCCCGCGTCCTTGGCGTGCGTGCCGTTGAGGAACGCGATGGCGATGGACGGGTCGCTCATGGCGGAGGCGGTCAGCGCGGCCTCCATCTCGTTGAAGACGAGGTTCTTCGGGTTCTCCGCGATATCCGCGACGGTCGCCAGGTCGGTGATGTCGTCCTTGAGCGTGATCAGGCCGGTCGCCTCGAGCATGCGCAGCGCGCGCGCCTCGTTGACGACGTCGTTCATGATCGCGATGCCGTCGCCGTCCTTGACCTCATCCAGCGAGGTGTACTTCTGGGAGTAGATGCACAGCGGCGCGATCAGCGTGTCGCAGACGGCGACCAGCTCGACGCCATGCTCCTTGCTCCAGTTGTTCATGAAGTTGTAGTGCTGGAAGGCGTTGAGGTCGACGTCGCCGTTGGCCAGCGCCTCGTTGGGAATGATGTAGTCAGAGAACTTGACCAGCTCGATGTCGATGCCCTCCTTGGCGAGGGTCGGGATGATGACCTGCTCCCACTGCTCGTTGTTCTCGCCAACGACGCCGACCTTCACGGTCTCGGCCAGCGCCAGCGCGCAGGAAAGGCACAGCACGGCGGCCAGCGCCAGGGAAAGAAGCTTCTTCATATTCATTTTCCTCCTTTTGTTCGGGGCGATTGCCCATTCAGGAACGCGCACAGGCGCGATACACTGCAGGAAATGCTTTGTCACTACGGCAGCCTTCGGGTCAGCAGGTTGCCCACGGACTGGATGATCGTCACCAGGATCAGCAGGATGATGACCGTCACGATCGTCACATCCGTCTGGAAGCGCTGGAAGCCGTAGCGGATCGCGTAATCGCCCAGACCGCCGCCGCCGACGCAGCCGGCCATCGCGGAGAGCGCGATGAGGTTGATGATCGTGATCGTCGCGCCGCGGATCATGCCGCCCAGGCCCTCGCGCAGATACACGCGCACGACGATCTCCCACGGGCCGGAGCCCATCGCCTGCGCCGCCTCGACGACGCCCCTGTCCACCTCGCACAGCGCGCTGTGGATCTGGCGGGAGAAGAACGGGATCGTGCCGATGACCAGCGGGAAGATCGCGCCCTTCGTGCCGATGGAGGTGCCCATGACGATGCGCGTCAGCGGCAGCAGCAGCGCGATCAGGATGACGAACGGGATCGAGCGAAAGACGTTGATCACCTTGTCGAGCACGGAATAGACGACCTTGTTTTCCATGATGCCGCCCGGCGCGCTCACCACGAGCACGACGCCGAAGAACACGCCGAACACCGCGCTCCACAGCGCGCTGGTGCCGACCATTTGAAGCGTCTGGAAGAGCGCCTTGGTCATCTCCGGAAACGTCTTGACGACGTTGGGCATGATGCCGCTCAGAAGCTCAGCCACGGCAGATCACCTCCACTCGGTTCGCAGATGCGCGGAACGCGTCAAGCGCGGCCGCGACCCTCTCCTCTTCGCCGCGGAAGACGACGATCATCGTCCCGAACGGCGTGCCCAGCAGCATTTCGACGTTGCCGAAGATGATCGAGATGTCCACGCCGTATTCGCGCGAGAGGCGCGAGACGACCGCCTGCGACGCGCTGTCGCCCGCGCAGTCGTAGCGCACAACGATGTCGCCCTTGCCTACGCCCAGCGAAGCGGGATTCGTGCGCAGGATCTCCTCGACGCTGTCAATGTGCGTCGTCGTGCGGATGAAGCGGCCCGTGATGGGCTGCTGCGGGCTGGAGAAGACGTCGTAGATGCTCCCCTCCTCGACGACCCGGCCATCCTCCATGACGGCCACGCGCGTGCAGATCTGCTTGACGACCGCCATCTCATGCGTGATGAGCACGATCGTCAGGTGCAGCGATTCGTTGAGCTCGCGCAGCAGCTTTAAAATATCCCCGGTCGTCTGCGGGTCGAGCGCGCTGGTCGCCTCGTCGCACAGCAGCACCTTCGGGTCGTTCGCCAGCGCGCGGGCAATGGCCACGCGCTGCTTCTGCCCGCCGGAGAGCTGGCTGGGGTAGGCCTTCTCCTTCTCCTCCAGGCCGACGATGCGCAGCAGGCCCATGACCTTCTCGCGCTTTTCCTCCCGGCTGAGCCCGGAACCCAGCAGCGGATAGGCGACGTTCTCGTAGACCGTTCTCGACTTCATGAGGTTGAAGTGCTGGAAGATCATGCCCATGCGCTTCCTCGCCCCGCGCAGCTCTCGCTCGCTGAGCTTCGTCAGATCCTGCCCATCCAGGATCACCTGACCGCTCGTGGGCCTCTCCAGCAGGTTGATGCAGCGCACGAGCGTCGACTTGCCCGCGCCGGAAAAGCCGATGATGCCGAAGATTTCGCCGTCCCCGATGGTCAGCGACACGTCCCGAACGGCATGGACGTTTGCCTCCTTCGCCCCGGTCTCAAACGTCTTGCAGACCTGACGCAATTCAATCATGTGGTTGTTCCTTCCGTATGTTTTCCTGCCGCCGGGCCGGAGCCCAAAGCAGCGAGCTTCATTATACCCGCTTCGGAACATATAGGCAAGAATAAAAATAATATGATCGGTCATAGTCTGAAGCTATATCCATTCCGATCATTTTGATAGGTTTTGAAATCGATAAAAAAGAGGATTTTTTTCCGGTGCGGCGAATCCTATACCCCACAACAACACAGGAAAGCTGGATGAACATGAATTTTCTTTCCGAAGCCCGCGCCGCCGAGGCCGGCATGCGCGCCATCTTTGAGGATCTGCATCAGTATCCCGAGCCGTCCCACGGCGAGGTGCGCACGAACGCGCAGGTGCGCCGTGCGCTCTGCGTGCCGGGCATCGAGCTGCTCTGCCCGAAGGACAACATCACGGTCGCCGTCATCCGCGGGGCAAAGCCCGGCAAGACGATCGGCCTGCGCTTTGACACGGACGCCCTGCAGATGCAGGAGCTGACCGACCTGCCCTACAAATCGAAGATCGACGGCATGATGCACGGCTGCGGCCACGACGCGCACACGACCGTCGGCATCTATACGGCGCTGCTGCTCGCCGCGCACCGCAGCGAGCTGCCCGGCGCCTACAAAATCATCTTCCAGCCCGCCGAGGAGGGCGAGCGCGGCGCCAAGGAGGTCATCGCGACGGGCGTCGCCGACGGCATCGACGCGTTCTACGCGCTGCACGTCTGGAGCCCGTATGAGACGGGCACGCTGCATGCCTCCGCGGGCGGCGTCTGCGCCGCGCCGGACATGTTCAAGGTCACGATCCACGGCCGGGGCGGCCACGGCGCCGTGCCGGACGCCTGCATCGACCCCATCGCGGCAGGCGCGGCCATCGTGCAGAGCCTGCAGCACATCCCCTCCCGCTTCATTTCGCCGATGCAGAGCGTCGTCGTGACGGTCGGCTCGTTCCACGCGGGCACGCGCTGCAACATCATCGCGCAGGACGCCGTGCTCGAGGGCACGCTGCGCTGCTTTGACGACGCCGTACATGAGACGCTGCTGAGCACGTTCTCGCGGATCATTCACGATGTCGCGCACGCCCACGGCTGCACGGCGGAGATCGAGATGAACCAGGTCTGCGGCGTGACGGTCAACGACGCGCGCCTGGCGCAGCTGGCCCGCGAGGCCGCGCAGGATCTCGTCCCGCCGGAGAAGATTCAACCGCAGGAGCCGAGCATGCTGGGCGACGACTTTGCCGACTACCGCGCGATCGGCCCCTGCTGCTACATGCAGGTCGGCATGAACGCGCCGCAGAAGGGCTGCACGGCGGCGCATCACCACGGCCTGTTCAAGGTCGACGAGGACATCCTCCCGCTGGCGACGGCCTGGATGGCGGGCTGCGCCGTGCGCGCGGCCGGCGACGGACAGTGACAGCGCTTTACAAAAGATATCCACAGCTTTACGGAAAGCTGTGGATATCTTTGTATCCCCCTCAGAAAACTGACCCCTCTTTTTTTCACGCGTTCTTAACAGGAATTTGACGCCGGTTCCCGAAATAGAATGAGATTGATTTTCTATGCCATGCGCCGCTTCGCGCAGAATACTCAGGCTCAGGAGGAATTCTTTCATGAAGCATGCCGGCAAACGCCATTTTTCCGCGACCATCAACCGGGAGAAGCTGCGCGAGTTCGTCCAGCGCCGCAGGATCAACGCATTTGGTCTGCTCGCGCTGACCGTGCTCAGCGTCGTCATCACGCTGCTGGGCGTGCTCACGGGCTTCCCCCGGACGAACATCCTCGCGTTCGTGACCATCATGCTGCTGCTGCTGTGCGCCGTTCAGGTCTACAAGCTGCGTCACTCCTTCCGCACAATCCGCTCCTTCAAGGGCATGCGCAAGCGCCGCTCCGACAGCGACGCCGCGCAGACGGAGTGAGCAGTCAGAAAAGCAAAGAGTAAAGGCCGGAGAGGGAAACCTCATCCGGCCTTTGTTTGGATCCAGCCAAACCCCTTCTGCATCATATCGCCTTGGGCAGATTCCAGCGGAACACGGTCGCCATCAGGCGCAGCGCCGTCGTCACAAGACAGCCCGCAGCATACGCGAAATTCGACGCGACGCCCGCGCGGCACAGCAGCGCAAACGACAGCGCGCCCGCGATGGCCGCCACGGCATACACGCGCTTCTTGAGCACGAAGGGAATCTCCTGAATGAGCACGTCGCGCAGCATGCCCCCGCCCACGGCGGTCGTCATGCCCAGAAACGTGACGAGGAAGAGGTCGTTTTCAAAGCCCGCCTCCATGCCGATGCGCGCGCCGGACGCGGCGAAGACGCCCAGGCCGATCGCGTCAAACACGTTGTTGATCTGCTCGATGAGCGGCTCCCGGCACACAAACTTCTCCTTGAAGATGCGCGCGAGCACGAAGACCGTCACGGCGCAGAGCGTCGCGAGCAGCACATAATGGAAGCTGGAAAACATCCTCGGCGGGACATGGCCAATGAGCACGTCGCGCAGCGTGCCGCCGCCCAGCGCCGTGATCACGGCGAGCAGGATCACGCCGAAGATGTCCGTCCGCTTGTCGATGGCGACCATCGCGCCGGAGACGGCGAACGCCGCCGTGCCGATCCATTCGCCCATCTGAAAGAAGATCAACAGATCTGTCATTGAACCGATTCCTCCGCGCATGGATTGTTTCTGCCGTACATGGGATTTGGATGTCCGCTTTGCAGCGCAGAACCCGTCTCAATCGTAGACCGCTTCGCGGTCTGCTCTGAGACTACGTTTTTTTATTACTCTCTAAATCCTTCTGTAAAGCTCCAGCCCCGGTCGCAAAGCAACGGGATTTACAACATTTCGTCGGGCTTGCAACCGGCATCATGCCGGTTGATGTATGAAGAATACGATAGGGCTGCCGCCCTATGACCTGCCTGAGGGATTTCATCCCTCAGACTCCCTTCTTCGCTTCGCGCCTGATGGATGCCTCTCTGCATTTATTCCAGTTCGCCGGTATCGCCGCGCGCGTAGGCCGCCGTCAGCACGTCGCCAAGCGCGATGTGCGTCTCCCGCTTCCGGCCCGGCAGGCGCGCCGAAAAGCCTTCGCCGTCTTCGTCGATGGCCGTGACGAGCAGGTTGCGCCGCTCCATGCGCCCCGCCTCGCCCAGCGTGACGACGCAGATCCTGCGCCCGCGCTCCAGCGAATACCTCAAAAACCGCATGACCACGGTCTTCCCCGCCTTCCGCTTATTCCTCCGGCCGCTTCATCGTGTAAAACGAGGAGAGGCCCATGCGCAGCACGTCCTTCGTCCTCCCGCGCACCAGCCCCGGCTCGACGACCTCGAGCAGATGGCTCGTATCCCGCTCATAGCTTTCCCGCATGAGGGGGTCAAGGATGTAGATATAGTCCTCGTCCGCTGCGGCGATGACCATGAAATGCGACGTGCTGGTGAAGATGCCCTTGGTCACGCAGGTGACGACCACGCCGCCGCTTTGCAGCACGGAAAGTGCGTTCTCCCAGCTGCTATAGCCCCGGTAGGCGAGGCCATACGCGTTGGCGAGCGTCTCGAAGATCAGCGTCGAGGTGCCAAAGCCGTCGCGCTTGCGCAGCACGAGCCCCTGCGCGTTGTTGCCCGTGGCAAACGACGCGCAGATCACCGGCAGCGCCGCGAGAAAATCCTCCGGCGTCCGGGGGTCGGTGATCCCGTGCTCGTCGCCGTAGTGGTCAAACGCGTTGACCGCGCAGGGGCAGTACGGAAAGCCCGTCTCCGGGTCAGCGGCCTGCTCAAGCAGCGCCGGCAGCTCCTGCGGCGTGAGCAGGTTCGCCAGCGCGATGGCCGCCGCCGTCGGCGCGCAGCCGCCGCCGTGCATCACGCGATAGTTCTTGCTGAAGCGCGGCTCATAGAGCGACCTGTCCCAGTCCGGGTCGTTCTGCGCGTAGTAGACGAAGTCCCCAAATCCGTCGATGGTGATCGTCCGGCTGTACGCCTGCGTTTCCTGCGCCTCCTCCGCCGGGCAGGCGGCAGCGCACAGGAGCAGGCAAAGCGCCAGGCACAGCGCGGTCAAAAAGCGATGCTTCTGTTTCATACGATGTTCCTTTGGTTGTCGGGTTTGGATGTTTTCATGAAGTAAGCCCGTCTCAATCGTAGGCTGCTGCGCAGCCTGCTCTGAGACTGTTTTTTTTTATCGCTTCGCGATGGGGAACGCTGGGGGATTTCATCCCCCATACCCCTAGCCTGGGGACATTGTCCCCAGACCCCTTCTTTGCTTCGCGCGCGATAAAGCGGCTATTGCGTCACCGCATAAATCGTCACATCCGCGTTCTCATACACGACCGGATACGCCGCCTCAAGCGTCTTTGTATCGACGTCAAAATCCGCGCGCTCATAGTCGCTGACGTAGATGTAGTCGACGCCGTAAACCTCCAGCACGTCGGCGTTGCTTTCAGGATCCTCGAGGAACCGCCGGCAATCCTCCGCCTGCTGCGCATAGCTCAGCCCGTGGAAAAAGACATACAGGTCGCTGCCGCAGATGATCTGCCGCCCCGCCAGCGAGGCGACGGGGTTGATATGCTGCTGGCCGGTGAGGAAGACGGCGTCCCTGTCGGTGTTCTCCTCGACCCACGCACCCGCCTCAACCGCTGTTCTGGAGAAGAGCTGATAGCCGGAGACGGCCTCGCGCGCGACCGAGAGCGCGCCGGAGAGGACGCTCGCGCCGATGAACAGCGCGCAGAGGAACCTTCTCCCGCCCAGCCCGGCGAGCCGCTGCATGAGCACGGAGCCGTAGTCCGCCGCGAGGATTGCGCCGAACATGTACCAGATATAGAAGAGCTTGTTGTTGTCGTACTCGTTGCGCTGAAAGAGGATCGTCTCCGCGACGGCGAAGATCGCCGTCATGCCCAGCACGAGGTCGAGCTGGCCGCGTCGCCTTGCGTTCAGGCAGGCGCAGACGATCAGGATGAACGGCAGGCCGACGTTCTTGACCCAGAAGAAGAACCAGCCGTCGATCATTCCCCTTCCGCCGCTGTTGTTGACCCAGTTGAACTGAAAGCGCAGCACGCCGCCCTCCACAGTCTGGCGGATGGCGCCCGTCAGCACCTGCGGCAGCGCCAGCGCGAGCACAATCGCGAGGTACACGCCCGCGCGCTTGAGCACGCCGCGCCGGTCGTCCGGATCCACGATCAGCCGCCCGAGCAAATAGCCGCCCGAGAACAGCCCCAGCGCGAGGAACGTATGCGTATGCACGAGCGGCAGCGCGCCCGCCCAGAGCGCGAGCAGCACCGTCTGGCGCATGGAGCGCTCCCGCTGCGAGCTGATGAGCAGCATCAGCGCCGGGAGCACCATCGCCCAGCCGCCCAGCAGCGAGCGCTGAGGGATCAGCAGATCGGCGATGACGTTGGAAAAGCGCAGGTTGAGCTCCGGCTGGTTGGCCGGCGTCCTGTAATAGCCTGTGAAGATCTCGCGGATCTTCGCAAAGCCATCCTTGAACGCCATGTCAAAGTCGTAGAGGAACCCGAGGCCGCCGTTGAAGAAGAACAGCAGCGCCGCGACGGCGACGGCCTTGTGTCGCCCGCCGAGGATCTGCTGCGCCAGGAGCATATAGCCCGCGTAGGTCAGCGCCATGAGCAGCGTGCCCGGGACGATCAGCGCCCAACTGAGCGGCAGGCCGAGCAGCAGAAAGCTCGTGCTCAGCGAATCCGCCAGGTAGGGATAGGCCATCGGCGTCCCGGCGAGCAGGCTGTAGGCCGGAGGAAACGCGGCGTCCTTCATCGAGGTCACGAACGCCAGATGCATGCACAGATCGCCGTAGGTCGATTGGCCGCACCAGAGCGACCCGTCCGGCGCGGGCATCAGGATATGCGTGTACTGCAGATAGGCCGAGAGCACGGTCAGCGGGATGCCGACCGCGGCCATGACGGCGAGCTGCCGCCTGTCCTGCGGCTGCGCCTTCGCGGCCGCGCGCCGCTCGCGCAGCGGATAGCAGGCCGCCGTCAGCGCGAGCAGCAGGCCAACGGCCAGCATGTGCGCCTCGAGCGTAAAGTCGAGCAGCCGGGCGCACAGCGCCGGCAGCTGCATCATCAGCAGCACGCCCAGCGCGAGGCCCATGTACACGCGCACAAGCGGGCGCTTACCCGGCAGCAGCATGCGGATGATCAGCACGCCGCCCATCAGAAACACAAGGGTATACAGGATTGCCGCCATGCCGCCTCACCTTGCCCGTTCGCTTTCGATGACCTGAAACGCCGCCTGACGCCTGCGCCTGTGCGCGCTCTCGGGCGTCTCCTGCGGCGCGCCGTCCGCCTTTTTCGCGGGGAGAACGCGGCGCGTGTCGCTTTCCGCCGCATCCTCCTGCGCCTCGCGCACGATGCGCGGCTTTTTCTGCGGCCTTTCGGGCAGCAGGTCGGGGTCGGGCTCCGCCTGCGCATTCGCCGCCTCCTCCTGCTCCCCGGCCATGTCCGCCTTGATTGCCGCGAGATCGAGCGCCGCCTGCCTGCGCCGGCTGCGCTCATCCGTCTCGCCGCGGATCTGCCGCGCGGCCGCCTCCGTGCAGATCGCCTGGCCCAGGAGCGAGGCATAGCGGCTCTGCCCGGCGGTCAGAATCGCCGCATCCAGCAGCACAATGGCCAGCACCGTCAGCGGCACGGCGTAGAGCGTCCGCAGCCCGAGCAGCACGGCCACGACGCACAGCGCCAGCGTCGCCGCGATGGCGGCGGCCACATAGAGCCTGCGTATGCGCGCCGCGTTTCGGCGGAGGGAGCGCGCCGTCTTGTTGGTCAGACGGATGACGTCTCTGCTTTGCATGGTGATCGACCTCTCTTGATGGTGGTTGGGGGTGGGATGATTGAACCTTATTTTTTTACAACAAAATTCTCTGCACAACAACGAATAGTGTAAGGGGTTTTTCAGTCTGTAAAGCCCCGAGACCGCCCCGGGTCCAGGGCCACAGCCCTGGTCGTTTCGAGGGGGTAATGGGAGGTGCAGGAGGGTCTCAGGGGGAGAATCGAAACGCCCCCTGACCCTCCTGCCCTGGGGTTTGGGGAATGGAATTCCCCAACGTTTCCCCGGCAGCTTTCAAAGCAGCATTCCTTATAGGCATTCGTGCTTGAATCCCTGCTCTGCGGATCAAACCCGTCTCGATCGTAGGCTGCTGCGCAGCCTGCTCTGAGACTACGTTTTCTTTGATCTTATGGGAACCGTTGGGCTGCCGCCCAAACCCGCTTGGGGCGCTGCCCCAAACCCCGCAAGGGATTTCATCCCTTGACCCTTCTTCGCTTCGCGCGTCTTCATGCTGTCTGCAAAACGGCCAGCAGCAGGGCAAGCGCCGCCTCCACGTCGCGCAGGTCGACGGTCTCCGCCGCGCTGTGCACATAGCGGCAGGGGATCGAAATCACGCCCGCAGGCACGCCGCCGCGCGAGCGCTGAATCGCCCCGGCATCCGTGCCGCCCGCGGGCAGCACCTCGCGCTGCACGGGAATCTGCTCCCGCTGCGCCGTCTCCAGCAGGAGCGAAACGACCTGCGGCGAGCAGATCGCGGAGCGATCCATGATCTTGACCGCCGCGCCGCCGCCCAGCCTGATGGGCAGCTTCGGCCTGGCCTGCGGCGTGTCGCCCGTCAGCGTCACGTCAAGGGCCAGGCCCATGTCGGGTCTGAGCGCGTAGGCCGCAGGCCCCGCGCCGCGCGTGCCGACCTCCTCCTGCGCGGTAAAGACCGCCGCGACCTCGTTTTTGAGCCCGGCGGGCAGCGCGAGCATCGCCTCCGCCAGCACGGCGCAGGCCACGCGGTCGTCCATCGCCGGAGAGGCGATTCTATGCTCTCCAAGGCGCGAGACGCGCGGCCTTGCGACGAAGATCTCGCCGATCTCCGCCTGCGCGAGCGCCTCCTCGCGCGACCCGGCGCCGATATCGATATAGAGCTGCTCGATCTTGACCTCCGGCTTGGCGTCCCCGTCCGCGCCGACGACGCCGCAGACGCCCCGGGAGGAGACGACATGCTGCGCCGCCATGCCGGCTGCGCGCACGCCGCCGACAGCGCACACGCGCAGAAAGCCGTTCTCGTCCGCGTCGACGACCGCCAGGCCGATGTGGTCGGCGTGGGCGGCGACGAGGATGCGCCGGCCCGTTCCGTCTCCCTTTCGCAGGGCGATCAGGTTGCCCAGCGCGTCCGTCGTCAGGCTGTCGACATGCCCGGCGAGCGTCTCCTCCAGGATGGCGCGCACAGGCCCCTCCCGGCCGGAGGGGCCGTAGCCCGCAAGCAGGCGCTCAAAGCGTTCCATATTCATGCACATGTTCCTCCATGTCCTCAAGCATTGCCAGCGTCAGCGCCTTCACGGCCTCGATATCCGAGCGCCGCGCAACGCACGACGGCGTGCGGATATAGCGGCAGGGCACGCCCAGCGTCAGGCAGGGGATGCCCTCGCCGCAGAGCTCCAGCGCGCCCGCGTCGGAGCCTATGCCAAGCCCCCGGCAGACCTGCGCGCCGATGCCTCGCGCAGCCGCCACGTCAAGCGCCCGCTTCATCAGCGCATGCCCGGCCACGCGCCGCCTGTCCATCATGTACACGGCGGCGCCCCCGCCGCAGACGGCGCCCCGCTCGTGCGCGGGGGTCATGCCCATGTCCATCGCCTGCGCGCCGTCGAGCACGAGCGCGACATCCGGCTGCACGCGCTTGCCCGCGACGGCCGCGCCGCGCAGGCCAACCTCGTGCTGCGCGGTGAAGACACAGGTGATTTTTCCTGCGTAGCGGCTCTCGCGCAGCGCATGAAGCAAAACCGCGCAGCCCGCGCGGCTGCCCAGCGCCTTCGCCTTCACAAACCCCTCGCCAAACTCGCGGTATGCGCTGTCAAACGCCGCGTAGCTGCCCGGCGGGCAGAGGCGCTCCGCCTCCTCTTTAGAGGATGCGCCGATGTCGATGGCGAGGCTGCCCAGCTTCGGGCGCGCCTCCCGCTCCTCCCGGCTCATCAGATGGATCGCCTTGAGCCCGACGACGCCCGGCACGCCCTTCTCCCCGACGAGCACGCGGCGCGAGAGCGCGCATTGCGCGTCGATCTCCCCGACGCAGGCGAGCTTGAGCAGGCCCTCGTCCGTCGCGCGCGTGACGATGAAGCCCGCCTCGTCCATGTGCGCGCAGAGCATCACATGCGCAAGGCCCGCCCGCCGCGCCTCGCGCACGGCGTAGAGATTGCCGATGGTGTCGGCAAAGACGCGGCCCTCGCCCGCTAAAATGGCCTCCGCCTCGCGGGCGATGGCGCTGCGCGCCTCGTCCTCAAAGCCGGAGGGCGCGCGCAGCGCCGTCAGTTCCTTTAGCTGCATACAAGCTCCTCCCAGCGCGCGTCAAGCGCCGCCGCCGTCTGCGCGAGCAGATGCGCCTGCTGCGCCATGACCTCCTGCGACGCGAGCTCGACCGTCGTGTGCATATACTTGACCGGCAGGCTCAGCAGCGCGCAGGGAATGCCCTCGCAGGCGATCTGAATCGCCCAGGCGTCCGTGCCGGTATGCCCGGCGCAGACCTCGGGCATGGTCTTGACGTGCAGCCGCTGCGCCTGCGCCTTGAGCAGCGCCGTCAGCCCCCTGTGCAGATTCGGCCCGACGGCCAGCGTCGAAGCGTCCATCGGGAACGTCTCGCCGGCCTCGCAGCCCTCCATCGTACCATGGGTCACGTCGAGCGCGACCGCCAGGTCGGGCCGGATGCGCTCCGCGCCCACCGCCGCGCCCAGGCCGTCAAACTCCTCGCGCACGGCGAGCAGGTAGACGACCTCCGCGTCGTGCGTCATTCGATGCAGCTCCCTGGCGCATTGAAGCAGAATCGCGCAGCAGGCGCGGTCGTCGAGCGTCTTGCCCGCGACGCGGCCGTTTTCAAGCGCCGTCAGGGGGCCGCTCAGCTGCACGGGCGTCCCCGGCGGCACGAGGCGGCGAACCTCCGCCGCGGGCAGGCCCGTGTCGATGAAGAGCGCCTTCGCGCAGACGGCCTTGTCCTCCTCCTCCGTTTTGCCTGCGCCGACGACGCCGTAAAGCGGGCCCTCGCGCGTGAGCAGCGTGACCTCCTGCGCGGGCAGCATCATCGCCGCCACGCCCATGGGCATAAAGCGGACGCTGCCGTCCTCCTCCACGTCCGTGGTCATCAGGCCGACCTCGTCGATATGCGCGGTCAGCAGCAGGCGCGGCCCCGCGCCCGTGCCGCGCTGCACGGCGACGACGCTGCCCATCGGGTCGATGGAAATCTCGTCGGCAAACGGCGCGAACGCCTCATAAAACGCCTGCGCGACGGGCGATTCATACCCGCTCGTGCCCGGCACGGCGGTGATCTCCCGCAAAAACTCCGTCATGCTCATGCTTCCTCGCCCTCGCCTGCGTATTCAAGCGTCTGATTGCCGCACAGGCTCCTGTCCGCCGGGGAGAAATGCATCTGCTCGTGCGTCTCCTCCGGCGCGTAGCTCATCCAGTAGCTGGGCACCTGATGGATATAGCCGCACACGGCGCAGCGATAGTAGTAGACCTCCATCGTATTCTCCTTTCCGCTCACAGCCCGCCGAGGATCGAGAGGATGATCCGGCTGTCAAACAGCGGCGCGAGGCGGGATTGATCGATCATCGCCTGCAGCGGCTCGACCGGCGCGACGGCCAGCACGATGGGCACCAGCGCAAAGAGGATGAACAGCAGCAGCGCGCCGCGCACCAGGCCGAACAGGCCGCCCGCCAGCGCGTCGAGATGGCGCAGCACGGGCAGCTCGAAGACGTACTGGATCAGGTGGATCACAAACGTCAGCACGATATAGGACAGCAAAAAGCAGATCAGGAA
This sequence comes from Clostridiales bacterium, assembly GCA_004556985.1. Taxonomy (GTDB): domain Bacteria; phylum Bacillota; class Clostridia; order Christensenellales; family Aristaeellaceae; genus Ventricola. Next base: position 5,371 of record SFFC01000026.1, on the reverse strand, counting down.
GCTGAGAATCGAGAGCGAGACGCTGACGATCGTGTTGCTCAGCAGGTCGGAGACGGTCATCGCCGCGGGCGCCGCGCCGATGGCGCTCAAAAACGCGCTCTCAAACGCGGCAGGCAGCTTCGCCCCGCTCAGGATCTGCGTGAGCGCATTCTGCGTCACCTGCGACGCCGGCAGCAGGGAGAGCTCAAGGTCGCCGATGCGGCTGCCCGCGTCGGTGTAATACAGCAGCGTGCTGACCAGCGTCTGGTTGCCCTGCAGCCAGGCGGCCAGCTCCCCGCTCATGGCGAACGCCAGCGCCGCCGAGCCGATGAGCGCCGCCACGCTGAGCACGCCGCTGATGAAGCCGCGGTACATGCCGTAGAGCACGCTCACCGCGAGCACGGCGAGGATTGCGATGTCGATGATGTTCATGCTTGCTCCTTTCACGCCGGCAGCTCGATGACGTAGATCTCCGAGCCGGAGGCGACCACCGCGCGGTTGTCCGTGATCATGCCCAGCACGGCGGTGATGTTGATGGGCAGCGCGTAGGAGAAAAAGGCTGTCTCCCCGAAGCGGCAGGCGTAGACGGCGTTTTCCGCAAAGCCGTAGACGGAGCGCGTGCCCAGCGCCGCCGCGAGGCATTCGCCCGGCAGATGGAGCACGCGGTCGACATTGCCGTACATCAGGCGGACGTTGCTGATGCGGCTGCCCTCGCTCTGCTCCTGCGCGGGCACGAGCAGCTGGTAGGTCGTCCCGCCGATCCGGCGCACGTCCTGCATCGTATAGCCGTAGATGAGCGTCGGGCTGTCCTGCTCGAGCACGCGGTAGTTGTAGCGCGTGATCTGGCGCGTATCCACGACGTTGAGCACGCCGCCCACGCTATAAACCATGTAGACGATGTGCTCGCCCAGCGAGCTCTTGCCCGTGGAGAGCTTGCCGGGCTGGAAGGTCTGCAGCTCCATGGAGATGACCGTGCCGGTCGTGTCCAGGCCCAGCACCCACATCAGCTCCGTCTCCTGCGCGCTCGAGGTCGTCACGGACTTGAAAAAGCCGATGTCCAGCAGCGTCTGGTTGGCGATGGTGATGTTGTCGACGGTCTGGCCGTCGCTGTTGATGACGCTGATGACGCCGTTGTCCGGGTCGCCGACGAACACGGCGACGAAGTCCTCGCCCGCGCTGGCGAACTGGATCGTGTCGCTCATCTTGTTGTTGTAGACGAGGCGGCCGCGGCTGTTGAGGATGTAGAGGTCGTTGCCCGACCAGGCGACAATGCGGCTCTCGGTCGCGTCATAGTCGGCGTTCGTGCCGATCTGATAGCTCCATTCGTTGCCGCCGGTCGCGGCGACGCAGTGCAGCGTCGTGCCGTCGTAGAAGATGACGCTGCTGCCGAAGGGCATGACGTTCTGGCTGAGCGTCGCGCCGATGCGCGTGATCCGGCCGATGCCGTCGCGCCCCGTCCCCTGCAGGGCGTAGACGATGACCACCGCCAGGAGCGCCAGCAGCGCGATGATTGCCAGCAGCACCCTCAGCCGGTTGCTCAGGGTCCTCTTCTGCTTTTTCTTCACGCTCCCGGCGCCGTAGGCCCGGTAGGACTGGTTTGCGCCGGTGATCACCGTGCCGCGTTTGTTTTTGCGATCCATGCTCGTTCCTTTCCATGCGCGTTTTGGAAGTTTTCCACTTTTGGAGTCTCCACATGCTTGACGCCCGCGTCAATCGGGGTTTTCCAAGGATTTTTTGGGGATTCTCCGGCGGGCGCTTTCCGGTTTTCCCCGCGCTGTGCGGGGGTTTTCCACATTGTTATCCACAATTCTGTGGAGAACTGTGGAAAGTCTGTGGATAAATGTGGATAATTTCTGGATAAGTCCGTTTTTTCGAGGTTTTACAAGGAAAATCCGGCCGCGCCCCAAAAGAGGGCATCAGTTGCTCAGCCGGCCGTTTTCCACATGATAGACCGCGCCCTGCCTCGCGCCCGCGAGATCGGAGACGTCCGTGCAGGTCACGAAGGTCTGCACGCGGTCAATGCGCTCGATGAGCTGGCGGCGCCTTTGGGGGTCGAGCTCGCTCATCACGTCGTCGAGCATCAGGATGGGCGCCTCGCCGCGCTCCGCGTAGCTGAGCTCGAGCTGGGCGAGCTTGAGGGCGAGCACGGCGCTTCGCTGCTGCCCCTGGGAGGCGAACGTGCGCGCCTCGCGGCCGTCGATGGTGATGAGGATGTCGTCGCGGTGGATGCCCACGCTCGTGCTCATGCGCCGAAGATCCTCCGCGCGCGCCGCGTGCAGGCGGCGAAGCAGCGCCTCGCGGGGATTGGCTTCATCGGCCTGGGAGAGATAGCGCAGGGCGAGCGTCTCGCGCCCGCCGGTCAGGTCGCTGTGCGCCTGCGCGGCAAACTGCCCCAGGCGCTCCACGGCCTCGCGGCGGTTTTCGGCGATCTGCGCGCCGCACTGGGCAAGCTGCTCGTCCCACATCTCCAGCGTGGGCGCGAGCGAGGGGTTTTTCGCGATCTCCCGCAGCAGCGCGTTGCGCTGGTTCAGCGTGCGCACGGCGCGCTGGAGCGCATAAAAATAGGCCGGGCGCAGCTGGGAGAGCTGCATGTCGATGAAGCGGCGCCGCTCGGCCGGGCCGCTCTTGACGATCTGAAGATCCTCCGGCGAAAAGAGCACGCCGCAGACGTGCCCGAAGAGCTCGCCGATGCGCTCTGCCTGGCGCGCGCCGATGCGCACGGTCTTCTTTTTTCTTCCCGCGCGGGTGAGGAGCACGCCGACCTCGTGCGTACCGTCGCGCTGGGCGGTCTTCACCGTGACGCGCGCGGAGGGCTCGCCCCAGCGGATGAGCTCCTCGTCGCGGGACGTCCTGTGGCTTCTGCCCAGGCAGCACAGGTGCAGCGCCTCGAGGATATTCGTCTTGCCCTGCGCGTTGGGGCCGGCGAAGACGGTCACGCCCTCGTCCGGCTCGATGCGCGCATGATCGTAATTGCGGAAATTCAAAAGCTCAAGTGATTTGACGCGCATGGCTGTTTACGCATTGAACACGCGCACCGGCAGCACCAGATACAGGTAGCGCTCGCCCTGCGTCGGGCAGATGACGCACGGGCTGACGTTCGAGTTAAAGCGCATGACGACCTCGTCGTCGGAGAGCGCCTTGAGCACGTCGGTGATGTAGCGGACGTTGAAGGCGATGGTGATGTCCTTGCCCTCGGTCGTCACGGCGATCTTCTCCTCGACGTCGCCCATCTCGGAGTTGGAGGTCACGTCGAGCGTCTCCCCGTCGATTTTGAAGCAGACGAGGTTGTTCTTGCCCTCGCGGGCGATGAGGCTGGCGCGGTCGATGGCGCTGGAGAGCTCGCTGCGGCTGACCGTCACGCGGGACTGCCATTCCTCCGGCAGAATCTGGCGGTAGCGGATGAACTCGCCCTCCAGGAGCCGGGCGACGATGTGCGTTCCGCCCAGGTTCAGCTGCACATGGCTGCGGCTGAAGCACAGGGAGACCGGCTCCTCCGTATCGGAGAGAATTTTGGCGATGTCGCTCAGCACGCGGCCGCCGACGACGGCGCTGACGTCCTTGTCCGGGCCGTCGATGGGCTCGCTGCGCAGCGCAAGGCGGAAGCCGTCGAGCGCGACGACGCGCATTTCGCTTTTGCCGATCTCCATCAGGCAGCCGGTCAGAATCGGTCGGCTCTCATCGACGGCGATCGCAAAGATCGTCCTACCGACCATGTCGCGCAGCACGCCCTGGGACATCGTAAAGGACGGCCCCTCGACCTGCGGCAGCTCCGGGTATTCGACGGGATTCATGCCCGTGATCGTTGTGCGGGAGGAGGCGCAGCGAATCGTCGTCTGAAGCCGGTCGGAAATCGAAAACTCTGCCGTGCCGGAGGGCAGCTTGCGCACGACCTCGCAAAGCAGCTTGCCCGGGAGGACGACGCGGCCCTCCTCCGCAAAGGACGCGGGGATCGTCGTCTCGATGCCCAGTGCAAGATCCGTGCAGGTCAGGCGCAGGCCCTCGTCGCAGGATTCAAAGAGGATGCCCTCCAGAATTTGCTTGGGGGAGCGGACGGCCAGCGCGCGGCTGACGACGGAGAGGCTCGCGTTCAGATCGTTGGTATCGCAGGTAAAGCGCATATTCATCAACCTCCTTGGGGTAGTAGCAGTATATACATTCAGCAGTAGGAGCCGTAGGGCGGTGGACAATGGGGATAACGCCCAAAAAGCCAAAACCGGACAGGCTTTTGGCCTGTGGGAAACCCTTGAAAACTCCGTGGATTTTTCCTGCGTTTTCCACACCGGCTGTGCAAAACCCTGCGTCCTGCCCGCGCGGGGCGCAAAAGCGAGGCCCGGCAAGCAAAAAAGGGCAAATTCTTTCATATTCAATATTCGCTTTTCTCCCTTGAATTCCTCCCGGGGGCGCGCCAAACGGGGGATTTATTTTGTTGTGGATTTAGGGCCGGTATGGTACAATAAGGGGCGTGAAGAAAGGGATGGAGTGACGCGTATGGAGACCGGAAGAAAGCCGCGCAAGCTGCCCGAGCAGATTGCCGACAAGCTTAGAGAGATGATCATCCAGGAGTCGATGAAGACCGGCAGCAAGCTCCCGGCGGAGGCGGAGCTGATGGCGCGCTTTGGCGTCAGCCGCTCGACGGTGCGCGAGGCGGTCAGGATTCTGCAGACGGAGCACATCGTCGACATCCGCCAGGGGCAGGGAACCTTCCTTTGCGCGATGCCGGGCCTGGCGGAGGATCCGCTTGGGCTGCGCTTTGCCGACCAGGAGGAGCTCATCGCGCAGCTGCTGGAGACGCGGCTTTTGATCGAGCCGGGCGTCGCCGCGCTCGCGGCGCAGCGGCGGCGCATGGAGCATCTCGCCGAGATGAAGCAGCTGCTTGACCGGATGGACAACGCCTATCTGCACGGCGAGGATTACACGCCGTTTGACTTTGAGTTCCATTCGCTGATCGCCCGCTGTACGGGCAACGACGTCGTCATGCGCCTGCTGCCGACGATTCATGAGTCGATCCAGGCGGGCTACCACCACACCCAGCGCGTCGAGGGCAGCTATCGCGAGCCAGTGCCATCTGGAGATGTACCGCAGCATTGCCGAGGGCGACAGCGACCGCGCCCGCCAGGCCGCCCAGCGGCACATGCTTCAGACGATGCACGATTCCGGCGTCGGCGTGCCGGGCGTGCTGCTGCGCTGAGTTCAGCGTCCGGCGCTCTCTCCGGCTGCATTTCGATTGGGCCTGAAGGCCCTCCGAAATGCGAGGAAACCAGGTTTGTTTTTTTCGATGAGGAGGCGTTGGGGCTTTGCCCCAAACCCCACAAGGGATCAATCCCTTGACCCTTCTTCGCTTCGCGCCGGTTTGAAGAGGCTTTGAGAAAGGATCACGATGAAGATCATTGCG
>SFFC01000144.1 GCA_004556985.1 Clostridiales bacterium | reverse complement strand
ATTTCAATCCACGCTCCCCGCGTGGGGAGCGACAGCAGGTGATTTATGCAAAATCACCTGCAAGATACACAGCTATACAGAAAATCTGTACAAATTACCTGTTTCACAAGTCAGACAAACACGGGCAAAACGCGGGCTATCTCCCTGCTTAGCCCTCTTTTTGGGTGCGAACCCTCTGGGAAAACCATGTACACACGGGGTTCGCCTCAGAGGATGAGCGGTTCGTCCAGGTCTATGCCCGGCTTCACGCCAAAATGCTCGACCTTCCCGGCGTAATGGCTGCCAAGCATGTAGAACCTGACGCTGTCCCGGGATTCGTCCATCTCGCTTTGAATGAGATGCTTGAGCTTTGTGTACTGGGCGGCGTCGACACGGCATTCAAATACGGAATTCTGAACGCGGATGCCGTAGTTGACGCATTGCTTGGCTACCCGGCGCAGCCGGCGCTTTCCCTCTGTCGTCTCGACGTTGATGTCATAGGTCACCAAAACCAGCATGCCCCATTCCTCACTTCCATAAAAACGGCGGATACGCATCCAGATCGCCGCGCAGATATCGGGACAGCAGCATCGCCTGCGCGTAGGGCACAAGGCCCCAGGGGAGCTTCTCTTTGAGATATGGATGGGTCAGCGTCTCCTGCTTGCGCTTTTGCCAGGCAGCCAGAAACGCCCGCCGGGCATCGTCCTTCAGGAAAAACGCGCCGTTTTCCTTTTGGTCAAAGTCCTTTCGGGTGATTGCACCCAGATTGATCTGCGAGAGGACAAACCGGTCGGCGAGCGGCGCGCGCAGCTCCTCAAGCAGGTCGAGCGCGAGGGATTTCCTTCCGGGCCGAAGCGCGTGCAAAAAGCCAATGGCCGGATCAAGGCCGACGGATTCCAGCGCGCCGGCGATTTCATTGCCCAGCAGCGTATAGGTGAAGGAGAGCAGAGCGTTGACCGGATCCATCGGCGGGCGGCGGTTGCGTCCGTCAAACGGAAAATCCGCAGGGCTGCGCAGAATCAGATGCGGGAATGCGGCAAAATACGCCTTGGCCGCGCTGCCCTCGATGCCCATGAGCATCTCGCAGGAGGACGCCGACGGGACAAGCCGAAGCGCCGTCTTCATCTGATCGATGCTGCCGCTGACCGCCTCCGTGTCGATGCGCATGGGATGGTCGCGGCAGAAATGCTCCAGCAGCCAGCGGCCATTGTAAATCTTCCCGCGCAGAAACATCTGCGCTATGGAGACGCTGCGGGCGGGATCCTCCGCGACGCGCATCTGCGTCATGCGCAGCAGCACATTGCCCTGAACGGGGCCGCAGACGCGGCCAAGGAAGCGGCCGTGCCGGGTCAGGAAGCACAGCCCGACGCCTCGCTCGGCGCAGGCTCCCATCAGCGCGGGACTCGCACCGCGAAAGCCAAAGCTGACAATGTCCTCCAGATTGTGCAGTGGCACGCGCCCGAGCACATCCTCCCCGCTGCACACCAACACATTCTCCCCGTCCAGCGACAGATAGCCTTCCGGATTGGTGACGTAGAGCGTATTTTGCAGCTTCTTCATGCCTCGTCCTCCATGGCTCGGCGAACGTACTCCGATGCGCTGATCTGCTTGCTCAGAGCAGGCTGGCAGAGCTCGACCAGCGAGCAGCTCTTGCAGGCCCGCGTCATCTTTGCCCTCGGCGTGTGGCCGCGCTCAAACAGACGGTGCATCTCCGCGATCGCCTCCCGCACGCGGCTGCGAAGCTCGTCCGTCAGCTCGACCCTGAGCCTGTGCCGTGTTTCGCCGTAGTAGACGGCGCCCTCGGGGATCTCCGTCACGAACATCTCCTCCAGGCACAGTGCCTGGGCGCAGAGCTGCATTTCGTCCGCGCCGCGTTCCCCCGGCCTGCCGCGCTTGTATTCCACGGGATACAGCCGCCAGAGGCCCTCTCTGCCGCGGATGGGCACGCCGGAGGGATCGCGATGCAGCTCCACCATGTCGCATTCACCCGTGATGCGCAGCGTCTCGGAGCGCACGGGCATGGCGCGGGAGAGCAGCGTGCTCCCCCGCAGCTCCGTAAATCCCGCGTCATGCACGCGCTCATGCATGTAGTGTCCGTCGAGGGTGAATGCGTTTTCGCGCCACAGCTGCTCGATATGGATGAGCGCCCAGCGCCTGCGGCAGAAGATGAAATGGTTCAGGCCGGAGAGCATCAGGAAGCCGTCGTCGTTATTCGCCATCGATCAGGGTATAGCGCAGGCCAGGGATGGCGGACTCATCCACATAGACCTCGGGCAGGTCGCCGGCCTGCGCACCCTCCCTGAATTTGAGGGAGCGATGCACCTTGGCGGAGGAATACTGGCCGCAGGGGCAGTTATGCTCCCACCAGACGAGCTTGACCACCTCCATGCTGCCGTCGGGCCGGGCGGAGGTCGCGTCGTTGCGGAAGAGCGTGCGCAGCGCCTCCTTGAGCGCCTCGGCATCCTCGGCGCCAAAGCCGGTCTTCTCCGCAGGCTGCACGTTGATCGAGCCGAAGGTGACGTACACGCCATAGTCGACGCGATGCTTCATACCCATCGTGTCGGCGGCCTTCCTGTCCGGATCTGCGCCGGTCTCGAGGTTGACGGATTTGGTGATCTGCGTGCTGACAACGTGGACGGTCTCCCGGCTGAAGGCCGGCTGGATGCTGACCGGGCCGCGGATACCGATGGAGACGGCGTCGCTCCCCTCGTCGTCCTTCTTCGATTTGAACGCGAACACCTGGCCAAACGCGCGCACGTCAATCCACGTCCGGCAGGCGATGCGGCCGTAGTCCTCCCGGGTCACGGCGGGCGCCTCCTCCTTGCCTTTGGCCTTCTTCTGCGCATTCATCGCGGCCAGGCAGTCCCTGAGCGCCTGGCATCCATCCGCACGGTCCTTAAGGGAGCGATAGGTGTCTCCGGGCGCGCGGCGGTCGTCGGACTGAACGAAGACCGGATAGCCTTCGTCGATCCAGCGGTTGCGGATCTTGCGCTTGAGGCAGACATCCGACACCTCGCCCAGGCCGGCGTAGGTCGTGCGGGGGCGGTTTCCGTCGAGGGGGTCGCCGTTCGGGTTGGCGTTGCGCACCGTGAAGACGAGGGCGAAATCGATCTTGTTGTTCAGAGCGGTCATGGTTCTATCATCCTTTCTGTGGTCAATGGTCGCTGTACAGGTAGAAGAAATGCAGGTATTCAGGGCGAAGCGGCTCATCGGTGTCAAAGCCCTTCTCCGCAATCATCGCATGGAGCGCGTCAAGCTCCCTGCGGACGCTCTCGGCCATCCAGAGCTTGTTTTCGTAGGGCCTCATCCGCTCGCGCAGGTAGCCCCAGACCTCGTTGGGGCGCTGTGCGGCGCGCGGCAGGAAGCGCATGGCGTTGCTGGGTCGGTTCTCTTCACCCGCCTCGAGGTCGAGCACGCGGCGCTCCACGTCGTTTTCCAGCGCGAGCAGCGCGCCGAAGGCCGCCTCGCGGGTATCGGGCGCTACCGAAGCACGGCCGGCGGGCGCCCATGCCTCGGGATCAAGCGCATGCTGCGCCAGCGCGAGCCGCATGCACAGATAGCCGTGCAGGAAGAGGCTGCCCAGCGGCCTGTCCGATGCGCGTTCCTCTGCGGAAAAGCCCTGCTCGATCCTTTGCAGCAGGCGCTGCGTCTCCCGCGCCGCGCGCACACCGGATTTCTCCAGATAGGGGATCAGCCTGTCGTGAATCTGCTGCCACGTTCTGGCGGGGGCGGCGGCGAACGCGCCCATCATCCCCAAGGCGTTGGTTCGTCCATCCCGGCTGTTTTTTCCGTCCGGGAGCACCCCGGCGTTCCACTCGCAGTCATCCGCGACGGCCAGCAGACAGCCGTAGAGCTCGTCCCGCGTCGTGGGCGGCGTAACCGGGCGTCCCTCGCCGCTCAGTCTGAAGCTGCGGCTCTGCGCGAAGTATCCGACGAGGAACAGGTAGGAGAGCGGGCGCGTGTCCGCGCGGTCCTCCGGGGTGAACAGGCTTTCAATCTGCCCCAGCAGGAGCTGAAACCGGCGGGCATCAGACCGTTTTTTCGCGGCTTCCTCGGGCCTGCGAGCCTGATCGCCGATGCTGCTCAGGCACGGCATCAGCTTGAGCCAGAGCTTGGGCCAGGTATCATACGGCCGCTGAACGAGCTGCGTCATCATC
>SFFC01000143.1 GCA_004556985.1 Clostridiales bacterium | reverse complement strand
ACAGCTCCCAGGTGCCCGTCGCCGCGCCGTCGTGCAGATAGTTGAGCACATAGCCCGTCTGCGGATAGAGCGTGCATCGGAGAACAGAGAGCCAGTCAAGCGCCTCGTCATGCTCAAAAAGTCCCGTCTGCGGGTTGTAAAGATAGTGGCTGGCAAACGCGTCCGTCGCGCCCGTCGAGCGCATCAGCGAAAGATCCGGATAGCCGTCCATGTTCACGTCGGTCAGATAGCCCGTTGCCGCGGAAAAATCCGCGCCCTCCGTCGCATAGAGGAAGGTCTGCGTCGTCTCCCCGTCGCGCTCCACGCGCACGCTGTATCGCTTCACGCCCGCGTCCGGCTCCTGCGAAAGCAGCGTCAGCTCGATGACCACGCGCGCGCCGCCGATCTGCGCGATAAGCGTCTGCTCCAGCACAGCGCCGCCCGAGGAGGCCGTGCCGCCCTGCGCCATGCCATTGACCTCATGGGCCCCATCTCCCAGCGTCACAAGCGAGTTCTTGATGTAGCCCTGTCTGCCGCCCGCGTCAACAAAATACCAGCCGCCCTTCGTCTCGCCGTAGACCGTCACGGCCGCGCCGCTTTTCAGCGTGCCCAGCACGGGCGCATCCGCGATGGGCTCGCCGCGCAGGTTGACCCGCGAGCCGGCGTTTTTGGGGGAAACGGTGCCCTCCGGCGTCCTTGCTTCAACCGGCGTCTCGCTCAGGTAGCGGGTCATCATGTAGCCGTTCTGTGTGCCGACGACGACCGCCGACCAGCCGTTCCCCGCGTCGCCCGTGACGACCACCGGCGCGCCCGTGAAGTACAGCCCCATCGACGCGCCCTGCGTCGAGCACTCCGCGCGCAGATGGACGCGGTTCGCGCTGCCGCCCGAGACATAGGCCTCTCCCGCCGCCAGTGCCAGCGACGCCCACGCCAGTAGCAGGCAGAGCGCGCAAAGCGCCGCAGCTGTCTTTTTCTTTCCCATAAAACCACCCCTCCTTATCGTATCACAAAAACGACGGAATCGGGCAACGCTTTCTTCCCTTTTGGGGAAAGATTTTCCATGCAATCCGCGCATGGAGCAGCTCCGGCAGACCGCCCGCGCCGCAGCGCGCGTCCGTATCCTCTGTCATGCATCTTTTGCCGCCCGATCACATACGCTTCTGTATGCATATCCCGATTTGGGCCTTGTCTTTGCGGCCGACTTCGGGTAAAATGAAGACACTTGTATGCTGAATCAGGAGGCTTTCATGGACGCGCTGATCAGGTCGCTCGTGCAGTCCGGCTTCGCGCCGGAGCGCATACTCCCCCGCGCCCCCATGTCCCGCTATACGACCTTCCGCGTCGGCGGTGAGGCGGATGTGCTGGTCAACATCGCTTCCGCGGAGGAGATCGGCGTCGCGCTGCGCGCCGCGCGCCGCTCCGGCGTGCCCGCGACGGTCATCGGCAACGGCTCCAACCTGCTCGTGCGCGACGGCGGCATCCGCGGGCTCGTGTTGCGCGTCGCCTCGCCGTTTTCCGCGATCCGCCGCGAGGGCGACTGCCTGATCGCGCAGGCCGGCGCGACGCTGGGCGCCTGCGCGCAGGCGGCGCTGCGGGAGGGGCTTTGTGGGCTCGCCGAGCTGGCGGGCATTCCCGGGACGATCGGCGGCGGCGTCATCATGAACGCGGGCGCCTATGGCGGGGAGCTTGCGGATATCGTCAGGCGGGTGCAGACCCTCGCGCTCTCCGACCTGAAGCCGCTCAGCTTTGAGGGCGATGCGCTCGGCTTTGCCTACCGCAGAAGCGCCATGATGGACGCGCACGTCGTCGTCACGGAGGTGACGCTGCAGCTCTCGCCCGGCGATCCCGAGGCCATCCGCGCGCGGATGGAGGCGCTCGCCGCCGCCCGCCGTGACAAGCAGCCGCTCGAATACCCCAGCGCCGGCAGCACCTTCAAGCGGCCGGAGGGGCTCTTCGCCGCCAGGCTGATCGACGACTGCGGCCTGCGCGGCTTGCGCGTGGGCGACGCGCAGGTGAGCGAAAAGCACGCCGGCTTTATCGTCAACCTCGGCCACGCCACGGCATCGGACATCCTCGCGCTGATGCAGGCCGTCACGGAGCGCGTGTACGGCGAAACCGGCGTCACGCTGGAGCCGGAGGTTCGCATCCTCGGCGAGGACGCCCATGTCTGAGCGCCGCCGCCATGTCATACGGAGGAAACCCGTCAGGGGAAAGGATCATTTCATGAGATTTCTGATTGTCACCGGTCTGTCCGGCGCGGGCAAGACGAGTGCCCTGCGCCATCTGGAGGATATCGGCTTCCTGTGCATGGACAACCTGCCGCCGATGCTCCTGGAGCAGGCGTTCCTGCTGTGCGAAAAGATCGAGCCGGACAAGCCCGTCGCCCTGGGCGTCGATTCGCGCAGCGGCGCGCTGTTCGATCCGCAGGCTGTGCTGCGGGCCATCGGATCCGGCTCAGCCAGCCACGAGATCTCCATCGTCTTCCTGGAGGCGGACGACGAGACGCTGATTGACCGCTACAAGGAGACCCGCCGCGAGCACCCGCTCGCCCACGAAGCCCGCTCGCTGGAAAGCGCGATCCGCCGGGAGCGCGAGCTGCTTCAGCCGCTGCGCGAACACGCCAGCTTCGTGCTCTCCACGGGCGGCCTGCGCACCAAGGAGCTCTTTGCGCAGCTGGACGACCTGATTCTGCGCGGCGAGAGCTCGCAGACCATGCGCGTGGAGATCATGTCCTTCGGCTATAAGCGCGGCATCCCGCGCGAGAGCGACCTCGTCTTCGACGTGCGCTTTCTGCCCAACCCCTACTACATCCGCGAGATTCGCGCCTACACGGGGCTTGAGGCGCCCGTGCGCGACTATGTGCTGAGCAAGCCCGAGACGACCGACTTCCTCACGCATCTTTACGGTATGGTCGACTACCTGATTCCGCTGTATCAGCGCGAGGGCAAGCGCCGGCTGATGATTGCCGTGGGCTGCACGGGCGGCGCGCATCGCTCCGTCGCCATCAGCGAGGCGCTCGGCGCGCATCTTCGCCAGCTCGGCCAGACCGTCAACGTCACGCATCGCGACATCGCCATCGAGGAAGCGAGCTGGCCGTTCCGGCGCACGCCCGAAGGTGCCGGCGGGGACGCCAAAGCCTGACCTGCGCGCCGCGAAGGGCCGCGGGATAAAACCGCATCAAAACGCGCATGATGAGACCATCCGAAAGGAGGCCGCATCATGCGCGTTTCTTCTGTCCTTCCCCAGCCGGACATGCCCGCTTTTCTGCCCGGGCAGCCCCCGAGCGCCTCGCCCGCCCGACAGGAGGCGCCGGGCGGCCTGCCGCCGTTCGCCCCGTTTGACACGGCCGCCTTCGAGGCCGCCTATCGCCGAAACGTGCCCGTCTTCCTCGTCATCGGCGAACTGACGGAGGCCTTCGCCGATCCCGCCGTCGCGGCGCAGCTCGCCGAGCGAACGGTACCCGTGCACCTGCTGCCCGGCGAGCGGCCCGACGTGGAGCTGCTCTGCCAGCGCGCCGGCGTGCTCTTCTCCCAGGAGGGCGCGCTGCCGCTTTGCGCGCTGCTGCTCAGCGACGGCCGGCCGTTTCTCGCCGCGCCGCTGCCGCCGGCCGGGTTTGCGCTCGACCCCGCGCGCCTGTTCGTCTGGCTCACGCAGGCGGACAGGCGCTTTTCGCAGAACCTGCCCGCGCTGACCGGCCAGGCCGCGCAGGTCGTCCGCTCCCTGCGCGCGCAGCCGCTGCGCAAGCCCTATGCGCCTTCGGACGCCGCACACGACCTCTCCCGTGCGCTTCTGTCCGTCGAGGACAGGGCGAGCGGCGGCTTCGGGCAGATCAAGGCGCCGTTCGTCTGCGGCCTGCGCTTTTTGCAGCACGAGGCCGTCCGCGGCGGCCATGCGGCACACGCAGCGCTCTCCCGCTCGCTTGACGCGATGCTCACCTCCGCGCTCTACGACCCGCTCGACGGCCTCTTCTTCCGCGCGACGCTGACGGACGACTGGCGCGTCTTCGTGCCGGAAAAGCCGCTGGGCGTCAATGCGATGCTCGCGCTGATTCTGCTGGAGAGCGGGCGGCGCAGCGAGGCCTTCCCCCGTCCTGCGCGCCGAAAGGGAGACGTATGCCTTTTCGCCCCAGCAGGTCTGTGCCGCGCTGGGCAGCGAGGACGGGCTGCGCGCCTGCCGGCTCCTCGGCCTGCTGCGCCAGCACACGCCGCCCGAGCCCGACGTCACGCCGAGCCGGTTTTCCCCCGTTTCCGAGACGGGCCGCCGTCCTTCGCAGCAGGAGGAGGCGCCGCTCTGTCCGACGCTCAGCCCCTCTCTCACGCCGGAGGACGCCGCCTTTCTTCGGCGCGTCTCCCCCGCGCTGCTGCGCGTGCGCGCGGCCCGCGCCCGGCAAACGCCCGCGCCCACCCTGCTC
>SFFC01000025.1 GCA_004556985.1 Clostridiales bacterium | reverse complement strand
CTTCGCGCTGCTGACTCATCATATCAACATGGCGCTGGAGCGGCGCAATTACAAGATGCTCCTGTGCTTCACGGAGTACGACCGGGAGCGCGAGCAGGACTTTATCCAGATGGTGCGCCAGAATCGCGCGGACGGCGTCATCGCGCTGACCTACAACCCGCATCTGGAAATCCCGGAGGACATCCCGTTTGTCACCATCGACCGCTTCTTCAGCGTGTCCGTCCCCTGCGTGGCTGCGGACAACTTCGCCGGCGGCAGGATGGCTGCGCACGAGCTGGCGCGGCGCGGCTGCAGGCATGTAGCCTTCATGCGTATTGGCTCCCGGCTCACCAACGAGCCGAGCAAGCGCAAGGACGGCTTCATCAGCGGCTGCATGGAGCTGAACCTGCCCTATGAATGCCTGCTGCTCGACGACGGCATGCCCTTCTCCGCGTTCGAGAGCTTCCTGCGCGCCAACATGGAGGGCAATCGCCTCACCTTTGACGGCATCTTCTGCGGCACAGACACGGTGGCCTATCAGGCCATCGGCATCCTGCGCAGCATGGGGCTGCGCGTCCCGGAGGACGTGCAGGTCATCGGCTTTGACGGCATCCGCATGTTTGGCAATCTCGACTACATCTGCTCGACCATTGTGCAGCCCGTCGCGGACATCGCGGAAGCCTGCGTGAGCATGGTGCTCTCCCCCGATTTCAAGGGGCTGCCCTCGCTCATCTGCCTGCCCGTCACCTACGCCGACGGCGGCACCACCCTGCCCGTCAAGTAACCCACCATCTGCAAAGGAGCGTATGCTTATGTTTGACGTCGTTGCCCTCGGCGAGCTGCTCATCGACTTCACCTGCGCCTCAAAGGACGAGGCGGGCTATCCGACCCTCGCCGCCCATCCCGGTGGCGCGCCCGGCAACTTTCTCGCCGCGCTGCAAGCCTACGGCTGCACCACCGCCATGCTCGGCAAGGTCGGCGCGGATACGTTCGGCAGGCTGCTCGTCGGCACGCTGAAAAGCCGCGGCATTGACACCCGCGGCATTGTGATGGATTCGGGCGTGTTCACCACGCTGGCCTTCGTCACGCTCGACGACACCGGCAACCGGGAGTTCAGCTTCGCCCGCAAGCCCGGCGCGGATACCCGTCTGACTGAGCAGGAAGCGCTCGGCTCCGGGCTGATCGACGACTGCCGCGTCTTCCACTTTGGCACGCTGAGCCTGACGGACGAGCCGGTGCGCAGCGCCACGCGCGCCGCCGTCGCCCGCGCAAAGGCGCAGGGCAGGCTCATCAGCCTCGATCCCAACCTGCGCAAGCCCCTCTGGAGGCGCGAGGACGAGGCCCGCGCGCAGATTGAGTGGAGCCTTGCGCAGGCGGACATCGTGAAGATCAGCGACGAGGAAATTGACTTCCTCTGGGGGCTCACGCCGGAGGCAGGCGCACAAAAGCTGCTCTCTGAATACGGCGTCTCGCTCGTCTACGCCACGCTCGGCCCGAAGGGCTGCCACGCCGCCAACCGCAATGGCGCAGTCACGGTCGATTCCCCGAAGGGCATCCACGTCGTCGATACCACCGGCGCGGGCGACATCTTCGGAGGCAGCGCCATGAGCCGCTTCCTCGCGCTGGGCAAGCGTCCCGAGGCGCTGAGCGTCGCGGAGATGACGGAAATCGTGCGCTTTGCCTGCTGCGCCGCGAGCCTGTCCACGCAGAAGCACGGCGGCATTTCCAGCGTCTTGCCGATGGAGCAGGTGCTCGGCTGCATGAAGGAAGCCTATGGTTTGCGGTGATTGCTGGTTTTCATGGCGTGCGTCCATCCTCCCTTGAACGCCTCCGCCGCCTGTATCCTTTGTGATTGATTCGTACAGGCCCGGCAGATTCCCGCCGGGCAAGGCGCTCAGCGTGCTCCCGGACGTTGAGGAGCGCGCGGCAGCCGTCGCCCGCAAAGCGCGTGGCGCTGCGGTTGTTCGGGTCGTGATTGTCCGGAATCTTTTCCTTCTGTGAACAGAATTGCAAGCAAACAGAAAGGGGCTGTCAGGCGTGTCCTGACAGCCCTTGTTCATTGTCCTTTGGGCAGGATACAGTCCCTTCCGAATGGGCGGGCCGATTCCCGGCGCACCGGGAATGACGCGTTACTTGCAAAGGGCGTATTCAACCGCGCATTCCGCTGCACGCTTGCCGAATACAACGCAGTCCGTGTTGGACACACCGCCCAGCGTCGTATGGCCGATGACCGCGGCGTTGCCCGCGATCTCGCCGGCCTGATACAGGCCCGGAATCGGCGTGCCGTCCTCGCGGAGCACCTCGCAGCGGTCGTTCATGACCGGGCCGCCGGAGGTGATCATCACGTAGGGCATGGTGCGCAGAATGTAGTACTTGCCGCCGGTGAATTCCTTCATCAGGCGCGTGCGGCCGAAGTCCTCATCCTTGCCGCTGGCCGCAAAGCCGTTGTAGCGCTCGATCGTCGCAGCCAGACCGGCAGCGTCCACGCCCGCCGCAGCGGCGGCAGCCTCGAGCGTATCGCCCACGAAGATGGATTCCGCATCCTGCACGGCCTTGTCGAACTTGCTCCAATCCTTGTCGCCGCTGATGACCGGCTTGTCCTCGGCGCGCAGCGCGTCGATCATCGCCTCGTCAAAGACGATGTAGACGATGTTGTCGCCCTTCTTCCACCAGGAGGTGATGGCGTCGTAGTCGGTGCCGTCCGCATTGCCCAGCTCGTCGCAGAAGCGCTCGCCCTGGGCGTTGACGAAGATCATGTACGGGTAGTCCTTGATGCGGATGTTCTGGCTGCGCACGAATCCGGAAGCGGAGGTGTACAGACCGCCGGCGTAGGTGGAGCAGTAGTCCATGTTCTTGACCGCAGCGCCGGCCTCAACCGCCATGCGCAGGCCGTCGCCGGTGTTGGAGGCGGGCGCGGTGGTCAGCACGTTGGTAAAGTTGTACTTCTTCAGCATCTCCTCGCTGTGGCCGTAGCCGCCGGTGCAGAGGATGACCGCGCCCGCGTCGATTTGGCGCTGCACGCCGTCCGCGCCGGTGAAGACCACGCCGGTGATGGCGCCGTCCGCCTGCTGCACGAGCGAGTCAGCCGTGGCGTTGTAATAGGTCTCGATGGTTCCGGCAGCGACCTGTGCGTCCACCAGCTCGCCGACCTTTTCCAGATAGCTCGCGCTCTTGCCGGTGGAATACACGCGCGCCACCTTCATCGGCTGATAGAGAGACGGCTGGCCTGCCGTGCGCTCGCCCATGTCGCAGCCCAGGGAGTCGAGCCAGTCGACCGCCTCGCCGGAGTGCTCGCAGTAGTACTTCGACACGTCCGGCAGGTAGTTCGCCTCGCCGCCGATGGCCGCGTTGCGGGAGACGATCTCCTCATAGAACAGCTCCGGGCTGTCCTCGATGCCCTGCTCGGCCTGTATCTTCGTACCCGCGCCGGAGAGCGTGCCGCCCGCCAGGCGCATGGAACCGCCGCGCTGCTCCGTCTTCTCCAGAAGCACGACGTGCGCGCCGCGGTTCGCGGCCTCGAGCGCAGCGTTCATGCCCGCAAAGCCGTAGCCCACCACAACAATGTCCGCCTTCTCGGGGTAGACGATGGCGTCCTCCTCGCCGGCATCCACGCCCTGCGCGGCCAGCAGCGCCGCCTCCACGGCGCCCTTGATCGCCTTGGAGGTGATCGTCGCGCCGGAAACATCGTCCACATCCGTGGACTGCGCGGCGAGAATCGCAGCGGGAAGCTGCTCAAGCGCCGGATCGGAAATGCCCGGCGTCTCCTTTTGCGCAGTGACCTCGACAGCCGTCATCGCGCCGTTTTCGACGGTCACCTCGACGGCGAGCTCGCCGCCCATGCCCATGGCTGCACCGGCAAACACGCCGTCCTGCAGCGCAGGCTGTGCGCTGGCCCCGGCGCAGCCCACCAGAAGCGCCAGCGCAAGCAGCACGGAGAGCATCCTGTTCATCTTCATGTGTCCTTCCTCCTTCTTGACAGTCAGGAAATCCTGTATCTGCATTATACGGAAGCCAAATTGTGAAAGAAATACATCAATCATGAAGAAAAGAGCAAAAATCCGTATACAGCTGTGCGGATTTATAGTATAATCATGGTGTTTCTCCACAAAACGACAGGAGGGCGCATGAACAGGAGCTTTGACCGGTTTATCATCGACGTGCCCCGGGACGATATCTCCGCGCTGATCGGAGCCATGCGCTTTGAGATCAACGGCTTTGGGTACTTTCTTCAGCAGGACGACGGGCGCGTGTCCGCCTTCTCGGTGAAGGATTACGAATGGGTGCTCTATACGCAGGGCCGCGTCCGGCTGACATGCGGCGAGCTCTGCTATGAGATTGAGCCGGGCGACATGGTGCTGCTCGAGCCGGGCAGGACATACAGCGCGGACTGCATGGGCAAGGAGCCTGTCCACTATTACTACATTCACTTTACCATCCAGCCGGACTATCTGCTGGCGCCGTATCTGACCGGGGTCTTCGGGGCCTCGCCGCAGCGCCTGCTGCGCGCAGGCACGCTGCCGGATTTTGCCCCGCAGTTCAACCTTCTGCTCAAGGACAGGCTGCACGGGGAAGCGGGCACGCTGGCCCTCATTCACGAGCTGCTGGTGAGCATGTCCGTCTATATGATGCGCCGCCTGTGGAACCTGCAGGCCGCGCGCAGTACGTCCGACGCGGTGGTTTTCCCCCGCGGGGAGGATATGCGCCTGTGCTCGCAGGCGATCGCCATCATGCGCGCCAATCTGGGCAGCGGCCTGCGCGTGGAGGAGATCTGTGCGCAGATGGGCGTAAGCACGAGCTTTCTTTACAAGCTCTTCATGCGGGTATTCCACCAGTCGCCCAGCCAGTACATGATGGAGGAGCGGCTCAAATGCGCGTGCCACCTGTTGCTCGACGAGGGGCGCACGGTGGCGCAGGCGGCAGATCAGCTCGGCTTCTCCTCGGCAAGCCACCTGAGCATGCAGTTCAAGCGGACATACGGGCAGACGCCCAGCCAGTGGCTGCGAAGCCGGCTGGAGGAAAACGCGCCGCAGCGATAACGCGAACACGGGAAAGGAAAGCTTATGAACGGGATGATGGATCAGCTCAGAGAGATCGGCGCCGTGCGCGAGGGGCACTTTCCTGAAGCGGACGGAAGCTGTTCGCGCGTACGGGTGAGCCTGCCCCGCCTGTTTCAGCGGCCGGAGCAGACGCAGCGCATCGCCGCGCAGATGGCGGAGCTGCTCGCGGGCACATCGCCGGATCTGGTTGTCGGCGTCGGCGAGGGCAGCATCATCCTCGCCTATGAGCTCGCGCGGCAGATGAATGCGCGCTGCTTGCATGCGCTTCGGCACAATGGCACGATGACGGTCCGCCGCGAGTTCGATGTCACGCCCGGGGAGCGTGCGCTGATCGTGGAGGATGTGGTGCTGACGGGAAAGAGCATCCGGGAGACGGTCGAGCTGCTGCGCGCACTGAACGTGGGCATTTTGGGCATTTCCGCCATTCTGGACATGTCCGAGGGCCGCGCGCACTTCCGCTTCCCGTTCTATCCGCTCGCCGGGTTGTCGCGCGGCAACGCGCCGCGCCGAATCTGCCCGCTGTGCCGCGCAGGCGTGCCGCTGACGCAGGAGTGATTCCTGCGCTTTGCATCAGAATCAGCGCGGAAAGCCGATGTTGAAAATCCGAACGTCATCCCGGTTGGGATGGGTTCGGATTTCTTTTTCACGGTGTCGGAGAGCGCCTTGACGCCCAGCTCATCGAGCGGCACCTCGCCCGCGCGAACCGCGTCGAGATTCTTGATCGCCGGCAGGGAGGTCGCCTGAGAGCCGACCGCCGGGTCCGCCGCGCGCTTGGGGAAATCCTCCCGCGGCGTCGAGGCCAGATAGCACAGCAGCAGCTCCGCAAACGCGACATCGCGCTCGTCGACGCCGTGCGGCGCAAAGGGATTGAGATCGAACATGCGCAGCTCGATGTGATTGACGCCGTTTTCCCGCAGCGCGGGCAGGCTGTTCTTTCCCGCAGGCTTGAGCCGGATGGGATAATACAGCTCCGTCGGGAAGCGCAGCAGCCCATCGTCCACATAGCTCTGGATGCTGTCTGCATAGGCGCGCAGGTTGTCGTAATCAAAGATCGGCGCGAAGAAATTCCAGTAGCCGAGCTCGCTGCATCGCACGGAGGCCAGGCCCTCAAAATACGCGCCGCCAATGCGTCCCTTTTCGACAAAGGAGCTGTCAAGCACCGGGCTCGCCGCCGTCAGGGCCACCAGCAGCCAGCCGTGCGCCGCCGCGCGCTGCGCCAGATCGACATACAGCTGATCCTTGTACGCGCGGAAGTCTGCCTCGCCGCGCCCGCGGATCTCGCCATAGAAGGCGCTTTTGATGTCGAAGGGACAGTATTCATGCACGCGGGTGACGTCCTCCGCCGAGCACTCGATGCCCACGACGATCAGGCGCTTTTCCCATCGGTCGAGGAATTCCTTGAGACCCAGGCTCTTGCCGAACGTCGCGTCGTGGTCAAAGAAGAGATTGTGCCCGTCGAACATGTAGAGCACGGGCAGGCGCTCCCCGTCCCGGCCGCAGTCCTCCGGGAGATAGAGGTGGAGCCTGCGCGCCTCCCCCCACCGGGGAAAAGAAGATGCTTCGCTTGACAACCATGCCGCTTCCTGCCTTTAGCTCCTATTTTCCTACCGGTTAAATAAGATTTAAGTCAATATACCCATCCCGGGGCCTTCTGTCAATCCATTCCCTGCAATTTTCGCTGTTTTTGTCTCGCGGCCCCGCATTCGGGCGAAAAAAAAGAGCCTCCCTCTCCTTTCGGGAGAAGGAAGCCCCTCCGTCCGTCAGCAAAGCGCCTGTTCTGTCATGCCTGTATGCCGCGCGCTCACGTCGCCGTCGAGGACATTCTGCAGCGTGATCGAATCGAGATAGCTCTCCATGATCCGGTCGAGCTCCGTCCACACCGGCAGCGTCATGCAGAAGGTGCATCGCGCGCAGCGGTTGGGCGTGTTCTCCA
Organism: Clostridiales bacterium; assembly: GCA_004556985.1. Classification (GTDB taxonomy): domain Bacteria; phylum Bacillota; class Clostridia; order Christensenellales; family Aristaeellaceae; genus Ventricola. Next base: position 13,520 of record SFFC01000025.1, on the reverse strand, counting down.
TGCAGGCGACCGGCTTGAGGCTGCCCTCCACGGCGCGCAGGATTTCCCCGACGGTGGTTTCCTCCGGGCGTCGCGCGAGGCGGTAGCCGCCCTGATGGCCGCGGTTGGTGACGAGCAGCTCATGCCCGTTCATCAGCGGGACAATCTGCTCGAGGTATTTTTTTGAGATCTCCTGCCGCGCGGCGATGTCCTTGAGCGTCACGTAGCCCTCGCCCTGATTCTGCGCCAGATCCAGCAGCATCCGCAGCGCATAGCGCCCCTTGGTCGAAATCTTCATCGTCACAGCCCCTTGCTTGCGTGCTTCCAAAGCCCCGGCGTTCCTGCGGCAAAGCGCGGATCCCCTTCAGGCAGCCGCGGGCACAGAGCAGCTTTTCCTGTATTATACCGCCTGGCCGCAGGAATTTCAAGACAGCGCGCGCCTTTCTGAACGCCTATTTAATACATTGACTTTATAGGCAAATGTCCGTATAATGAATCGCGAAAAACTGCATTCTCCGGAGATTGGTTCCATGTCCCGCAAGCATTGGTTGATGGGCGCCGCGCTCCATGCTGCGCTTGTGACGCTGTCCGGCTGCCAGGCCAAAGCGCCGCAGACAGGCGAAGTGTCCGCCGCAGGCGGCCTTTCCATCGCGCTCGATCAGCTGAGCGAAACGCCGCAGTTCTTCGACTGCGAATCCGGCGGCGTCGCCATGCAGATTGTCGCGCTCAAGGACGGCGACGGCACGCCGCGCCTGGCCTACAACACCTGCCAGGTCTGCGCCGGCTCCCCGTACGCCTATTTCGAGCTGATGAACGGTTACCTCGTCTGCCAGAACTGCGGCAACGCCTTTGCGCCCAGCGCGGTCGGGCGCGTGAGCGGCGGCTGCAACCCGCGGCCCGTGGAGGCGTATGAGGCGGACGGCGCCTCCGTCAGCGTGTCCGAGGCGACCCTCGCCGCCGCCGCGCCGATGTTCAAAAACTGGAAGGGCGCACAATGAGCAAAGAGACCGTCTTTCATGTCACGGGGATGCACTGCGAGGAGGCCGTCGCGCGGGCCCTCGCGCCGCTGCCTGGCCTGACGCAGGTGCGCGTCAGCTACCGCCGCGGCACGGTCAGCGCCCTCTGGGACGAGGCGCTCGTCTCCCGCGAGGAGATCCGCCAGGCGCTGCAAAAGGCAGACTATGATCTGGCGCCCGAGCGCGGGGGCGGCCGAATAGGCTCCGCGCTGCGGGCGCTGCTGCTTCTGCTCACGGCGCTTGCGCTCTATGGCGCGGCGCATGGCCTGGGCCTTTCGCGCTATCTGAATGCGTTCCCCCTCGCCAAGGCCGGCATGGGCTATGGCGCGCTGTTTCTGCTCGGCGTGATGACGTCGCTGCACTGCGTCGCCATGTGCGGCGGCATCGGCATGGCGCAGAGCGCCTCCGCCGCACGAGGCGGCCGCTCAATTGCGCGCGCCAATCTGCTCTACAATCTGAGCCGCGTCGCGTCCTATACGCTGACGGGCGGCCTCGTCGGCGCGCTGGGCACGGTGCTCAGCCTGTCCGACGGGATGAAGGCCGCCGTGCAGATCGTCGCCGCGGTCTTCATGATCGTCATGGCGTTCAATCTGCTCGGCGAATTCTCCCTGCTGCGGAAGCTGACGCCCAGCCTGCCCAAGGGGCTTTATGCGCGTTTCTCCGGCAAGAGCTCCTCTTCGCTCGCGCTCGGCCTGATGAACGGCCTCATGCCCTGCGGCCCGCTCCAGGCGATGCAGTTCTACGCGCTCTCGATGCTTCTGTTCAGCCTGGGCACCGTGCCGCTGATGCTGCTCGTCGGCCTCATCGCCGGGCGCATGCGCAGGAGCGCAGCCGGTCTGCTGCGGATGGCTTCAGCGCTGCTTGTCTTCGTGATGGGACTGAGCATGCTCGCTCAGGGGCTTGCGCTCTCCGGCGTCACCGTCTCCCTGCCCGCGCCGGAAAGCCGCGCGTCTGCTGCAGACGGGCGACAACCTCGTCGCCTTTACGCCGGAGGCGCCCGGTACCATCGCCTTCAGCTGCTGGATGGGCATGATCCGCAGCACGATCACGGTCGTTGAGTCGCTCGCGGCCGAGGCCGCCGCCACCCCGACACCGGAGGTTCAGGGGCCGATGCCCTCCCCCGCGCCCGCGTCGCGGTCTTCGGCATCGGCGGCGTGGGCGGCTATGCGGCGGAGGCCCTCGTGCGCAGTGGCCTGGGCGCGATCGACCTGTTTGACGACGACCGCATCTGCCTGACCAACCTGAACAGGCAGGTCATCGCGCTGCGCTCCACGGTCGGCCGCTACAAGGCGGAGGTCATGGCCGAGCGCCTGCGCGACATCAACCCCGACGCGCGCGTCGGCGCGCACAAGCTCTTCTATATGCCGGACACGGCGCAGGAGGTCGACCTCTCGGCGTATGATTACGTGATCGACGCTGTCGACACGGTGACTGCCAAGCTCACGCTGATCTGCCGCGCCGACGCGCTCGGCGTGCCAGTCATCAGCGCCATGGGCGCGGGCAACAAGCTCGACCCGACCCGCCTGACCGTCGCCGACATCTACGAGACGAGCGTCTGTCCGCTCGCGCGCGTCATGCGCCGCGAGCTGCGCAGGCGCGGCATCCGCCGTCTCAAGGTCGTCTACTCGACGGAGCCGCCCATCAGGACGGACGACGATCCCGCGCTCAGCTGCAAGACGCACTGCATCTGCCCGCCGGGCACCGTCCGCAAATGCACGGTCCGCCGGGACATTCCCGGCAGCACGGCGTTTGTGCCGCCCGTCATGGGGCTGATCATCGCGGGCGAGGTCGCCCGCTATCTCGCGGGGGCATCCGTATGATTCAGGGGCTTTGGCCCCTTTCTTTTTTTGAACCGCCCGATTTCTCCGTTGAAATTGCGACGGCGGCGCTGTATACTTAAAGGTGATTCTCCGGCAGACGGGGGATTTGGCATGCACCACAGATGAGGATCAGGATGAGCAGCATGAATCGGGAAGAAATCGACCGCTTTGACAGCGAGGACTTCGAGCGGGCATATCATTCTACGGAGCCGCTGGGCGCGTTTCTCCTGGACGGAGAGACCCGCTTTGCCCTCTGGGCGCCGACGGCGCAGGCCGTGACGCTGCGCCTGTATGCGCAGGGCAGCGGGGGCAGAGCCTTTGCCTGCCACGACCTAAGCCGCGGCGAGCGGGGAATCTGGCGCTGCGCGGTTGCCGGGCGGCTCGACGGGGTATATTATGATTATGAGGTGAGCGTGGACGGCGTGCGGCGCAGGGCGGCCGACCCCTATGCGCGCGCCTGCGGGCTCAACGGCGCGCGCAGCATGGTCATCGACCTGCGGCGGACCGATCCGCCCGGCTGGGCGCAGGACAGCGCCCCCGCGCGCGGGAGCGAGGACATCATCTACGAGATCCACATCAAGGATTTCTCCTCCGATCCCGCCTCGGGCGTTTCCGCGCCAAACAGGGGCAAATACCGCGCCCTGTGCGAAGCGGAGACGACGCTTGACGGCGACGGCGTGCATCCCACCTGTCTTGCCCACCTCAGACGTCTGGGCGTCACGCATGTCGAGCTGATGCCCGTGTTCGACTTCGGCTCCGTCGACGAGGGCGGCTCGCCGGAGGGCTACAACTGGGGCTATGATCCGGTCAACTACAACGTGCCGGAGGGCTCGTATGCAAGCGATCCCGCGCACGGCGACGTGCGCATCCGCGAACTCAAGGAGGCCATCCTCTCGCTGCATCAAAACGGCCTGCGCGTCATCATGGACGTCGTCTACAACCACACCTACACGCTCGATTCCTGCCTCTTTGCGACGGCCCCGTGGGCGCATTACCGCCGCCGGGCGGACGGCAGCGCGGGCAACGGCTCGGGCTGCGGCAGCGAGATCGCCTCGGAACGCGCCATGACGGCGCGCTATATCCTCGACTCCGTGCTCTACTGGGCGGAGGAATACCACATAGACGGCTTCCGCTTCGACCTGATGGGTCTGCTCGACGTGCCCCTGATGAACCGCATCCGCCGCGAGCTGGACGCCCGCTACGGTGAGGGCGAGAAGCTCGTCTTCGGCGAGCCCTGGGCCGGCGGGGAACCGAACGCGCGCCGGGGCGTGCCGCTTTGCTCAAAGGGCAGCATGCGCCTGCTCTTTCCCGGCGTGGGCGCCTTCTGCGACGACACGCGCGACGCCATTCGGGGCGGGCTGTATGACGCCCGAAGCCTTGGCTTTGCCAGCCACGGCCCCTTCAGCGCGGAGCAGATGGCGCGCTGCATCCGCGGCTGGGCGGGCGAGGGGCTGCCCATGGACGCCCCCTCGCAGACGATCACCTATATCTCCTCGCACGACGACTGGACGCTCTTTGACAAGCTGGTCTACGCGCTTTGCAGCCGGCGGGTCTTTGAGCGGGGCAGCCCGGAGGTGCTTCGCGCCAACCGTCTGGCGGCAGCGATGCTCTTTTGCTGCCAGGGCCATCTGTTTTTGCTCTCCGGCGAGGAATTTGCGCGCACAAAACGGGGCATACGGAATACGTATGCCTCCGGCGCGGCGCTCAACCGGCTCGATTGGCATCGCGCGGCCAAAAACGCGCCGCTTTGCGAGTATTACAGGGGGCTCATCGCGCTGCGCAAGCAGCTGCCGGCCCTCTGCGACAAGAGTCCCTCGGCGGGCGACCGCCTCTGCGCCGTCTCCCAGCCCCGGGAGGACACCGGCCTCTTTCTGCTTGACAACACCGGCGGGGACAGCGCCTACGGCGCGCTGCTGCTCGCTTTCCATACCGGGCGCGAGGAGACGCGGATCTCCCTGCCCGGCGGCGACTGGGCCGTGCTGGCGGACGGCCGCTCGAGCTTTCTCTGGGAGCATCCCGCGCTCGTCTCGGGAAGCGCGACGCTCAATGCGTCCAGCGCGCTGATCCTTGGCCGGCGCGAGGCCCCGGAGAGAACCATTGGGAAAGGATGAGAACATGGAACAGGAACTGAATGCGCTGCTTCGCGACCTCTTCGGCAAGACGCTGGAGACGGCCCAAAGCGCCGAGGTCTACGACGCGCTGATGCAGCTGACGCTTCAAAAAATGGGCGACCGCCCGAGGCTCTCGGGCGACAAAAAGCTCTACTATGTCTCGGCGGAATTTCTGATCGGCAAGCTGCTCTCGTGCAACCTGATCAGCCTGGGGCTGTTTGAGGAGGCGAAGGCGACGCTCGCGCGCCACGGCCTTGACCTGGCGAGCATCGAGGAGGAGGAGCGCGAGCCCTCGCTGGGCAACGGCGGCCTGGGCCGCCTGGCCGCCTGCTTCCTCGACTCCATCGCGGCGCTGGGCCTTTGCGGCGACGGCGCGGGCCTTTGCTACCACGACGGCCTGTTCCGCCAGCGCTTTGAGGCCAACAAGCAGCAGGAGCTTCCGGACGCCTGGCGCGGCGGGCAGAGCTGGCTGCGGCGCACGGACGTGCATTTCCCCGTCCGGCTGGGCGAAAAGACCGTGCTCTCGACGATGTACGACATCGACATCCCCGGCGCGAATGGCGGACGCAACACGCTGCACCTGTTTGACCTCGACACGGTCGACGAGGGCATCATCCGGGACGGCATCGCCTTTGACAAGACGGACATCGAGCACAACCTGACGCTCTTCCTCTACCCGGATGACAGCGACGGGGACGGCCGCCTGCTGCGCGTCTATCAGCAGTATTTCATGGTCTCCTGCACCGCGCAGCTCATCCTGCATGAGCTGACGGAGCGCAGCTTCTCCCCCAAATCGCTGCACGAGCACGCCGTCGTGCAGATCAACGACACGCATCCCACGATGATCATCCCTGAGCTCATCCGCCTGCTGACGCAGCAGTACGGGCTGACGATGGACGAGGCCGTCGCCGAGGTCGAGAGAACCTGTGCCTACACGAACCACACCATCCTCGCCGAGGCGCTGGAAAAGTGGCCGATGCGCTTCCTCAAGCAGGCCGCCGCGCCCGTCGTCCCCATCATCGGCGAGCTCGACCGCCGCGTGCGCGCGCGCACGGACGATCCCGCCGTGCAGATCATCGACGAGCACGACGTCGTCCACATGGCGCACATCGACATCCACTTCGGCTTCAGCGTCAACGGCGTCGCCGCGCTGCACACCGAAATCCTCAAAAAGACGGAGCTGAAGCCGTTTTACGACCTCTATCCGGCAAAATTCAACAACAAGACAAACGGCATCACGCTGCGCCGCTGGCTGCTGCACTGCAACCAGCCGTTGACCGCCCTCCTGCGCGAGACGATCGGCCCGGGCTTTGAAAGAGATTTCACCGGCCTTGAGGCCCTGCTCGCCTACCGCGAGGACGCGCAGGTGCTTGACCGGCTGCTTTCCATCAAGCGGGAGAACAAGGAGGCGTTTGCCGCGGCGATAGCGTCTCTTCAGGGCGTCGCCATCGACCCCGAGTCGATCTACGATGTGCAGGTCAAGCGCCTTCACGAATACAAGCGCCAGCAGATGAACGCGCTCTACGCCATCGGAAAGATCCTCGACATCCGCGCCGGGCGCGTGCCCGCCCGCCCAATCACGATGATCTTCGGCGCCAAGGCCGCGCCTGCCTACACCATCGCCAAGGACATCATCCACCTGATCCTCTGCCTGTCCCAGATTGCGCGCGAGGATCCCGCCGTCCGCCCGCATCTGAATATCGTGATGCTGGAAAACTACAACGTGACGCTCGCGGAGAAGGTCATTCCCGCCTGCGACGTCTCCGAGCAGATCAGCCTCGCCTCCAAGGAGGCCAGCGGCACCGGCAACATGAAGTTCATGGCCAACGGCGCGGTGACGCTGGGCACGCTCGACGGCGCGAACGTCGAAATCCGCGACCTCGTCGGCGAGGAGAATATCGCCGTCTTTGGCCGCCATTCCGACGAGGTCATCCGCCTCTATGCCCAAAACGCCTACGACCCGAAGGCGCTGATGAAGAACCCCGCCGTCGCGCGGCTCGTCGATTTCATCGTCAGCGACGAGATGCTCGCCGCCGGCGACAGGGAGAGCCTCACGCGGCTGCACCATGAGATCACGACGAAGGACTACTTCATGGCGCTGCTCGACCTTGAGGACTACACGAGGACGAAGGACGCGCTCTTTGCGCGCTACGAGAATCGCCGCGCGTGGGCGCAGATGATGCTGGTCAACATCGCCAAGTCGGGCTATTTCTCCTCCGACCGGACGATTGCGCAATACAACGAGGAGATCTGGCATCTGTAACCCACGCATTGATCACGAAAAAACGCCTGCCGGGAATGGCCCGGCAGGCGCTTTCTTCGTGATCCAGCTTTAAGAAATCCGTCCCACGCTCACAGCGCGATTTTCAGCGCACCCTCCAGCCCCATCCAGGCGGAAATCGAAGGCTCGACGGCCTGCGCGCCCTCCAGCCCCAGCGCCTCGAGCACGTCGATCATCGCCTGCTGCACGGGCGCCTTGCCCGCGACGTAGATGGCCGGCAGGATGTCGTCCTCCGGCTCGGAAAGGTCTGGCGCGATACCCAGCGCCGAGGGGAAGGAAAGAATCGCGCTGCCGGTCTCCACCGGGCGCGCCCTGGTGGGCAGGAAGGCCTGCAGGGCCTGCACGTCCTGCGCCAGCACGGCGCCCAGCAGGTAGGACTGCACGGCGGCGCGGCGCTCGCCGCCCAGCGTCGCGAGAATCCTTCCCGCGAAGGCGGCGCGCCCCAGGCCGCTGCGCGCGCATTCCCACGCGCCCTCGCAGGCCATTTCGCTTCTATACGCCTGCGCGCTCACAAAGTCATGCCCAACGGCGTCGGCGAGGATCGTGTCATGCGTGATCGCGTCGAGCAGCTCGCCGGAGATCGAGGTCATGCAGCCGAGAATCTCCCCGCCCTCGCCCATCGAGACGAACTTGTTGTGCGAGCCGGGCAGGATGAAGACCGCCGGGCCCTGCGGATGCAGCAGCGCATGCAGGCCGACAGCCTCCGTCTCCTCGCCGCGCATCATGTCCATCTCGGAGAAGTTTTCATGCGTCACGTCCCCGCCAAAGTTGCGAACACCCGGGATGAAGGCGATCGGGAAGGGCGCGATATCCTCAAAGACGCGCTCCTGAATCCCGGCGCGCAGGTCCTTTACCGACGCCGGCGCGCACAGGTGCGGAATCTCCAAAAGGCCCATGTTGCTGGTGATCATGCCGTAGGCGATGCAGCGCAGGACGTCCTTCGGCGTGAGGCCGCCCTTGGAGAGCGCCTGGCCTATACAGTCCCGCAGCGCCGCCCTGAGCCGGTCGTTGTTGCCGTCGATGGCGGTATGGCGGACGCCGCCCGCCGCGCTCGCCGTGCTGAGCACATGTCTGTCCTCGTCAAGCAGCGTCACGCGCAGGTTGGTCGTGCCGCAATCAATCACAAGTATGCCCTTCATGCCTGCTCCGCCTCCCACTGTGCGATGGCCTGCGTGAATTCCTTCGCGCGCGCCTCAATCGCCGCGTCGTCGCCGCTTTTGACAGCCTTGCCCAGCACGAGCTGCCCGCCCACGCCGAATCCGCAGACGCCGGCATTCAGGAATTCGCCGACGTTTTCCGGCTTCACGCCGCCGACCGCGCTCATCGGGATATGCGCAAGCGGCCCGCGCACGGCCTTGATATAACCGACGCCAAGCTCCCCCGCCGGGAAGAGCTTGACGATATCCGCGCCCATCTGCCAGGCAGCGGTGATCTCCGTCGGCGTCAGCGCGCCGGGCATGGAGACCATGTCGAGCTGGCGCGTGCGGCGAATGACCGCCATGTCGACGTTCGGGGAGATCACCAGGCAGGCGCCCGCGTCGCAGGCCGCCTCGACCTCCTGCACCGTGAGCGCCGTGCCGCAGCCCACGAGCACCCGGTCGCCGAACTGCTGCACGGCGCGGCGAATCTTTGCCGCATTGGCCTCCACGCAGTCCGGCTCCTGATGGTCGAACGTGAATTCGAGAATGCGCACGCCGCCGCGCACGAGCGCGCCGACCACGCCGTCGAGCCGCTCCATCGGCACGCCGCGGAGAATCGCGATCAGCCGTTCCTTTTTGATTCTCTCCAGTACCTCGTCATGCGTCATGGAAAAACCCTCCCGGCGTCCCGCGCCCGTCTCCTGTGTTCTCAATTCTCCTCGCCGCACAGCGCCGCAATCGCATAGGCGTAGATGCGCGCCGCCCGGATATACGTCTTCAGGTCGATGCTCTCGTTGGCCTGATGCTCCAGCTCCAGGTCGCCCGGGAAGAGCATGCCAAACGCCACGCCCTCCTTGAGGTGGCGGGCATAGGTGCCCCCGCCGATGGCGAAGGGTTTCTCCTCTACGCCCATGATGCCGTTGTAGACGGCCATGAGCTTTTGCACCAGTTCGGAGCTCTCCGGCACATGATGCGGATGGCTCGCGCTGGTCGGGTCCATCGCAAAGCCCGCCGGGGCGAGCCGCTTTTTGACCGTCTCGCAGATCGTTTTGTCGTCAAAGAAGACCGGATAACGGCAGTCAAACGTCACGTCGAGCTGCCCGTCCTTCGCACAGAGCAGGCCCAGGTTGATCGTCAGCGGGCCGGAGACGGCGTCGCTACCCGCGATGCCCAAGCCCTCGCCCGCGTCGCCCTCGCCCGCCGCCTCGACAAGCAGCGCGACCGGCGCGCCGCCGATGCCGAGCCTTTTGAGCACGGCCAGCAGCATCTTCGCGGCGTTTTTGCCCTTTTCAGGCGTGGAGGCGTGGGCCGGCACGCCGGTGACCGTCACGCGGGTGTTGCCATTCTCCAGCGCCGTCTCGATCGCGCAGTCCTCATCCTCGACGTCAAAGGCCTCGGCCGCCGCCTCGCGCCAGTCGCCCGAGAGCAGCGCCGTCGCCATGCCAGGCACGACGTTGCAGCGCGTGCCGGAGGCGAGGGAGAGCAGCCGCGCATCCGTCATCGGCGCATGCAGCGTCATCGCCAGAATGCCCTTCTCCGTGTTGATCAGCGGGAAGTTGGCGTCGGGCGAGAAGCCCTTCTCCGGCAGGCCGATCTTTTGCTCGTAGTATTCGAGGTCCTGCATGCCGCATTCCTCGTCGCAGCCGAGGATCAGGCGGCAGCGGCGGCGCAGCGGGATGCCCGCGTCGAGGATCGCCTTCATCGCGAACAGCGCCGCGACGCCGGGGCCCTTGTCGTCGCTCGTGCCGCGGCCGATGAGCCGCCCATCGACGATCTCCGCGCCGTAGGGATCGTGCGCCCAGCCGTCGCCCTCCGGCACGACGTCCAGATGCGCCAGGACGGCGATGGTCTCCTCGCCCTCGCCGATCTCCGCGTCGCAGCAGTAGCCGTCCACGTCGCGCGGCTTCATGCCCAGGCGCTCGATGTCCGCCATCGCGGTATCCAGCGCGCGGCGCACCTGCGCGCCGAAGGGCGCGTTTGGCGCGCACTTCTCCGCGCGCACGCTCGGCACGCGGATCCAGCGCCTAAGGGTCTCGATCATGTCCTCCTGCAGCGCCTCCAGCGCCGCGTCGAGCCTTGCATTTGCCTTGAATTCCATAGAAAAATTCTCCTTTCATATGGTTCTACGTCTGAATTCATGTTTTGCGCATCAAACCCGTTTCAATCGTAGACCGCTGCGCGGTCTGCTCTGAAACTGCTTTTTCCTGATCTTATGGGATACGTTGGGCGGCCGCCCAAACCTGCCCGAGGGACATTGTCCCTCGGACTCGCTTCTTCGCTTCGCGCTGATGAAATCCATCCTCCGATTGTTGAAGGCGCCTCAGATCAGCACCGCTGCCATCTGCTCAAGCGCCCGCTCGAGCTGCGCGCGCGGGCAGCCGATGTTCAGGCGGATAAACCCGCGGCCGCCCTCGCCGAAGAAGAGGCCGTCCGTCACGCACACATGCGCCGCGCTCAGGCGGGAGAGCAGCTCCTCCTGCTCAAGCCCCAGCGCCCGACAGTCGAGCCACATCAGATACGTCGCCTCCAGCGGCGTCACGCGCACCTTCGGCATGCGCGCCTTGGCGAATTCCGCGACCGCGTCGCGGTTGCCGGCGAGATAGTCCAGGAGCCCGTCGAGCCAGGCGTCGCAGTCCGTATAGGCCGCGCGCGTCGCCGCCAGCGCGAAGGCGTTGCCGCTGACCACGCCCGCCGCATTCATCTCGTCCCGGATGGCCTTGCGGATCGCCTCATTGCGGCAGACATAGGCGCTCTGCTGAAGGCCCGCGACATTGAAGGTCTTGCTCGCCGCACAGAGCATGACCGCGTCCTTCGCAACGCTCAGAATGCTCACATGCTCGCGGGGCGGGAGCACGAAGTCCGCATGGATCTCATCGACGACCAGCGGCGCGCCATAGGCCTCGCAGAGCCTTGCCGCGCCTTCAAGCTCCTCCCTCGTCCAGGCGCGGCCGCAGGGATTATGCGGCGAGCAGAGCATGACGGCCTTCGCCTCCCCGGAGGCGAGCTTTGCCTCCATGTCCTTGAGGTTCATGCGCCATACGCCGTCCTCCCCCTGCTCAAGCGGGCTCTCCACGACGGCGCGTCCGTTGCTGCGGATGGCGGCATAGAATGGGCCATAGACCGGCGTCGTGATCAGCACACCGTCGCCCGGCTTCGTCAGCGCGCGCACGCAGAGCTTAAGCCCCGTCACCACGCACGGGCCCATCGTCACCGCCTCCGGCGCAATCGTCACGCCATGCCTGCGCGCCCAGTAGGCGCAAAGCGCTTTCGCGTCCGCCTCGCCGGAGATCGTGTAGCCCCAGGTGCCCTGCGCCGCCACGCGCGCAAGCGCCTGCGCAATCGCCGGCGGGGAGGGAAAGTCCATGTCGGCCACCCACATGGGGATCATCTCCGGGTCGCCGCAGCGCGCCGCCATGCCGTCCCACTTCTCGCAGTTCGTGCCCACGCGGGGAATGCCCGCGTCAAAATATGCCTTGTCAAATCTCTGCCCGTCCATTGCGTCCTCCTCATATCGTCAATCATTTGTCACTCAATTCGCCGCGCGGCCGCAGCACAAAAAGCGGCAGCGCGCAGATAAAGGGATACAGATACCGCCCCTGCATGACGGGGCCAAACAGATAGGGGATCCACAGCAGCAGCACAAGCGTCAGCGTCAGCCCGTTGCTCCTGCCGCCGCAGAAGACCTCATGCAGCCAAAACAGCAGCATCACCCAATACATGAAGCCTGTATTAAACAGATATCTCACCACAGGTACGCTGTCAGCTCCCGTATTGTAGAGGTTCTCCTCCAGCCAGGCCCGCGCACCCGCAAAGCGCGATGGCTGAACCATCGGCTTCTGGCTGTAAAAGGAGGTCAGGGCCTCCCGGGGCATGCCGATTTCGATATACGCCGCAGGCACGGCATAATGGCTGTATGGATACAGCGTGGGAAGCGCCAGATTCAGAAAAGCGTCCCGATAGATGTCCGGGCATTTCCTCCCCACAGAGACCCAGAGCCGGATCGCTCCGCTCCAGTCCCCGCTGATGACATCCATTCTGAGCTTGTTCTTCACGGGATCTGAAATCGATGGCGTGTAATATGCATAGGCATCGCCGGTCACCAGTGAATCCATCGCCTCAAGCTCCTCGTCGCTCAGGCGTTCAGCCGCCATCATCCGAGCGCGCCCAAGCTGCTGAGCCGGAACGGAAAGCAGCTCCGCCATGCTGCCCCTTTGCGCATCAAGCGCGCAGACGAGCGCCGAGCTGAGCGCGACCCCCAACACGGTGCAAAGCGCCGCGCGCCGCGCCAGCCTCCGGTTTTTCCGCCGGCAAACAGCGAGCAGCACGGCATAGGCTGCCATCGCATACACCATGTTGTTGCGCATCAGACAGGCCAGAACGCCGCTGACCCCATGCACCGCCGTATGGAAGCTTCCCAGTCTGCCCATTCGGGACAGCTCCAAACTGTAGGCAAGAAACAGCGCGAAGAACCCGGCGAACAGCACGTCCTTGGTATAATTGCACGCAAAGGCCATGTGCGCAGGGTAGAGGCAGAAAAATGCCGCGGCGATGCGCGCAGCCCGCCTCGAGCACATGCGCGACAGGGATGCGCACAGCAGCGCAAAGCAGGCGGAGAGCAGCAGCATCTGAGACAGGCTGTACACCGCAGCACACAGCTCAAAGGACTGCAGCACGCCGTACAGGGACAGGCACGCCCGGAGCATCAGCGTATGCAGCAGTGGATGTGCCGCGTTGTAAACGCCTGAGGCGACCTGCGCCGCCTGCGCCTGTGTGTCATAGACGAACGACCCCGGATATTCGATCAGGAACATCGGCACATAGCTGCAAAAGATAAGCAGCATTGCCCCCGCGGTACAAAACGGTCTGCGCTCCCCGGCGTCCTTTTCAAACGTCAGCCTGGGCAGCACGGCGTAAAACAGCAGCAGCAGCGTCAGCACCGCCACCGGAAACGCCGCGCAGAACCGCTTCAGCACCTCATCTGTACAGCTGACTCCGCTCTCGTCGATCTGGGAGCAGAACGCATACAAAAGCGCATACATGGCAGCGCTCAAGAACAGCACTGATACTCTGCGGATCCTTCCCTCCCTCGGTAAAGTCTTCTTTCCCATTTGTGTGTTATCCCCTCGTCTCCGCTCCTGCCGCCTTCCGGCAGCGGATGATCCAGTAGCCGCCGT
>SFFC01000142.1 GCA_004556985.1 Clostridiales bacterium | reverse complement strand
CTCGTCCCCGCCGACGGCGGAGAACGCCAGGCCGAACACCGCGTTGTCATACGGACCGAAGTCCTCGACCCTGTATTCGGTCTCCTGCTGGGAGATATGGCAGGCAAACGCCGCCTCGGCCATCTCCAAAGCCGTCCTGCCGTCAAAGGCCGCCAGTGGCTCTCGCCAGTCCATGCGCAGCGTCCCCTCGTCATACAGATGCAGGTAGAGCTTTTGAATCTGCCAGGGCTCCGTCTCCGCCAGCCGGCTGTCCTGAACCGCCGGATCCGCCGCGAGCGCGATGCAGGTCTGCGCGGCATCGGCCGCCGCCCGGTGAACAGCATGCCCGTATTCGCCGTTCACGTCGTGCGTCACGACCACCTCCGGCCGGTAGCGCCGGTAGAGCCCGACGACATAGCGCTGCACCTTGTCCCGGCTCCAGCCGCTCTTGCCGTAGAGCCCGCTGAGGCTGAGGCTGTACTGATCGCCGAACGGCCCCAGGTCGGGATAATGCCGCACGCCGCACAGCCAAAGGCCGTCGAGCAGCTCCAGCTTGCGATAGGGCGTCGCGGGAACGAGATAGGCTACCTGCACGTCCATCTGCCTCTCCCCGGCATAGTAGGGAATCGTACCGCCCATGAAGAGCAGCTCGTCATCCGGATGACCGGAGAGAACGAGCAGATCCGCCTTTTCAAGTGGCGGCTCCCACCGCTGCACCCAGCCAGGCGCATCACCCTCGCCAAAGACGTGGATCTCGGCGATGATCAGCCGCCCCCAAGTCCCCTGCGGCACGATGCGCACCTCGCTTGCCGGCTCGCTCAGCACGGCATAGCCGGTCAAGAAGTCCGTGTCGCAGCCGGCGGCCTTCTGCCACGTTCCCTGCTCGTCCTTCACCTGCACGTCAAACGCATAGGACGTGTCGTAGAACTGGATATAGACGCTCCCGATGGGCGTTTCGGACGCGATGCGCAGCGTCGCGCTGCGTCCGCCTGGGGACGACCAGGTGGAGGTGTATTTTCCATCCGTCATGCATTTGAGCCGGGATTCGTCGCTGCCGCGGAACGTGCACAGCGCCGTGATCTCCTCCGCCTCCTGGCCCAGGCCGGCTGACGCCGTCAGCAGCAGCACAGACAGCAGCAAAAGGACAACTCTTTTCATGTTCATGCTCCATTTCTTTTATATCATTTGCAAGCGTTTCACGGGCAGCTCGCAAGCATCCGCCTGTTTTTTGGGCGGAGCCTCCGTATTGCGGCGCGCTTTTCTTCATCCATTCTGTCGGTTTCCCGACAGGTCAATTATACCGTTGCGCGCGTGACATGTAAATGCAAAATCTTCCTCAATAGATTTTTTCCACCCGCTCGACGCCGCAGGCCCTTGCAAACTCCTGTGCGTCCCGCCCGCTCCGGATCAGCATGAACTCCCGGAATTCGTCCGTGCGCAGATCCTGAAAGCCTGCCGCCTGCTCGCCTGTGCAGATGCTGCATCGGATCACGGGCCTTTGCTCTGCGGGGTTGTAGTCAAACGACAGCTTCCTTCTGAACATCGATGCCTCCCTCGTGTCCTGTGTGCCCGGCGCATTCTCTCTATCGCCCTTCCGCAGTCCCTCTCGACTCAGTCTGCCGCATCCTCTGCGCAGCGCACCATTCCTTTCCTTCAGTATACCACCTTTTGGTTGCTGTGCAAATCCTTTTGCTGCCGGGTTGTCCGCCGCCCGGCCATGCAGGCGCTCTCCTCCCCCGGGCATAATCCCCGCTGCACGGACAGGTCAGCTTCCCCGGGAAAAGCGAGACGTATCCGCTCCCACTTTCGAACTGCTCCATCATGTGATGTCTCTCAGTGCTCGCCTCACGATGTTTTGACGCATTTTCCTATAGCTCAAAAAAACAGGAGCATCCAAAGATGCTCCTGCAAGAGAATTGCTCGGTTTACTTCCCCGCATACGCAGCCGCGTTGCGGCCGGCCTCCAGGCCATACGTCATGCTGATGCTGTTAGAGCTGCCGGAAGCCGGGTATTCCTTGTCGTAGAACGCGCCGTTGGCTACCTCGCCGGAGGCGTACAGGCCGGCAATCGGCGTGCCGTCCGTGCTCAGCACCTGCGCGTCGGTGTCGATCACGAGGCCGCCCATCGAGCCGATCGTGCAGGGCTTGACCATGACGGCAAAGTACGGCGCGCTCTCCAGACCCGTGCCCTGCTCAATCGCGTCCGCCAGCTTTTCGGCATCCATGCCGGTCGCAGCGGCGAGCTCCTCGACGGTCTCGCCCTTCCAGGCGAAGCCGCGCGCCATCGCTGCAGCCACCGTCTGCTCGCCGGCCGCATCGTAGAGGCCGTAGAAATGCTCCACACCGAGATCCTTGATCGCCTGATAGGTGATCGGGTAGTCAATCACATCGCTGACAAATGTGCCGTCCGGCTGCACATAGCTGTTGCAGTACATGGCGACGGCGTTGTAGCCGCTCTCAGGCAGCGAACCATCCACGAAGTCAAAGCCGATCATGCCGCCCTTGAACTCGGTCGCGGCGCCCACGGCGATGCCCATGTTGATGCCGTCGCCGGTGTTGCCCTTGGAGGAGAGCGGGAAGTCCGTCACGGCCGTCGGGGCGTAGAGCGCCTTCATCTCAGAGGAGGCGTCGTAGCCGCCGGTCGCGAGGATGACCGCGCCCGCGTTGATCGTGTAGGTGACATTGTCGCAGACGGCCGTCGCGCCGACGACAGCGCCGGTTTCATCGGTCAGCAGCTCCGTTGCCGGCGTGCCCGTGAGCACCTCGACGCCCAACTCCTCCAGATGCGCGAGGATCTTGCTGCTCATGACCGCGCCGGACATCCAGCGGCCATTCTCGTCCATGGCAAAATGCGCGCGCGGCTCCGCAGCGGTGCCCGCCGGGACGGTCATGAACCACTGCACACCGAGGCCCTCGAGCCAGGCGATGGTATCCATGGAATTCTCCGCGTAGAACCGCAGGAGCTCCTCGCTGGCGTTGCCGTTCGCGCGGTCCATGTAATAGGCCACCATCGTATCGACGTCGCTCTCGTCCATCGCCGCATAGACGATGCCGGCGGAGGTCACGAAGGAGCCGCCGATGATATCCTGCTTCTCCAGAAGGATGACCCTGGCGCCGCTTTCCGCTGCGCCGGAGGCCGCCGCCAGACCCGCAGCGCCCGCGCCAACGACGAGCACATCGGTCTCGAGGGTCTCGGCCGCAGGTTCATCCTTCGCCGGGGCAGCCATCATGGAGTCGGGCGCGCCGATCTCCCTGAGCATCGTGTTCACAGCGGAGCGGAAGACCGCAGAGGTAACCGTCGCACCGGAGACGGAATCCACGCCGGAGGTATTCGCGGCGATCATCGCCTCGCTCATCATCTCGAGCGCCGCGCCGCCCAGCTCCGGGGTCTCGACATTGCCGCTGTAATCGAACGCAGCGATGGCGCCCTGCTCGATGGTCATGGACAGTTCAAAGTCGCCGTAAAAGCCGTGGCAGGTCGTGGTATACACACCATCCGCCACAGCTCCTTCCGCCGAACCCAGCACCGGCAGGGCTACGGACAGGAGCATCGCAAGCACCAGGATCAGGGAAAGGGTTTTTCTCATGGAAGATTCCTCCTTTTGCGGTTTGTTTTATTGTAAAATGATCACAGGCGGTTGTCAATATAACGCATTTATTTGCCGGCTTCGCTTTCTGATTTGTTGCGCCCCGCAGGACCGGGTGAGGTTCCCCGCAGGCGTTTCCCATCGCGCTCTCTTCCCCCGGGGAACTCGCATGCTCGCGCCCTCCGGCCGCTCCCTGCGATTCCCGACGCTCCGCCTGCCTGTTTCCGCCACCGGCGGCGGCAGGCTCCGGTCTCACAGGGCGAGCATGGGGAAAAACCTAACCAAGTACAATGTTGCACTCACCCGGAGACGACCCGGGAGCTGGAAGCATTGCCTGGCCCAAAAAGAAATCAACCCCACATTTGTGGGGCTGATTTCTTTTTTGGAATCCGGCAACGTCCTACTCTCCCGGACATTTCCCATCGCGCTCTCTTCCCCCGGGGAACTCGCATAGTCGCGCCCTCCGGCCGCTCCCTGCGATTCCCGACGCTCCGCCTGCCTGTTTCCGCCACTGGCGGCGGCAGGCTCCGGTCCCACAGGGCGCGCATGGGGAAAAACCTAGCCAAGTACAATGTTGCACACACCCGGAGACGGCCCGGGAGAAAAATCCCGGAGGGCAAAGAAAAAGCCCAGCCATAAGGCTGAGCTTTTTCTTTGGAATCCGGCAACGTCCTACTCTCCCGGGCG
>SFFC01000141.1 GCA_004556985.1 Clostridiales bacterium | reverse complement strand
GTCGTTGCAAACCTGCGCAAGCGGCTCCGTCAGCGTCGCGCGGATGGGCGTCTCCTCCGCCTCCAAGCGCACAAACAGGCGCTCCCCGTCGTAGCAGGCCTGCGCCCTTGCCGCAACCGCGCAGGGCGCCAGCCAGGGCTGATGGCTGAGCGTCACGGCGGGCACAGCGGCCCAATCGGGCGCCTCCTGGCGGATGATCATATAGGAAACCATTGTCTTTTCCTCCGTCTCTTTTCCGGTGATAAAAGCGCGTCCGGCGCCTGAGCGCCGGACGCAGCAGCATTCCGGGTTTTACCTGCCAGCCACCGCATTCGCGGCCGCCACGCGGCCGTAGTAGACCGCGGAGCCGATCGCCATGCCGCAGCACGGGTATTCCGCGTCAAACAGGCCGGTAAAGGCGACCTCGCCCGCCGCGTAGAGGCCCGGGATCGGCGCGTCGTTCACGTCGAGCACATGCGCGTCCGTGTCGATCTGCAAGCCGCCGAAGGTCACGGAGCTGCCCGGCGTCATGCGGAAGGCATAGAGCATGTCGCCCTCCACGGGAATCATGTACTCCGCGGGCTTGCCGAAGTCCTCGTCTTCGCCCTTGGCGCAGAGCTCGTTGTAGCGCGCAACCGTCGCGCTGAGCGCCTGCGCGTCGACGCCGATAAGCGCCGCCAGCTCCTCGGCGGTCGCCGCATGCGGCACCTTCTCCATCGTCACGCCCCACTGGAGCATCGGATACGGCTCCACGCAGACGCCGTCCTTCACGGCCGTGATGTAGAAGCCCCAGGTGCTATCCGCATCCGCGAGCGCCTGCGCCACGTGGGACTGATACGACCATTCGTTGACGACGCGCTCGCCGTCCTCGGAGACGATCAGGCCGGATTCCTCGTTGATGCCGCAGTAACAGTCATAGCTCACATACACCAGCTGCAGGCCCGGCGCGTCGAAGTTCTTCGCGCCCACGGCCACGGCCATCGTCAGGCCGTCGCCGACGTTGCCCATCGGCACGCCGGAGTAGACGTTCGTGGGCAGGAAGTCGTTGTACTTGGCGAGCATCTCCTCGTTGTGCGCATAGCCTCCCGTCGCCAGGATAACCGCCTTCGCGTTCACGGTCACGGCGCTGCCGTCGGCCTTCTCTGCCTTGACGCCCACGACGGCGCCGCTCTCGTCGGTGATCAGCTCGTTGGCGCGGCAGTTGAAGATGACCTTGCCGCCGCCCTGCTCATACAGGTTGGTCAGCGGCACGGTGAACTGGCCGCCGTGGCCGCTGGTCTGGCCGCCGCCGCCCTGCACGTTGTGCACGCGCCACGGCGTCAGCGAGCTGTGGATCGGCTCCACGTCCTGCATCTGCACGCCGCGGTCGACCAGCCACTGGATGTTCTCCGCCGAGGCCTCGCAGAAGGTGCGCACGAGCGCCTCGTCCATGATGCCGTCGCGGTCAAAGCTCTTGAGGTAGTCGTACATCATCTCGGGCGTGTCGGTGAAGCCCTGCGCCTCCTGCCAGGGCGTGCCCGCGCCGAGGATCTTGCCGCCGCTGCGCGCGGTGGAGCCGCCCGTCACGCCCGCCTTTTCGATCAGCAGAACGTTCGCGCCGGCCTCCAGCGCCGTCTGCGCCGCGGAAAGGCCCGCCGCGCCCGCGCCGACGACGACCACGTCGACGTCATAGGTCTCGTCCGCCGCCTCGGGCTTCTCCACGGGGGCCGCCTTGAGCGCCTCCGCGTCGCCGCCCGCCTCGGTCACGCAGGCCGCAACTGCCTGCTTGATCGCCGCGCTGGTGATGGTCGCGCCGGTCACGGCGTCCACCGCCAGGGACTGGCTGCTGACGATCGCGCCCGGCAGCGTCTCAATCGGCGCGGTGCTCACGCCGTAGCCGATGCCGAAGGTCTCCACATGCTGCGTCACCTTCACGTCGGTGATCGCCGTCTCGTCCAGCGTAACCTCCACGGTCATCTCGCCGTTGTGCGCTCGGACGGTAGACGTGTAGGTGCCCGGCGTGAAGGCCGCCTCCGCCCCGCCCAGGGCCGGCAGCGCCAGCGCGAGCACGAGCAGCGCCAGAATCGCTTTCTTCATATTCCTTTCCTCCTTCTCCGCATGCTGCATGCGGATCCTTTGGTCTGATTGTAACAGAATATGCCGTACCATTCAAGACATAGTGGACAAAATGCATGCAAAAACCGCGGAGCCAGTCGCCCGACTCCGCGGTTGATCTTTTTTTGTAGAGAAGGCGGCTTCCTTACTCGACAATCGCGCCCTTGTTCGCGCTGGAGACCAGCTTCGCGTAGCGCGCGAGGTAGCCCTTGGTGACGTTCGGCGGCGGGCAGACCCAAGCCTCGCGGCGCTTGGCGAGCGTCGCCTCGTCCACCTTGAGCTCGAGCCTGCCGTTCGGGATGTCGATGGAGATGATGTCGCCCTCCTCGACCAGGCCGATCATGCCGCCGGAAGCGGCCTCGGGCGAGACGTGGCCGATGGCCGCGCCGCGCGTCGCGCCGGAGAAGCGGCCGTCGGTGATGAGCGCGACCTCCTTGTCCAGGCCCATGCCGCAGATGGCGCTGGTCGGGCTGAGCATCTCGCGCATGCCCGGGCCGCCCTTCGGGCCCTCATAGCGGATGACGACGATGTCGCCCGGCTTGATCTGGCTGGCATAGATGGCCGCAATCGCCTCGTCCTCGCTGTTGAAGACGCGGGCCGGGCCCTCGTGGACGAGCATCTCCGCCGCCACCGCGCTGCGTTTGACGACGCCGCCGTCCGGCGCGAGGTTGCCGCGCAGGATCATGAGGCCGCCAGTCGGGGAATACGGCTTGTCGAACGGGCGGATGACCTCCGGGTTGCTGTTCTTCGCCTGGGCGATCTCCTCGCCGAGCGTGAGGCCGGAGACGGTCATCGCGCTCTCGTCGAGCAGGCCGCGGCCCTTGAGCTCGGAAAGCACGCCCATGACGCCGCCCGCAAGGTTGAGGTCGATGACATGATGCTCGCCGGCCGGGGCGAGGTGGCAGAGGTTGGGCACCTTCGCGCTCGTCTCGTTGACCCAGTCGAGGTTGAAGTCGACGCCCGCCTCGTGCGCGATGGCCGGCAGGTGCAGCACGGTGTTGGTGGAGCAGCCCAGCGCCATATCCAGGCAGAGCGCGTTATGGAAGGCCGCCTCGGTCATGATCTTGTCCGGCGTGAGGCCCTCCTCGACCATCTTCACGATGCGCATGCCGGTCTTCTTCGCCAGGCGGATGCGCGCGGCGTCGACGGCGGCGATCGTGCCGTTGCCCGGCAGCGCCATGCCGATGACCTCGGTGATGCAGTTCATCGAGTTCGCGGTGAACATGCCGGAGCAGGAGCCGCAGCCCGGGCAGGCGGAGGACTCCACGGCGTTGAGCCCCTCGTCGTCGATCTTGCCGGCCTTGTAGGCGCCGACCGCCTCGAACACGGAGTTGAGGTCGAGGTCGCGCTTCTGTCCGGGCAGCTTGCCGGGCAGCATCGGGCCGCCGGAGATGACCATCGCCGGGAGGTTCAGGCGGCGCGCCGCCATCAGCATGCCGGGGACGATCTTGTCGCAGTTGGGGATGAAGACCATGCCGTCAAAGCCGTGCGCCAGCGCCATGGACTCGCAGCTGTCCGCAATCAGCTCGCGGGAGGCGAGGGAATACTTCATGCCGATATGGCCCATCGCGATGCCGTCGCAGACGCCAATCGCCGGGAACTCGACCGGCACGCCACCGGCCAGGCGGATGCCGTCCTTGACCGCCTGCGCGATGTTCTTCAAATGGTTATGGCCCGGGACGCACTCACTCTGCGCGGAGACGACGCCGATGAGCGGGCACTTGAGCTCCTCGTCGGTCAGGCCGAGGGCCTTCCAGAGGGAACGATGCGGCGCCTTCTCAGGGCCGGTTTTGACGCGATCGGAAACAGCCATCTTACAGTTCCTCCACTTTCGTGCCCCAGCTCATCTTGCTGCGCAGGTCCTTGCCGACTTCCTCGAGCTGGCTGCCCGCCTCGATGCGGCGCTTGGCCAGGAAGTGGACGCAGCCGCTCTGGTTCTCCAGCAGCCAGTTGCGGGCGAAGGTGCCGTCCTGAATCTCGCCCAGAACTTTCTTCATTTCCTTCTTGGTCTCGTCGGTGATCAGGCGCTTGCCGATCTCGTAATCGCCGTACTCGGCGGTGTTGGAGATGGAGTAGCGCAAGCTTCATCTCGTGGATGCACTCGAAGTAGGCGTTCTCCGGCTGGTAGCCCGCCTCGACCAGCGTGTCAAAGCCGGCCTTCATCAGGGCGGTCACGCCGCCGCAGAGGACGCACTGCTCGCCGAACAGGTCGGTCTCGGTCTCCTCGCGGAAGGTGGTCTTGAGGATGCCGGCGCGCGCGCCGCCGATGCCCGCCGCGTAGGCCAGCGCATAGTCCTGCGCCTTGCCGGAGGCATCCTGGTAGACGGCGATGAGATCCGGAACACCCTTGCCCTCGAGGTACTGGCTGCGGACGGTGTGGCCCGGGCCCTTCGGGGCGATCATGACGACGTCGACGTCCTTCGGGGGCTTGATGCAGCCGAAGTGGATGTTGAAGCCGTGCGCGAAGGCGAGGATCATGCCCGGGCGCAGGTACGGCGCGATATCCTTCTCATACATCGCGGCCTGCTTCTCGTCGTTGATGAGGATCATGATCATGTCGGCGACCTTGGCGGCGTCGGCGGTGGTCATGACGGTCAGGCCGGCGGCCTCCGCCTTCGCCCAGCTCTTGCTGCCCTCGTAAAGCGCGACCACGACGTCGCAGCCGGAGTCCTTGAGGTTGAGCGCGTGCGCATGGCCCTGCGAACCGTAGCCGACGATGGCGATCTTCTTGCCATTCAGGTATTCGAGGTTGCAGTCCTGCGCGTAAAACATCTGTGCCATGGGTCTATTCCTCCTACATTCATCTCTGCGTCCTTGGACGCCGGGTGTTCTCTATCTGATCGGGAGTGCCCGGTCAAAGCATGGTGTGTCGCTTCCTGCCGGGGTGGTCAGTCAAAGATGTCGGAATTCATCACGCCATCGCCGCGTTCGAGCGCGACCACGCCCGTGCGCACGAGCTCGGTGATGCCGTAATCCTCCAGCAAGTTGAGGATCGCGGCGACCTTGTCGTTGTCGCCGGTGATCTGCAGGATCATCGAGGACTTGGTGACGTCGAGCACCTTCGCCTTGAAGATGTCGACCAGGCGCATGAGCCCCTCGCGCTCGGCCACGCCCGCCTTGACCTTCACCAGCAGCAGCTGGCGCTCGACGGCGTTGCGGCTCTGCATGACCTGCACCTTCTGCACGCAGATCAGCTTGTAGAGCTGCTGGACGAGCTGCTCGATGTGCGCGTCGTCGCCCAGGACGACGATCGTGATGCGCGAGATCTCGCGGTCCTGCGTCGGCCCGACGGCGAGGCTCTCGATGTTGAAGCCTCTGCGGGAGAAGAGGCCGGAGACGCGCGAGAGCACGCCCGGCTCGTTGTCCACGAGGACGCCGACGGTATAGCGCCTGAGTTGATCTGGATTGATAAACATGCCGCACCTCCGTCAGTTCAGGCAGAACGAGTCGATCGGGGAGCCGGGGGCAACCATCGGCGCGACCATCTCGTCGATGTCGAGCATGCACTCGATGAGGCAGGGCCTGCCCGCCCGGTATGCCCGCTCGAACGCCTGCGAGAACGCCTCCATCGTCTCCACGCGCGTGCCCTCCAGCCCATAGGCCTCGGCCAGCTTCATGAAGTCCGGCCCGCGGTCGAGCGTCGTCTGGCTGTAGCGGTGGCCGAAGAAGAGCGTCTGCCACTGGCGAACCATGCCCAGCGTGCCGTTGTTGAAGATGACGATAATCACCGGGATGCCGTAATAGGCGATGGTCGAAAGCTCGGTCAGGTTCATGCGGAAGGAGCCGTCGCCCGTGACCAGCGCGACCGGCCGGCCCTGCGGGTCGCTCGCCGCCGCGCCCATCGCCGCACCCAGGCCGAAGCCCATCGTGCCCAGGCCGCCGCTGGAGATCAGCTGGCGCGGACGCAGGAAGGGGAAGTGCTGCGCCGTCCACATCTGATGCTGGCCCACGTCCGTGGCGACCGTCATCTCCGGCGCGGTCTTGGCCATCGCGCCCAGGATCTTGCGCGGCTCAAAGAGCTCGTCGCTCAGGTATTCCTCGATCATGCTGCGCGCCTGCTGCATCCACTGCGTGTGATGCTTCTGCGCGACGCGGGTCAGCAGCAGCTCGAGCACGACGCGGGCGTCGCCCGTGATATGCAGCGTCGTGGAGACGTTCTTGTTGATCTCCGCGCGGTCGATGTCGATGTGCAGCACCTTCGCATTGGGCGCAAAGGCCGCCGCCTTGCCCAGCGCGCGGTCAGAGAAGCGGACGCCCACGGCGACGAGCAGGTCGCAGCACTGCATCGCGATGTTCGCCGCGTGCGTACCGTGCATGCCCAGCATGCCCAGCATGCGCGGGTTGCTCGCCGGCACGGCGCCCAGGCCCATCAGCGTGGAGGCGATCGGCGCGTCGACGCGCTCCGCCAGCGCGAGCAGCTCCTTCTCCGCGCCGGAGAGGATGACGCCGCCGCCGCAGTAGATCAGCGGCCTGTGCGCCTCGGCGATCAGCTGCGCCGCGCGCTCAAGCCGCGGCTCCGCCTTGGTCTTGTAGCGCTCCAGCGCCTCGCCCTCGGGGCGCAGCTGCGCCATCGGATGCTTCATCGACAGCTTGGGGATCAGCGCGTCGCCGCTGACGGGCTCGTACTCCGTCTCCGCGATCTGCACATCCTTGGGGATGTCGATGAGCACGGGGCCGGGGCGGCCGCTCGCCGCGATGTAGAACGCCTCGCGCAGCGTATCCGCCAGGCGCTCGACGCTGGTGACGAGGTAGTTGTGCTTGGTGACCGGCATCGTCATGCCGGAGATGTCCGCCTCCTGGAAGGAGTCCGTGCCCATCAGGCTCTGGGGCACGTTGCCGGTGATGAAAACGACCGGCGAGGAGTCCATGTAGGCGGTCGCGATCGGCGTGACCAGGTTGGTCGCGCCGGGGCCGCTCGTGGCGATGCACACGCCGGTTCTGCCGCTGGCGCGGGCGTAGCCGTCCGCGGCGTGGCCGGCATGCTGCTCATGCGCGGTCAGCACATGATGGATTCTGTCCTGGCGCTTGTACAGCTCGTCGTAGATGGGCAGCACGGCGCCTCCGGGAAAGCCGAAGACCGTGCCCACGCCCTGCTCGATGAGGCACTCGATCAGGATCGCAGCTCCGTTGAGTTTCATCTTTTTTCTTCTCCTTTGAACGAAACGCTGTGGGTTCCGGCGGCCTTAAAAAACAGCCCCTCCCCCTGCTTTAGGGCGAAAGGCTGTTTCGCGGTACCACCTAAATTCCGTGCCTGCGCACGCTCACCGGGCACGCGCTTTTGCATGCCCTCTCCCCGATAGCGGTGGGAATCCGGCGGACCTACCCGCGCGCAAAAGCGCGTTTCAGCCCGCAGCTCCGAGGCGACAGCACCGCGCTTCCCGCAGGAGCCTTCCACCGCCGCTCCCTCGCTTGGCGCTTCCACGCGGATTCTTCCTCTTCATCGCTGGATATGTGAACCTATCTTATCACGCAGGTTCGGCGATGTCAAGCGGTTTTCGGCAGTCGTGAGCACTTTTTCACCGTCGGATGAACAGAATTCACGCTCCCTTTTTTCTGCTTTTCTTTGCTTCATGCCCGCGCGCGGCCGAGACGAGCAGCGCCAGCGCCGTCAGCGCCGAGATGGCGTCGCCCACGCGCCAGATCGCCTTGCCCGCAAACCGGACGCGCAGCGTGCCGCTGCTGCCCTCCGGGATCGTCACGGTCAGGCGGTTGTTCTCCCCCAGCCCGGTCTCAAGGCGCTCGCCGTTCAGCTCCGCGGCGTAGCCGTCAAAGCCGAAGAGCGGCAGGGCGATCGTCCCCTCCTGCTGCGCAGAGACATCCATCGTGATGCGGGTGCCGTCCTTGACAACATGCTCAAACGTCACCCCGCCCTGCGCGTGGACGCTGTGGTCGGTCGTTTCCATGACATCCGACCCC
>SFFC01000140.1 GCA_004556985.1 Clostridiales bacterium | reverse complement strand
AGCGCTTGCAGCTTCTGCATGAGATTGACGGCGCGCTGCTCGATGTCCGCGGCGAGCGCCGCCTGCGTCAGCGCCTCCCCGCCTGCTTCGAGCGACAGGCTGATGCGCACGCGGGCGCAGAGCGTGCCGTCCTGCGCGATGGTGCGCCGGGCGCGGGAGGCGATGTTGACGCGGTACTGCGCGCCGCCCACGACGGTGGTGCGCGAATGTGCGCGACCCATCAGCAGGCAGAGCAGCGACGTTTCGCTGCCGGTGAGCGTGCCGGTCATCCTGGGGCCGGAAAAGAGCGCGCTGCCGAGGTATTCGTTCTGCGCGGGCGAGGTGCGCGGCAGATGGCCGGGCAGGCGGTCCGTCTCCTCCGCGCCGGGGAGGACGAGTGTGGCGGAAAAGTCGTTCCCGGCGGCATAGACGGCCGCCGCGTCGCAGACGCCGGATTCCATCGCGGCGATGACGGCGGAGAGCTGCGCGCCTGGCGGGATCGTGTCGATGCGGGAGAAGTTCTCAAAGAGCACCTTGAGGTATTTGGACAGGCGCACGCCCAGCAGCGCGTGCTGGCGGCGGATGAAGTCGCCCGCGTCGTCCGGCGTGACGACGACGATGGCCTCGCCGTTGGCCCTGTACATCGCGTGAATCTCCTTGAGGATGGAGAGCGTCGCTTCCGTCCTGGCGAGGGTCTCGCTCAGCACGATCTCCTGGAGCTGGGAGAGGTTGACCGTGCGCGGGGTCGTCGCGCTGAGCAGGTTGAGCGCGCGCAGGCAGCTGGGCGCCGTCGCGGTCAGCACGATATAGCCCGGCTCGGTCTGCTCGGCGTCCTCGCTCTGCCCGGAGGATGGCGTCTTTTCCTCGCCGCCCGCGTCCTCCTCGCTTTGCGCGCCGCCGGTCGAAGCGTCCTGCGAGCCGGAGAGCGCCTTGACCGTCACGGTCAGGTTGCCGTCCTGCGCCGGGTCGACCGCCATCGCGATCACGAACAGACAGCTCTCGATCTCCTGCCCGCCGGAGCAGCCGCCAAGCAGCAGCGGCAGGAGCAGAAGGATGAGGAAAAGGGTCGTTTTTTTCATGGGTGCATGATCCTCCAATCCCCGGATTTCCGCGCGAAGCGAAGAAGGGTCAAGGGATGAAATCCCTTGTAGGGTTTGGGGCAAAGCCCCAAATCGTTTCTTCATGGGACATCAACGTATTTTCTCGCGTTTCGGAGGGCGAAGCCCAATCGAAACGCGGATGCTTTTATGCTTTCCCCACCCCCAGCGCGGCGATAGCCGCCGGAACGATCAGAAACGGCGCGGCGGCGAACAGCGGCCGCAGGCCCAGGCATGCCAGCCCCCAGAGCGCGAGCGCGCAGAGGGCGAAGCTGACGGCGAGCGCAGCATGCCGCCCCCGCAGCGCGGGCAGCGCAAGAGAAAGCGCCTGCGCGCCGGCGTTTAAAAGCGCGGCCGCGCCCACGAGCAGCGCCGCCGTCTGCACGAGCACGAGCGCCGTGCGCGACAGCCCGCCGCCCGGCGCGGCGGCGCAGGTCAGGCGCATCCGCGCGCCCCAGACGCTCAGCCCCCGCAGGGTCTCATAGGAGGCGCACAGCGACAGCGCCAGCAGCATCGCCGCGCCCAGCAGCGCGCCGCACGCGACGCGCCCCGCGAAGAAGCCCGCGCGCGGCGGCGGGCAGGCCGCCAGCTGCTCGCGTGTCAGCTCCGGCGGGGGCAGCAGGAGCATCAGCGCGGGCGCGGCGGCGCACAGCCCGCAAAGCGACGCCAAAAGCAGCGGCCCCGGGCCCATGCCCAGCAGCGGGAAGAGCCCGGCGCCCTGCTGCGTGACGGCCGGCCCCGCCGTCAGCGCGAGCAGCAGCAGCGGCAGCGCAAAGCGCAGCGCAAAGGCGAGGCGGCAGACCCCCGCGCCGCCGCTGAGCGCGCACACAAGCGCCCCCAGCAGCGAGCAGACCATCGCAAAGGACGTCTGCGCCTGCGGCAGCAGCGACTGCTGCGCCAGCGAGGCGAGCGCCGCGAGCAGCAGCACGCAGCCGCCCAGCAGCGTCAGCGCGAGCAGCGCGGCGAGAATCCGCCCCGCCGGGCGGCCCTCCTGCGCCGGGCGGGCCCGTGCGCAAAGCGCGCGGGGCGCGCGCGAGGCGAAGAGCAGGGAGAGCGCCGCGCCGGGCAGCGCCGCGAGCCAGGCGGCGTTGAGCGCGAGCGGCATGAGCAGCCCTGCGCCGACGGCGAAGACCATCGCGCCGGTCGCGGCGGCGGCGGCGCAGGCGCGCGCGCGCAGGGAGGCGCGCACCCGGCGCGCGAGCACATCGTCATGGGTCTTCATGTCTGGCAAAAAAAGCCCTCGCTTTCTGAAACCTGAGCGGCAGGCGCAGCAGGAAATCGGGCGAATGCCGCCTGTGCGGCGTGAGCGGCGCGGTCAGCGGCGAGCCGATCGAGTTCATCGCGCAGGCGGCGCACAGCAGCGAAAGCGTGACGATCGCCATGAGGTAGAGCCCGCCCGCGGCCCCTGCCGTCAGCAGGATCAGCTGCACGATCTTGAGCCCGACGGAGAGCGCGTAATTGGGCACGCAGAAGCCGCCCAGGCCGCTGGCCGCCACGACGATCAGCAGCAGCGGGCTGACGATGTCCGCGCTGACGGCGCTCTGCCCGAGGATCAGGCCCGAGACGATGCCCAGCGCGTTGCCCATCTCGCCCGGCGCGCGCAGCCCCGCTTCGCTGATCAGGTCAAACGCCAGCGTCATCAGCAGCGCTTCCAGGTATGCCGGCGTCGGCACGCGCGAGCTCGTCTCATACACGCTGGTCAGCAGCATGGGCGAGAGCAGCTCCTGATGAAACCGCAGGACAGCCAGATACATCCCCGGCAGGAACAGATGGATCATCACGCCCAGCAGCCGCACGATGCGCAGAAACGTGCCGTACTGCCAGCGCATGGAGCTGTCGTCCGGCGTGTGCATCTGATGGTAGATCGTCGAGGGCGCGCCCAGCGCGGCGGGGGAGCCCTCCGTCAGCACGACGACCTGCCCCTCTGCCAGGAACGAGGCGGCCCTGTCCGGCCGCTCCGTGCGCACGCATTGGGGAATCAGCGCCATCGGGTGCTCCTCGATGAGCTGCTCGACCTCGCCGCTGGTCAGCGCGAAGTCGTAGTCGCAGCGCTCCAGCCGCCCCCGGATGCGCGAGATCATCGCTTCGTCCGCCGTGCCGCGCAGGTAGAGCAGCGCGCAGCGCGTCTTCATCTTGCCGCCCGCCTGCACGAACTCCGTCGTCAGCTCCTCGCGCTGCACGATGCGCCGCAGCAGCGTGATGTTCGTGCGGATGGACTCCGTGAAGCTCTCGTGCGGCCCGAGGACGACCTTTTCCGCCTCCGGCCTGCCGACGCTGCGCTTGTCAAACCCGCGCGTATCCATGATGGCAGCCTCGGCGCAGCCCTCGCACAGCAGCGCCGTCTGCCCGCTGAGCACATCCGTGAGCAGCGAATCGATGCGCGTTTCCAGCTTCACCGGCAGCACGGAGACGGCATGCGCCATCAGAAAGGCGACGCGCTCCGCCCCGGGCACATCCGCCCCGGCACTTTCGGGCAGATCCATGCAGGGCTTGAGGATATTCTCGTCGACCGTCGTCACATTGACCATGCCGTCGATGGCCACGACGGCGGATTCAAACGCGCCCGAGCGGAACCGGCGGATCAGCACATCCGCGTTTCCCGGCGCGCCCAGCCGCGCGCGCAGCACGTCAAGGTCGCGCGAGAGCCGCCCGCAGAGCACAATCGCGTCGTCGCACATGGGCACTGCCTCCCTTCGCGCTTTGTTTCCGATAGGCTTTCCCGTTTTCAGGGCCTGCATGCATCGTCAGATGTCTTGTCAAACCTGACCGATTTTTCTGTGTCTGTATCGACCGTTTTTGCGCGCATCTATGGTTTTTTCGATGAAGATGTGTTATACTGGGTCTGCCACCCTTTGACATGTACACGATAAGAGGAGGTTTTTCCCATGCAACTGACCGTTCGCCAGCCTTCTGCGTCCGCGGACGCCAAGCACTATACCACAGACCGCCTTCGCAGCGAGTACCTCATCGAGACGGTGTTCGCCCCGGACGAGGCGCTGCTCACCTATTCGCACTTTGACCGCATCATCGCGGGCGGCGTCATGCCCGTGAAGACGAGCGTCGAGCTGACCGGCTGCAAGGAGCTGGCCTCCGACACGTTCCTGCAGCGCCGCGAGATGGGCGTCATCAACATCGGCGCGAAGACCCTCAGAACCCGGCGAAGTTCTACATCAACACCTGCCCGGCGCACAAGACCTACCCGACCGTCAAGATCGACATCGACAAGGCCAACAAGCGCCCGCTCGGCTCCGTGGAGACCTGCAACAAGCGCGTCATCAACCAGTACATCCATCCGGCGGTCATGCAGAGCTGCCAGCTGTGCATGGGCATGACGCAGCTCGCCCCGGGCAGCAACTGGAATTCCATGCCCTGCCACACGCACGAGCGCCGCATGGAGGTCTACTTCTACTTCGACCTCAAGGACAACAACATCGTCTTCCACATGATGGGCGAGCCGACCGAGACGCGCCACCTGGTCATGCACAACGAGCAGGCCGTGATCTCCCCGTCCTGGTCGATCCACACCGGCGTGGGCACGAGCAACTACACCTTCATCTGGGGCATGTGCGGCGAGAATCAGGAATTCGACGACATGGACAACATCGACCCCATCGACCTGCGCTAAGCGGGCTGGCGGGCAGTGCCCGCACCCACTTCCCAATCCGGGTTTTCATAAAATACACCGTCAGGTAACGCTTCGCTCCCTGACTGCTTTTCACAATGGCTTCGCCATTGAGGAGTACGTTGGGCTGCCGCCCAAACCTGCCAAGGGACTTCGCCCCTTGACCCCACATTCGCTTCGCGTTTATGGATCGCTTCTAATCATGTTGATCCGACATCAAAAAGGAGGATGCTTCCCATGAACAACTTCATCAACAAG
>SFFC01000139.1 GCA_004556985.1 Clostridiales bacterium | reverse complement strand
AAGTCCATCTTGAGCAGGCCGAGCTTTTCGATGGTGCCCATCGGGAACTGGGTGGTGATGACGTCGTCGTTGCGCTGAAGGGGGACGTACTCCGTGACGGGCTTGTCCGTGATCAGCACGCCGGCGGCGTGGGTCGAGGCGTGGCGCGGCAGGCCCTCGAGCGCGCGGCTCGTGTCGATCAGCGTGCGCACGCGCTCGTTCTCAGCGTAGTTCTTTTTGAGCTCCGGGGAGATCGTCAGCGCGCGCTCGAGCGTCATGTTGAGCTCAAAGGGGATCGATTTGGAGATCGCGTCGACCTCGGCGTAAGAGTAGCCCAGCACGCGGCCGACGTCGCGCACGACGGCGCGCGCGGACATCGTTCCGAATGTGATGATCTGACTGACGTGGTCCGCGCCATAGCGGCGGGCGACGTAGTCGATGACCTCCTGGCGGCGCTCGTAGCAGAAGTCGACATCGATATCGGGCATCGACACGCGCTCCGGGTTGAGGAAGCGCTCGAAGAGCAGGCTGTACTTGAGCGGATCGAGCTGCGTGATATGCAGGCAGTAGGCGACGATGGAGCCTGCGCCGGAGCCGCGGCCCGGGCCGACGACGATATTCTGGCTGCGGGCGTAGTTGATGAAGTCCCAGACGATCAGGAAGTAGTCGATGTAGCCCATCTTCGCGATGACACCGATCTCGTATTCGAGCCGGTCGCGCGCCTCCTGCGTCACGGGCTGATAGCGCTCGGCGAGACCCTCCTCGCACAGACGCCGCAGCATCTGCTCGCTCGTTTCGCCCGGCGGCGTCGGGAAGCAGGGCAGCTTCGTCTCGCCGAAGACGAAGTCGACATGGCAGCGCCTGGCGATTTCTTCCGTGCGCGCGACGGCCTCGGGCCACTGCGGGAAGAGCGAAAGCATTTCCTGCTCGCTCTTGACATAGAGCTCCTCGCTCTCCATGCGCATGCGGTTGGCGTCGTCGAGCGTCTTGCCCGTCTGGATGCACATGAGCACCTCCTGCGCGTGCGCGTCCTCGCGGCGCAGGTAGTGGCAGTCGTTGGTCGCCAGCAGGGGGATGCCGGTCTCCTCGCTCACGCGAACGAGCAGGGGGAGGACGCGGCGCTCATCCTCAAGGCCATGATTCATGATCTCGATGAAGTAGTTGCCCTTGCCAAAGAGCGCCTCCATCTCGCGCGCGTGGGCGCAGGCGCTCTCGAAGTTGCCGTCGAGCAGCAGGCGGTCGAGCTTGCCCGAGAGGCAGGCGCTGGAGGCGATCAGGCCCTTGGCATGCGCCCTGAGGCAGGCCATGTCCACGCGCGGGCGGTAGTAAAAGCCGCGCGTCCAGCTCTCGCTGACCAGGTGCATGAGGTTCTGATAGCCCTCCTGCGTTTCGCACAGCAGGATGAGGTGGTTCGTCGCGCGCATGCCGCTTGAGGCGCTGCGGTCGTCCATGTTTTCGCAGGTGTAGACCTCGCAGCCGATGACGGGATGGATGCCGCGCTTTTTTGCCTCGGTGTAAAAATCGACGACGCCGTACATCGCGCCGTGGTCGGTGATGGCGCAGGCGTCCATGCCCAGCTCCTTCACGCGATCCAGCAGCGGACCGATGCGGTTGGCGCCGTCGAGCAGGCTGTATTCGGTGTGCAGATGAAGATGCGCGAAAGCCATGTTGTCTTCTCCTCTTTCCGGGCGAAACGCCTCGATGACCGGCTAGTCGGTGAAGGAAATCGTCGCGAGGATGGGCAGCACGTCGCCGGGCTCCATCCGCGTTTCAAAGGTGATCTGATGGGCGCTGTCCCAGGTCTCGTAGGTGTCCCAGGTCTGTGTCTCGCTGCCCGATTCGACGCGGACGCGGTAGCAGACAAAGCGCCGCCCGCCCAGCGTGCGCAGGCGCACGTCGCTCGCGCCGGATTCCATGTAGTAGCTGACCAGCTCCTGCTCGCCGTAGCCGGCGACGCTGTCGCCCGCCTCGTTGTCATAGCAGAAGATGTAGAGCTCTTGCCCGCCCTCGTAGGCGCAGCCGGCGAAGACGGCGTTTCCGCCCTCGGCGCGGTTGTTGGTTGTGTAGTCGTTGAGGCTGAAGCCGTCGGGGACGGTCAGCGTGAAGCCGTAGGCCGAAAAATCGATCGTCTGCCCGCCGGAAATCGGCGTGATCTCAGCCTCCCGGCTGTCGAACCAGGAAAGAAGGAGCGCCGCTGCGCAGCCCAGCAAAAACGCGCCGACGATGCCGGCGGCGGCCTTGAAAACGCTTGCTTTGTTCATCGCTTTCCCCTTGAGTCAGAATGGGATCCTCCTTATTTTAAGGCCTGCGCGCCGCCCTGTCAACGCTTTCGCCGATTGCAACCGCCGCCCGGCTGTGATACAATACAGATATCTGTGCGGCGCTGCGCCGCGGGAAAGGGGGAGGCCGCATGGCGTTTTGCGCGTTTGACGACGGCGCCGCGCTGTTTGATTCCACACCGGTGGAGAACATGTTCATCACGGAATACATGCTCCGCGCGCCGGGGAATTTTGTCAAGGTGTATCTCTACGGGCTGATGCTCTGCTACCACAGCACCGAGCGCATGAGCCTCGCCTCGATGGGCAAGGATCTGGACATGCCGGAGGAGGAGGTCGAGCGCGCCTTCCGCTATTGGGAGCGCGAGGGCCTCGTGCGCCGCACGGGCGACAATCCCGTGCGCTACACCTATTATAACCTCAAACAGATCACGCTGGCGCGGGCGGAGAACCCGGGCGAGAAGCTCTACCACCGGGAATTCACCGACGAAATCCGCCGCAAGCTCGACGGACAGACGCTTTCCGCCGCCGACTACGAGGCGATCTTTGACTGGATCGACGTGCTCGAGCTGCCGGAGGAGGTTGTGCTCATGCTGCTTGAAAACGAGCGGCAAAGGAGCCGGACGGGCCGCGTCTCCATCTCCATCGCCAGCCGGACGGCGCGCGAATGGGCGCAGAGCGGCGTGCGCACGGTCGAGGATGCGGAGAAGATGCTGATTCTCGATTCCGCGCGGGAGAAGGAGCTGCGCAGGCTGCTTGCGCGCCTGGGCCAGCGCCACGCGCCCAGCGAGGACGAGAAGGAAATGTACAAGAAATGGGTCGACGAGTGGGGCTTCACGGCGGAGGCCGTGCAGGAGGCCTGCCGCGAGACGACCAAGGGCACGCCGACGATGGCGTATCTCGACGGCATCCTGCTGCGCCAGCATCAGCTCGGGCGGCACGAGGCGCAGACGCTCTCCGGCGGCATGGCGAAGGAGCACGCGGAGCGCGACTTTGCGCGCGAGGTGCTCGCGGGCATGGGCCGAACGGGCGTCACGCCGACGCAGGAGGACCTGCAGCGCATCGACAGCTGGCGCGCGATGCACTATGGCGAGGACATGATCCGGCAGGCCGTGCGCGAGGTGCATGCCCGCAGCCAAGGCGGGAGCCTCGAGGATGTGGAGGCGAAGCTGACCGCCTGGCGCGAGCAGGGCTTTACGACGGCCGAGCAGGTGCAGGCGGCGCGCATGCGCATCCGCGCGCTCAACGAGCAGCTGCGCGGCATCTACCGCGCGGCAGGGCTCGAGAAGCGCGCCAACCAGCCGGATCGCGACCTGATGATGCGCTGGCTGGGTGAGATGGGCATGAGCATGGAGCTCGTGCTGCTGGCGGCGGAGTATGCGCGCGGCAGCGGCGCGCCGATGATGGCCGCTGATAAGATCCTCAGCGAATGGAAGCGCAAGGGCATCTCGACGACGGCCGGGGCGCGCGAGGAGCATGAATCCCATGTGCGGGGCGGCGCGCGCACAGCGTATGGAGCGCCTCCGCAGGATCAGCTCTCCCGCTACACGCCGGAGGAGCGGCGCGCGACCTACAGCGCGGCCGTGGTCGATCTGGACGAGGAGGATGACGGATGATCAGTCGGGCGAACGTGACGCGCGAGGCGCTCTCCGAGCTGGAGACGCTGCGCGCGCAGAACATGCGCGAGGAGAAGGCGCGCCGCGAGGAGGCTGCCGGGAAAAGCCCCGTGATCGCCGCACTGCTCGAGCGGCGGCAGAGCCTGCTCTTTTCCGGCATGAAGCGCGCGTTTGCCAGCCCGGGAAAGGCGCAGGATATCTCGCAGTCCATGCGCGGGGAGATGGACAGGCTCAACGCGCAGCTGCGCACGGCGCTCGCCGCCTGCGGACTGCCGGAGGACTATCTCCAACCGATCTGCCGCTGCCCGCTGTGCCGGGATACCGGCTATGTCGGCGAGCCGATCCACGAGCCCTGCGTGTGCCTGAAGCGCGCCGTGATGAGCCGGCTCTACCAGAATGAGGGATTGCAGATCCTCGAGCGGGAGAACTTCGCCGCCTTTGACGAGAGCATCTTTCCGGACGAGCCCATCGAGGGGCGAAAAAACACGCAGCGCGGCTATATCCGCAGGATTCGCGAGATCTGCGAGGGCTACGCGGATGCGTTCGCGCCGGGCGCGGGCGACGGGCTGCTG
>SFFC01000138.1 GCA_004556985.1 Clostridiales bacterium | reverse complement strand
CGCTGACAGCCTCAAATTCCTCTCACTCGACGGTCTGCTGCGCACGGTCGCGGGCTCCGGCTGCCAGTTCTGCACGGGCTGCTTCGACGGCCGCTATCCTATCGACCCCCAGACGGGGGAAATGATCGCGCAGGAATGAGAAGCAGCGCGCTGACCGCGTTGAATTAAGAATAACACAGATGGAGGTTTCACGATGATCACTTACAAGGACGCAGGTGTGGATGTTGAGCGCGGCTATGAGGCCGTGCGCCGGATGAAGCAGCACGTCGCGACGACATTCAATGAGAATGTGCTCGGCGGCCTCGGCTCCTTCGGCGGCTTCTATTCGATCGAAAACGAGGGGCTGGAGAAGCCCGTGCTCGTCGCGGGCACGGACGGCGTGGGCACGAAGCTCAAGCTGGCCTTCCTGCTGGACAAGCACGACACCGTCGGCATCGACTGCGTGGCGATGTGCGTCAACGACGTCGTCTGCCAGGGCGCCAAGCCGCTGCTGTTCCTCGACTATGTGGCGACCGGCTATCTCGATCCCGTGAAGGTCGAGCAAATCGTCGCGGGCGTCGCGGAGGGCTGCCGCCAGGCAGGCTGCGCGCTCATCGGCGGCGAGACCGCCGAGATGCCGGATTTCTATCCGGCGGGCGAGTATGACCTGGCGGGCTTCACCGTCGGCATCGTCGACCGGGAGAAGTCCATCTCCGGCGCGGCGGTTGCAGAGGGCGACGTGCTGGTGGGCATCGCCTCCAGCGGCGTCCATTCCAACGGCTATTCGCTCGTGCGCAGGCTCGTGCTGACCGAGGGCCGCGACCTGAACGCGCCGGTCGAGGCGCTGGGCGGCAGGAGCTGGGGCGAGACGCTGCTCACGCCGACGAAGATCTACGTCAAGAGCGCGCTGGCGGCCTGCAAGGCGGTAAACGTGCACGGCATCGCGCACATCACCGGCGGCGGCTTCATCGAGAATATCCCGCGCATCCTGCCGGAGGGCCTGACGGCGGAGATCGAGCTGGGCGCCTGGCCCGTGCTGCCGGTGTTCACCGAGCTGCAGAAGCTGGGCGGCCTTTCCGACAGGCAGATCTACAACACCTTCAACATGGGCATCGGCATGGTCTTCGCGGTCAGCGCGCAGGAGGCGGACGCGCTCATCGCGTCCCTTGAGGCGAGCGGCGAGCAGGCCTACCGCATCGGCTGCGTGGTCAAGACCGGCGAGGACGGCGAAAGGCTGGTTCTGCGGTGAGCACGAGGATTGCGGTGCTCTGCTCCGGCGGCGGCACCAACCTGCAGGCGATTATCGACGCCGTGGAGGCCGGGACGATCGACGGGAAGATCGTGCTGGTCCTCTCCAACGCGTCAAAGGCCTATGCGCTTGAGCGGGCGCGCCGGCACGGCATCCCCGCGCTGTTTGTGAGCAAGAAGCAGGCCGGAAGCGATGCGGCCTTCAACGATGAGATCCTGAGCAGGCTGCGCGAGGTCGATGCGGAACTCGTCGTGCTGGCGGGCTATCTGCCCATCGTCGGCAGCCAGATCGTGCGCGCCTACGAGCACAGGATCATCAACATCCATCCGGCGCTGATTCCGTCCTTCTGCGGGCCGGGCATGTATGGGCATCACGTCCACGAGGCCGTGCTGGCCTACGGCGCGAAGATCTCCGGCGCGACGACGCATTTCGTCGACGAGCAGGTCGATCACGGCGGCGTGATTCTGCAGGACAGCGTGCCCGTGCTGGAGGGCGACACGCCCGAGACGCTCGCCGCGCGCGTGCTGACCGTCGAGCATAAAATTCTGCCCGAGAGCGTCCGGCTCTACTGCGCCGGAAAATTAAGGGTAGATGGAAGACATGTGCATGTGCTATAATAAACTGTTACTGTGAAAGCCCGAAGAGGAGCGCCCGGAGGGGCGGCGCATCGGGGCTTTCGCGGGAGCGCCGGCGGCATGCCGGCTGAGCATGTGCATTATCTGCGGCGGGCGTCCGGGGAAGGCGCCTGAACGCATGACATGAAGGGTGTCTTCCAGAATATGAGAATTTATCATCCCGTCAGGGGCGTGGGCGGGGCGCTGAGAGAGAACAGCTTTGCGATCATCGACGACGCAGGCGTGGAAATCGGTCAGGGCGGCCTCGAGTTTCGTGTGCTCAAAAAAATGCTGCCGGAGCGTCCGCTGGAGATTGAGATGAGCATGAACGCGCATCCCGTCGCCAGCGACACGCTCTTTGGCGCGCTGAGCGCGCGCGCGGAGAGCATCAAGGCGGAGCAAGGCGACCTGCCCGCGCGGCTGTTTACGCGCTGCGAGATCGATGACGAGCCGCGGCGCGAATACTTTACCCGCATGGGCTTTGACGATTTTGACGGCGAGGAGCTCTTTGCGCTCAGCGTCCCGGCGGATCTCTCCGCCAGGCGGCGCAACTACAGCCCCGTGGGCTGCAAGAGCCTGGAGGTCGATCTGCGCACCCGCGCGCGGCGCGAGGAGTTTTTGCTGCGCCTGCGGGAGTTCGGCTGCGTCGAGCATGCCAGCGAATGGCTGGAGGCGCGCATGAACGACCCCGTATTTATCGCGCGGGCGATGTATTACGGCAGCGACTACGTCGGCGAGATGCTCGTGCACGGGCAGGCGAACGAGGCCGTGCTTGAGATGGTGCTGACCGAGCCGAAATGGCGCGGGCGCGGCGTCGCCAGCGCGCTCATCGACGAGGCGCTCGGCGTGCTCAGCGCAAAGGGCGTGCCCTATCTGGTGGCGCGGGCCGTGCGCCGCAACCAGAGCGCCATGAAGATGTTCAAGCGCTGCGGGTTTGAATGGGTGCGCACGGAGCGCTACCTGCTGGGCAGGGATTTGTAAAGCGATGCGCTCCGCTGGGCAAGAGGGATCAGGGGAGATTTCGATTTCCCCCCTTAGATCCCTCTTGACTCCCTATAACCCCCTTGAAACGACCAGGGCTGTGGCCCTGGACCCGGAGCTTAGTTCCTGTTTTGAAAACAAATGAAGTTCTTCATAGGTTCTCGCTTTGGGAAGTGAAATCTGAATCATCGGATGAAACGGGAATGATTTGGCCAGTTGGTTGTACAAGCAAATCAGCATAGAGAGAAGAAGGAGAAAACCATGATTAAGCGTGCGATTCTGAGCGTTTCGGACAAGACGGGCATCGTCGATCTGGCCCGCCGTCTGGCAGACAAGGGCGTGACCCTGCTTTCCACCGGCGGCACGATGAAGGCCATCGCGCAGGCGGGCATCCCCGTGACCGGCGTGAGCGACGTGACGGGCTTCCCGGAGTGCCTCGACGGCCGCGTCAAGACGCTGCATCCGATGATTCATGCGGGCCTGCTGGCCGTGCGCGGCAACGAGGAGCACATGGCGCAGCTGAAGGAGCTGGGCGTGGAGCCGATTGACATGGTGGTCATCAACCTCTACCCCTTCCGCCAGACGATCGAAAAGCCCGGCGTGACCTTCGAGGACGCGATTGAGAACATCGACATCGGCGGCCCGACGATGCTGCGCGCCGCGGCGAAGAACGCGCAGGATGTCGTCGTCGTCATCGACCCGGCGGACTACGCGCTCGTGATGGATGAATTCGAGGCGACCGGCGACGTGAGCCTCAAGACGAAGCGCTATCTCCAGTACAAGGTCTTTGAGCACACGGCGCAGTACGACTGCATGATTCAGCAGTACCTGCGCGGCCAGCTCGAGGACAGCGAGCGCTTCGAGTTCCCGCAGAACCTGACCGTCACCTTTGAAAAGGTGCAGGAGATGCGCTATGGCGAAAACCCGCATCAGAAGGCCGCGTTCTACCGCGACCTGGGCGACATTGCCGGCACGCTCCCGGCGGCGAAGCAGCTGCACGGCAAGGAGCTCTCCTACAACAACATCAACGACACGAACGGCGCGCTTGAGCTGCTGCGCGAGTTTGACACGACGGCGGTCGTCGCGGTCAAGCACGGCAACCCCTGCGGCGTCGGCGTGGCGGACGAGGTCAGCGAGGCGTGGCGTCTGGCCTATGAGGCCGACCCGGTCAGCGTCTTTGGCGGCATCGTCGTGACGAACACGGCGATTGACGCGGCGACGGCGGAGCAGATGAGCAAGATCTTTCTGGAGATCATCGTCGCACCGAGGTTCACCGACGAGGCGCTCGCGATTCTGACGAAGAAGAAGAACCTGCGCCTGCTGGAGCTTGACACCACCATCCGCGCTTACCCCAAGAACGAGCGCGTGATGCGCAAGGTCGCCGGCGGCCTGCTCGTGCAGGAGATCGACGACAAGCTGCTGCCGGAGGGCGAACTCAAGGTCGTCACCGAGAAGGCCCCGACCGAGGCACAGATGAAGGACCTGCTGCTGGCCTGGAAGATCGTCAAGCAC
This sequence comes from Clostridiales bacterium, assembly GCA_004556985.1. GTDB lineage: Bacteria > Bacillota > Clostridia > Christensenellales > Aristaeellaceae > Ventricola. Next base: position 153 of record SFFC01000138.1, on the reverse strand, counting down.
GCGAAATCGAACGGCATCGCCATCGCCAAGGACAACCAGAGCCTGGGCATCGGGCCGGGGCAGGTCAACCGCATCTGGAGCACGCAGATGGCCATCGAGCGCAGCGGCGAGAAGGTCAAGGGCGCGGCGCTGGCCAGCGACGCCTTCTTCCCG
>SFFC01000024.1 GCA_004556985.1 Clostridiales bacterium | reverse complement strand
CGGGTATGAACCGAAGTTCTCGGAGGGGAGCTACGGCTACCGCCGGGGAAGAAGTGTGCAGGATGCAATCTTCAAGATTCGGGGCTATCAGAGGAAGGATACGAATGGGCAGTACAGCTTGATTTGAGTAGATATTTGACACGCTGAACCACAAAAAGCTGCTGAATCTTCTGCGGGAAACTGTAAAGGACGAGCGGGTGATTCAGCGCATCGAGAGGTTCTTGAAAAGTGGAGTCATGGAGAACGGCGTCAAGATTGCCACGACGGAAGGAAGTCCGCAGGGCGCCCCGCTGTCACCACGCTTGGCCAACGTGTACCTGAATGAATTTGACTGGGAATACGAAAGGCGCGGTGTGCCGGTGATCCGGTATGCGGACGATATCGTATTGCTGTGCAAAAGCCGGAGAGAGGCAGAACGACTGCTGGAAAGCAGCATCCGCTATCTGGAAGGGGAAGGATGGGCTGTTCATTCGTGTTCATCCCGAAGCCTTGCTGAAAGTGAAGAACAGGCTGCGCGCAATCACGAAGCGAAACCGAGGATTCAATGCCCGAAAGGTCATGCAGGAAATAAAGGGCTACATGACAGGATGGCTGAGCTGCTGCGGGATAGCGTCCCTGAAGAAGAAAATGCAGGAATGGGACGAATGGCTGCGGCACCAGATCCGGGCAACCATATGGAAGCAATGGAAGAAACCGAGAAGCAAATTCCGAAATCTGGTTAGGCTGGGTGTGCCAGAGTACTTTGCCAGAATGGCGGCAAACAGCCGAAGGGGTTACTGGTTCAAGGTGGAAACTGGAGCTGTGAAAAGAGGCATAACAAACGAAAGACTCATACGCGCGGGATTCTTTGGGATCTCCCCGGCGTATGAGTCTATTCGGTCTGCTTGTACTGGACGCGTCGTGTACCGAACGGTACGCACGGTGCGGTGAGAGGACGGGGGGGTCATCCCCCCCTCCTACTCGATTGGAAAGCGGTTACAGGCTGTTCGCGTAGTCGACCGCGTAGCCGCCGGAGAGGCGACCGGAGGTGTAGGCGAAGCCGATGGCCGCGCCGCCGTAGGTGACGTACGGCTTCTTCTCAGAGTAGAGCACGCCGGAGGCGTCGCAGCCGCAGGCCCACAGGCCGCCGATCGGGGTTTCGCCGTCGGCCTTCAGCACCTCAAAGTTCTCGTTGATGTCAAGGCCGCCGTTGGTCGCGAACGCGGCGGAGTAGCCCTTGAGCGCGTAGTAGGGGCCGTTGCCCGGCGCGACCAGCTTCTCAGCGGCCTTGCCGAACTGCTCGTCTACGCCGGTTTCGCAGTAGCCGGCGTAGTTGGCCATCGTCTCGGTGAATGTCGCGATATCCACGCCCATCTTCCCGGCGAGCTCCTCGTAGGTGTCCGCTTTGACGACATAGCCCTGCGCGATCAGCTTGTCGAGCACGTCGTAGAGCTCCGGCACGGGCATGTTGCCCGGCAGCACGCCCTGGTTGCCTGCAGCCAGCGTGGAGAGCGTGGAGGAGAAGCCATTTGCCGCGACGCTGTCGATCTGATCCTGTGACCAGACGGTCCAGTAGGACGGGCCGGCCTGCCACCAGCCGAAGAGAGAACCCTCGGCCTCAAAGCGCTCGCCGTCCGCATCCACCCACGGGATGTCGCTGCACAGCACGAGCGCGTTGGGCAGCTCGTTCAGGGACCAGGTCTGCTCCCAGCCGTACCAGAGCACGCGCCCATAGCCCGGCTCGTCCTCTTCGAAGGTATGTACGGGATAATCGTGGATGACGATGTTGGAGGTCGCAAAGTGGATCATCGGGACGATGGAGATGTTGTAGGTGCCCGCACCGATGGCCAGCGCCGCCTCGAGCATCTTGCCGTCATTCTCGTGCATGCCGATCATCGTCCACTGCTCGTCGCCGAAGTGATCGAAGTAGGGATTCTGGGAGAGATACTTCGCCTCGAGCTCTGCGCTGCCGGCAAAGCCGCCGGTGCAGAGGATGACGGACTTGGCGTTGATCGTGTAGTCCGTGCCGTTGTGGGCGCGGGCCTTGATGCCGGTGACGCGGTTGCTGGCCTCGTCGTAGAGGATCTCGTAGCCCTCGGTCTCCAGCATGTATTCGCCGCCCAGCTTCACATAGTCGGACATGATGCGCTCGTAGTATTTGTCGACCATCGTGTTCTGGCCGGCGGTCACGTCCATGCCGTAGTCGCGGCCCGGCTCCGCCGTGGCGATGGAGACATACTGCTGCTTGCAGCGGTAGGTGTTCGCGCCGAAGCCGCTGGTCGGGTTGTTGATCAGGAAGCCGTGGTCGTAGTAGAGCCAGTCCATCGTGTCGCCGGAGTTGTCCAGGAATTTGGCGACGATTTCCAGCTTCGCGTCGCCCTCGACGTATTCCGTCCAGGCGGCGAGCAGCGCGTCGCGGTCCATGTAGTCCTCGCCGTTGTTGTACTGGGTCTTGTAGCGCGTCGGGTTGACGGACATCGGCTCGCCGGTGAACGCGCCGGTACCGCCGTAGCGGCCGTCCTTGTCGATCGCCAGCACGCTGACGGGCTGGCCGGCGGCCTGCTGGGCCTCGGCGGCAGCCGTCGCGGCGGAGATGCCCGCAGCGCCCATGCCCACGACGACCACGTCATAGGTGAGCGTCTCCTGCGCCTCCACCGGCGTCTCCGGTGTCATGAACGCGGCGATGGCCGAGGGGCTGGAGCCGCCCGCAACGAGCGCCTGCGTAAGGCAGTCACGCGCGCCGGTGAGCACCGCGTTGCTCGTCGAGGTTGCGCCTGTGATCGCATCTACGCCGACGGACTGGTTTTCGAGGATCCGCGGGATCAGGAAGCGGTTGACGGAGCGGATCATCGCGACGGAATCGAGGTTGCCGTCAAAGGACACGTCCCGGATGCTCGTCTCGTCCACCGTCATCGTGACGGTGATCGGGGAGATCTGCTGGAAGCCATAGGCCTCGGCGGTGTAGGTACCCGGCGCCATGTGCACGGCCAGGTCGCTGCCGGCGGCCTGCGCCAGCGCGGCGTCAAGCGCGGTCAGGATGGCTGTGCTCGTGACGGTTGCGCCGCTGAGCACATCCACGTCGGAGCTGCCAGCGGCCAGAATGGCTTCGGGCAGCGAGGCGATGGCCCTGCCGCCGATGGCCGCCGTCTCGCTTGGGCCCTCCACGGCCACGTCGAGAATCGCGTGCTCGTCGACCGTCACCGTGACGGTCACATTTCCGCCAAAGCCCGCGGCCGTGGCGGTGTAGCTCCCCGGCGCATACGCCGTCTCTGCGGATGCCAGCGCGGCAAACGTCAGCATGGACAGCGCGAGGAGCAGGCTGATGATCTTCCTCATGAAAAAACCCTCCTTTTCTTGTCAGGGCAGCGGCCCTGCATCGCTTGCTTTCAGTGTAGCATTCGGAGGGATTGCTGTAAAACGGCGTTTTCTTGGGGAGAGCCACAAGCGGCGGTTGTGGCTATGCGCTCCAATGATCAAGCAAATACTGGAACAGCGCCTGCTGCGCGGGGGAATGTACAGCGTCGGCCAGACGCGCGAGGTAGAGCTGGGTGCACCAGAGGCCGGATTGCAGAGGCACCATGGCGAAGCGCTCGGGATTGAACATGTCGACGACGGTTTCGGTTGTGAGCATCATTGCGCCCTCGCCCTCGATCTGTTGGCCGATGAGGTCGAAGACGAAGTCGCTCACGCCGATGAAGATGGGTAACTCCTGTCCGGCGAGCTCCTGACAGATGCGGTTGCGGGCCACAGACTCGTTTTCAGAGAGGATCAGCCGCTGCCCGGCGAGGTCCCGGGTCGAGAGCAAGGCGCGTCCGGCCAGCGGATGGCGGCGGGACATGAGCATATACCAGCGGGACGGGCACAGCGCGGTCAGCTCGAAGCCCTTGGGGTCATGCGGCATGCTCATCACGGCCAGGTCGAGCGTCTGGCCGCGCAGGCCTTCGATGCAGCGCAGGGGAATGGCGTTTTCCCAGAGCAGATGCACCCGGGGATAGGCCTGCTCAAAATCGCGCAGCACGCCGTAGCGCAGGCCGTGCGTGACGCTCATCTGCCAGCACTGCACGCCGAGGCGGACGACGCCGGCGGTCTCCGTGTCCCGGCTCCGGAGGTCGTAGACGAAGGCGTCGAGCTCGGGCAGGAAGCGCTGCAGCTTCCCGGCGAGCAGATCCGCATAGGCGGTCGGGCGCACGCCGCGCGCTTTGCGCTCAAAGAGCGTGACGCCGAGCTCGGATTCCAGGTTCTGAATCTGCCTGGACACGGCCTGCTGCGTGACGTTCATCTGCGCGGAGGCCGTGCAGATGTTTTTCGTGCGGTAGACCTGCAGAAAATACCGCAGCTGAGTCAGCTCCATGTGATGTTCCCCCTCGTTGCTTTGCATGTGCGGCGCGCCGTGCGTCTTCCCCTGCGAGCATGATACACGCTCGCGGGGCGAAGCGCAAGGGGGCAGGGCATGAAAAAAAGGAGCCGCCAGGCGTCTGCCTGACAGCTCCCGCTGCGTTTTCTGCTGAAAACGGGAGGATCACTCCGCAACGGTGCAGTACTCGAAGTTCGGGTGGCCGTTGCTGTTGCGGGTGAAGCCGGTCACGCGGCTGGCGACGAGCGCGCTGTCCGCGTAGTTGTAGATCGGGATGACCGGGCACTCCTGCACGAGCAGCGCCTCAGCCTGCTTGTAGACCTCCTCGCGCTCGGTCTCCTCCAGCGCGGTGCGCATCTTGTTGCACAGGGTGAGGTAGTCCGGGCAATCCCAGCGGGTCTGCTTGGAGCCCTCGGCGTTCTCCAAAAGGATGAAGGCCGAGCTGGGCTCCGGATAGTCGAGCGTGTAGCCCATGTAGGCGATTTCAAAGTCGCCGGAATCGCGCGTGCCGGTCTCGTCGGCCCAGTAGACGCCGCTCTCCACAGCGCTGACCTCGCAGGTCAGGCCGAGGTACTGCTTCCACATCTGGGCCATCGCCTGAGCGACGTTCTCCAGCTCGGTGCTCGGGGTGTACTTGATGGAGAAGGTCGGGAAGCCCGCGCCGTCCGGATAGCCGGCCTCGGCGAGCAGCGCCTTGGCCTCCTCGAGATCCTCGGTAAAGGCGTCGCCAGCGGTTTCGCGCCAGTCGGTCGCCGGGTTGAGCACGTCCTTGACGCCGTAGGGCACCCAGCCATAGAGCGGCCTGCGGGTCGGATCCTGGATGATCGCGTTGACGAGGATCTCGCGGTTGAGCGACAGCGTCAGCGCGCGGCGGACGCGGGCGTCGTTGAAGGGCTCCTTGGCGCAGTTAAACTCGTAGTAGCGGTAGCCGATGCGGTTGGTCGCCATGAGGTTCTCGGTGCCCTCGTAAGCCTTCATCGCGTCGGTGTTGACGGAGGTGGCGATGTCCAGCTCGCCGTTGTCAAAGGCCATCTTGACGGTCTCCGGCGCGTTGAGGAAGACATACTGGACGGTGTCGATCTTGACCTCGTCGGCGTTGTAGTAGTTCGGGTTCTTGACGAAGGTGTAGCTCTCGTCCTTCTTCATCTCCGCGAGCATGAACGGGCCGTTGCAGACGTAGGTCTCCGGGCTGTTGACCCAGTCGTTGCCGTAGGCCTCGATGATCTCCTTCTTGACCGGCATGAACGCGGTGGAGGCGGTCATCGTGATGAAGTAGCTCGCCGGGGAGATCAGCTCGACCTCCAGGGTCAGATCGTCCAGCGCGCGGATGGGCAGATCGTCGACCGGCACGCTGCGCTCGACGAAGCACTCGTAGCCGTTTTTGATGATGCCGTAGAGGGTATAGGCGGTGTCGCTGCCCACGTCCGGATCGAGCGTGCGCTTCCAGCTGTACTCGAAGTCATGCGCGGTCAGCGGGGAGCCGTCGGACCACTTGAGGCCCTCGCGCAGCTTGAAGGTGTAGGTGCAGCCGTCCTCGGAGACCTCATAGCTCTCCGCCATCGCCGGGACGAGGCTGCCGTCCTCGGCGTACTTGTACAGGCCGCGGAACAGGCTCTGCAGCGCATAGGAGCCGGACGAATAGTCGTTGAGCGTCGGATCCATGCACTCGGGCTCGCCGCCCATCTGGAAGGTGATCTTGGCCTCCGCGCTCGCGCAGACGGCCACGCACAGAAGAAGCAGCGCCGCCAGCACGGCTGTCAGCAATTTCTTCATATCGAATAACCTCCTGATTGTTTTCCCGTCCGCGTCCTTTGCAGGCTCCAGAACAGGTTGCAATCAGAATAGCAAATCCACCATTCTTTGTCAAGCGGAAACGCCTGTTGACCCGAAGAATTGAAGTCTTTCCCGAATCTTCATGCAGTTCTCCGGAAAGCGTATTGAAATTTCAGGGAGGGACGGCTATAATGGGGATATTCTACATCCAATCTGCCAAAGGCACAGGCGCCTGCCGGCGCGCAAGGGTGCGCTTGCGGCGGACGCCCTTGCGCGAAAAATTCTCCCCTCTGCGGACGATAAGGAGGCTCCCTCGTGGGCAAATACATCTTCAAACGCATTCTCTCCGGCTTTCTGACCGTCATCGTGCTGATCACCTGCTGCTTCTTTCTGATGCACGCGATTCCCGGCAGCCCCTTTTCCAAGGGCGAGCGGACGGTGCCGGAGGCGGTCATGCAGCGGCTCAACGAGAAATACGGTCTGGACAAGCCGCTCCATGAGCAGTATTTCAAGTATATGGAAAACATCGCTCATGGAGACTTCGGCATCTCCTACAAGAACTCGAGCGTGCAGGTCAACGACCTGATCGCGCGCGGCTTCCCGATCTCGGCCAAAATCGGCATTCTGGCGGTCGTCTTCTCCGTGCTCGTGGGCATCACGCTGGGCATTATCTCGGCCATCAAGCGCGGCAGCCTCTTTGACGGCATCGCGATGGTCATCGCGACCGTCGGCGTCTGCGTGCCGCTGTTCGTGATCTCCGTGCTGCTTTTGTATCTGTTTGCGGGCGTGCTCAAATGGCTGCCGACCTACGGCCTCTCCACCTGGAAGCACTACATCCTGCCCGTGACCTGCCTGTCCTTTTCGCCCATCGCGTATATCGCGCGCATGACCCGCTCCTCGATGCTGGAGGTCATGCAGCAGGACTACATCCGCACGGCACGCGCCAAGGGCGTTTCCGAATTCCTCGTCATCTGCAAGCACGGCCTGCGCAACGCCGTGCTGCCGGTGGTGACCTATCTGGGCACGCTGATTGCGAACCTGCTGACCGGCTCCTTTATCGTCGAGCGCCTGTTCGCGATCCCGGGCCTGGGCAAGTACTTTGTCGATTCCATCACCGCGCGCGACTACAACATCATCATGGGTGTGACGATCTTTCTGGGCATCTTCGTCGTGATCTGCAACCTCGTCGTGGACGTCGCCTACTGCATCATCGACCCGCGCGTCAAGCTCGACGACTGAGGAGGTTAGACAATGGAACAGCCTGTGGATTCCCGCTATCAGCCCATCGATCCCGAGGCGCTCTCCGCCGACGAGATCGCCCGCCCGTCCGTCTCCTACTGGCAGGACGCCTGGCAGCGCTTCAAAAGCGACAAGATGGCCATGTTCGGCCTCGTCTTCATCGTGATCATCACGCTCTTCGCGGTCTTCGGCCCGATCTTCTGCCCCTACGGCTACGAGGACGCGGACTTCTTCCACGTCAATGAATGGCCCAGCAAAGCGCATTGGTTCGGCACGGACGCGCTGGGGCGCGACCTCTATGTCCGCGTGCTCTACGGCGCGCGCATCAGCCTCTCCATCGGCGTCGTCGCCGCGCTGGTCAACATGATCATCGGCGTGCTCTACGGCGGCATCGCGGGCTTCTGCGGCGGCCTGGTCGACAACGTGCTCATGCGCATCGTCGACATTCTGATCGCGCTGCCCTCGCTGCTCTACACGATCCTGCTGATGATGCTCCTGGGCACGAACATCCGCTCGATCCTCATCGCGCTGTGCCTGTCCTCCTGGGTCGGCACAGCGCGCATCACGCGCTCGCAGGTTGTGACGCTCAAGCATCAGGAATACGCGCTGGCCGGGCGGCTGGCCGGGGCGAGCAGCTTTGAAATCCTGCTGCGCCACCTGCTGCCCAACGCGATGGGCCCGATCATCGTCTCCGTCATGTTCCTGATTCCCAGCGCGATCTTCTCCGAGGCGTTCCTCTCCTTCCTGGGCATCGGCATCCAGAAGCCGATGGCCTCCTGGGGCTCGCTGGCCAACGACGCCATCGGCACGCTCGTCAGCTCCCCGTACCAGATGTTTTTCCCCATCGCGGCGATCAGCCTGACGATGTTCTCGCTCAACTTCATCGGAGACGGCCTGCGCGACGCGCTCGACCCGAAGCTTAAGAAATGAGGTAAACGATGTCCCTGCTTGAAATTGAGAACCTGCGCACGACGTTTGACACGCACGTGGGGCAGGTGCAGGCCGTCCGCGGCGTCAACCTTCGCGTCGGCGAGGGCGAAACGGTCGGCATTGTCGGCGAATCCGGCTGCGGCAAGAGCGTCTCAATGCTCTCCGTGCTGCATCTGCTGCCGGACTATGCGCGCGTCAGCGCCGACACGATGCGCTTTGACGGCACGGATCTGACGAAGCTCTCGCCCAAGATGTTCCGCAAGATCTCCGGCGACCAGATCGGCATGATCTTCCAGGACCCGATGACCTCCCTCAACCCGCTCTTCACCATTGGCGACCAGCTCATCGAACCGCTGCGCGTCCACAAGGGCATGAGCAAGGCCCAGGCGCGGGAGATCGTCCTGGAGCGGCTGCGCATGGTCGAGATCCCCGACCCAGAGAGCCGAATGAAGCAGTATCCGCATGAGCTCTCCGGCGGCATGCGCCAGCGCATCATGATCGCGATGGCGATCATGTGCAACCCGCGGCTGATCATCGCCGACGAGCCGACGACCGCGCTCGACGTGACGATTCAGGCGCAGATTCTCGATCTGCTCGTCAGCCTGCAAAAGCAGCTGGGCACAGCCGTCATCATGATCACGCATGATCTGGGCGTCATCGCGGGCATGTGCAGCCGCGTGCTGGTGATGTACGGCGGCGTCGTCGTGGAGGAGGGCACGGTCCGCGAGATCTTCTACGAGCCCAGGCATCCCTACACCTGGGGCCTGCTGCGCTCGATTCCGCAAAAATCCGGCGGGAAGAAGAAGCTCGTGCCGATTCCCGGCTCGCCGCCCGATCTGATCGCGCCGCCGCCGGGCTGCCCGTTCGCCGCCCGCTGCCCCCACGCCATGAACGTCTGCACCAGCGCGCTCCCGGAGATGAGGCCGCTATCTGATTCCCACTGCGCGCGCTGCTACCTGATGGACGAGGGCGCGCCGAAGGTCACATGGGAGGGAAGCCGCGCATGAACAAGCCTGTCGTTGAGGCGAAGGGCCTCAAAATGTATTTTCCCGTCGGCCGCACGCCGACCGGCAAGCCCCGCCGCCTGCTCAAGGCCGTGGACGGCGTGAGCTTTGCCATCGGCAAGGGGCAGACGTTTGGCCTGGTTGGCGAGTCCGGCTGCGGCAAGACGACCGTCGGCCGCTGCCTCGTGCGGCTCTACGAGCCGACGGACGGCGAGATCCTCTTTGACGGGCAGGACATCGCCCGCCTGAAGGAGAAGGAGCTCTTTTCCTACCGCCGCCGCATGCAGATGATCTTCCAGGATCCTTATGCCTCGCTCAACCCGCGCATGACGGTCGCCTCGATCATCGCCGAGCCGCTGCTCAAGAGCGGCATGACCCGCGAGCAGCGGGACGCGCGCGTGCGCGAGCTGGTCGATCTCGTCGGCCTCAAGCCTGACCACATGCAGCGCTATCCGCATGAGTTCTCCGGCGGTCAGCGCCAGCGCGTGGGCATCGCCCGGGCGCTCGCCTCGAACCCCGAGTTCATCGTCTGCGACGAGCCGATCTCCGCGCTGGATGTCTCGATTCAGGCGCAGGTCATCAACACGCTCGAGGAGCTTCAGGAGAAGTTCGGCCTCTCGTATCTCTTCGTCTCGCACGACCTGTCGATGGTGCGCCATATCTCCCATGAGGTCGGCGTCATGTATCTGGGCTGCATGGTCGAGCGCGCGCCGGTGGAGGAGCTCTACGCGCACATGCTCCATCCCTACACCAGGGCGCTGATGAGCGCCGTGCCCGTGCCCGATCCGGATCTCGCCGCTGCGAGCGAGCGCATCCATCTGACCGGCGACGTGCCCACCCCGATCGATCCGCCGAGCGGCTGCCGCTTCCGCGCGCGCTGCCCCTATGCGACGGAGCGCTGCGCGCAGGAGCGTCCCGAGCTGCGCGAGGCCGCGCCGGGCCATTTCGTCGCCTGCCATCAGGTCTGAGACCGGCTGCGGATTTCGGCGCGAAGCGGAGAAGGGAGTCTGAGGGATGAAATCCCTCAGGCAGGTTTTAGGGCGGCAGCCCTATCGTATTCCAATCGACAACAACGTAGTCTCAGAGCAGGATGCGGAGCATCCTACGATTGAGACGGGTTGGATTTTGTAAAGCCGGGTTTCAGTGCGAACTGATTTGAACGTCAACCTCTGAACACAGCAAAGGAGACCACCCATGGACATCAAGCAGGAAGCGCTCAAAAAGCATTACGAGTGGAAGGGCAAGCTCGAGATTGCCCCGCGCGCGCACGTCACCAACAGCGAGGAGCTCTCCCTCGCGTATACGCCGGGCGTGGCGGAGCCTTGCCTCGCCATCCGCGACGACTATGAGAAGAGCTTCGAGCTGACCCGCCGCGCGAACATGGTCGCCGTCATCACGGACGGCACCGCGATCCTCGGCCTGGGCGACATCGGCCCGGAGGCCGGCATGCCCGTCATGGAGGGCAAATGTGTGCTCTTCAAGGAATTTGCCGGCGTCGACGCCTTCCCGATCTGCATCCGCAGCAAGGACGTCGACGAGCTCGTGCGCACGATCTACCTGATCTCCGGCAGCTTCGGCGGCATCAACCTCGAGGATATCGCCGCGCCGCGCTGCTTTGAGGTCGAGCGCCGGCTCAAGGCGCTTTGCGACATCCCGGTCTTCCACGACGACCAGCACGGCACGGCCGTCGTCGTCGCGGCGGCGCTGCTCAACGCGCTGAGGGTCGTGGGCAAGGAGATCGCCTCCGCGCGCGTGGTCATCAACGGCGCGGGCAGTGCGGGCGTCGCCATCGGCCGCCATCTGCTCAATCTCGGCGTCAAGGATCTGATCCTCGTCGACCGCTTCGGCATCATCTGCGAGGGCATGGAGGGGCTCAACCCCGCGCACGAGGAGATGAGCCGCATCACCAACCCGCGCCGCCTGACCGGTACGCTCGCCGACGCAATGCGCGGGGCGGACGTGTTCATCGGCGTGAGCGCGCCGGGCGTCGTTACGCCGGAGATGGTCGCGAGCATGAACGCGGGCGCCTGCGTCTTCCCGATGGCCAACCCCGTCCCGGAGATTCATCCGGACGAGGCGCTCAAGGCCGGCGCGGCCGTCGTCGGCTGCGGCCGCAGCGACTACAAGAACCAGATCAACAACGTGCTCGCCTTCCCGGGCATCTTCCGCGGCGCGCTCGACTGCCGCGCCAGCGACATCAACGAGGCCATGAAGATGGCGGCGAGCTACGCGATCGCGGGGCTCGTCTCCCCGCAGGAGCTCTCCGCGGATTATATCATCCCCAAGGCGTTTGACAAGCGCGTCGGCCCCGCGGTCGCAGCGGCGGTGGCGAAGGCCGCGCGGGAGAGCGGCGTCGCCCGAATCTGACCCGCCCGACTTTTTCGCGCAAATCCTTGTATTTTCTAAGAAAAGGGTGTACAATAATCAGTCGGAACCTCCGGTTCCGGCTGGTTTTTTGTTTTAGGCTTCGCCCTGCCGGTATTGCGGCGGGGCGGTACACGGGGCCGGCGCGATGCGCGGCCCAATCCCTAAGGAGTGGAAGCATCATGACAAAGATCGATATTTTTTCCGGCTTTCTCGGCGCGGGCAAGACGACGCTCATCAAGAAGCTGCTGGCCGAGGCCCTTTCCGGCGAGAAGGTCGTCCTGATTGAAAACGAATTCGGCGAGATCGGCATCGACGGCGGCTTCATGAAGGAGGCCGGCATCGAGGTCACCGAGATGAACTCCGGCTGCATCTGCTGCTCGCTGGTGGGCGATTTCGGCGTCGCGCTGCGCAAGGTGATCGACCAGTATCATCCCGACCGCATCCTCATCGAGCCGAGCGGCGTGGGCAAGCTCTCCGACGTCATCCGCGCGGTCGAGGGCGTGGAGAAGGACATTCCCGAGGCGGAGATGGGCAGCTTTGTGACGGTCGCGGACGCGATGAAGTGCCGCATGTACGTCAAGAACTTCGGCGAGTTCTTCCTCAACCAGATCGAATACGCCGGCACCATCCTGCTCTCCCGCACGCAGAAGATGACGCAGGAGAAGCTCGAGGCCGCCGTCGCGCTCCTGCGCGAGCACAACGCCAAGGCCCGCATCATCACCACGCCGTGGGACGAGCTGACCGGCGCGCAGATCCTCTCCGCGATGGAGAGCGACCACGACCTCGCCTCCGAGATGCTCGCGACCGTCATGGCCGAGCATCAGGACGACGATGATGACGATGACGAGTGCTGCCACGAGCATCACCATCATGATCACGAGCATGAGCACGAGCATGATCACGAGCACGAGCATGAGCATGATCACGAGCATGAGCATGATCACGAGCACGAGCATGAGCACGAGCATGAGCATGAGCATGAGCATGACCATGAGCATGAGCATGAGCATGAGCATGAGCATGACCACGAGCACCATCATCACTACGATGAGAACGGCGTGTGCAGCTGCGGCCATCATCATCACCATCATCACGGCCACGACGCCGACGAGGTCTTCACCTCCTGGGGCGTGGAGACGGTGCGCGCCTTCGGCGAGGAAGAGCTCTCCGCGATCCTCACAAAGCTCGACGGCGAGGAATACGGCGTGATCCTGCGCGCGAAGGGCATCGTCCGCTGCGCCGACGGCGGCTGGATTCACTTTGACTTTACGCCTGGCGAGCAGAACATCCGCAAGGGCCCGGCCGACGTCACCGGCCGCCTGTGCGTGATCGGCTCCAAGCTGAACGAGAGCGGCCTCAAGGCGCTCTTCGGCGTCTGATCGCGGAGGAAACGGCATGGCGATTCCTGTTTATCTGTTTGCAGGCTTTCTGGAAAGCGGCAAGACGTCCTTCATCGCCAGCGTGCTGGACGATCCGGGCTTTACGCGCGACGAGCACTCGCTGATCATCCAGTGCGAAGAGGGCCTGGAGGAATTCGAGCCCGCGCTGCTGCGCAAGACCCATTCGGTTGTCGAATGCATCGAGGACGAGGACGAATACAACGAGGACACGCTGCGCGCCTTCGTGCGCAAGCATCACCCCGACCGCGTCATCGTCGAGATGAACGGCATGTGGGATCTCGACGCGGCGCTCGCGCGCACGCCCAAGGTGCTGGAGGTCTACCAGATCATCACCACCGTCAACGCGGAGACGTTTGACCTCTACGCGAAGAACATGGGCCAGCGGATGCTCCAGCACATCACGGACGCGGACATGGTCGTCTTCAACCGCGCGACGGAGGAGACCCGCCAGCTCATCCGCGACCGCAACGTGCGCAGCATGAACCCGAACGCTTCGATCTACTTTGAAAATGACGACGGCACCAGTGAGGACTACGGCGCGGGCATGCCGCCGCCCTACGACATGGATGCGCCCATCATCGAGATCGAGGATAGGCACTTCGGCATCTTCTACCTCGACGCCTCCGAGAACCCTGAGAACTACGACGGCAAGACCGTCCGCTTCAAGGGCTATATCTACCGCGGACGCAACATCGGCCGCGACGAATACGTCCCCGGGCGCATGGCGATGGTCTGCTGCGCGGAGGACGTGCGCTTCGTTGGCTTTATCGCCAAGGCCAACGGCCTGCCCATCCCCGCGCCCAAGACCTGGCAGATGGTCACGGCGCGCGTGCAGGCGGAGGAGCGCCGCCAGTACAAGGGCGTCGGCCCCGTGCTCTACGTGACGGCCCTGGAGCCCTGCGCGGAGCCGGAGGAGGAGGTCGTCACCTTCAACGCATAAGCCCTTTTCAAGCGTCGGGCTTTGTGTTATACTTGAATCAGTCTTCAGGGCGGGGCGCAATTCCCGACCGGCGGTACAGTCCGCGACGGGGGACGGCTTGTCCCCTCTGATCCGGCGTAATTCCGGAACCGACAGTGACAGTCTGGATGGAAGAAGACGGTAAAAGGCATGCTTTCCTTTTGCGGCGCCCGAAGACGAGCTTTCGGGCGCCGCGTTTTTGAGCGACGAAGACGGGACGGCGGCTGCGGCCGCAAAGGAGCGCAAGCATTGGTGAATCAGGAAGAAAATCGAATCATCGTCAGCAACCTCGCCTATGCCTATCCCGAGGCGGACAGGAATGCCGTGGACGGCGTATCCATGCGCGTCAAGAAGGGGGAGTTTCTGGCGATTCTCGGGCACAACGGCAGCGGCAAATCGACGCTGGCCAAGCTCTTCAACGCCCTGTATGTGCCGGGCGAGGGCACGGTCTGGGTCTGCGGCATGGACACGCGCGAGGACGAGCTCGTCTTTGACATCCGCCAGCACGCGGGCATGGTCTTCCAGAACCCGGATAACCAGATCGTCGCGACCATCGTCGAGGAGGACGTCGCCTTCGGCCTTGAAAACAACGGCGTGCCGCCCAGGGAGATCCGCGTGCGCATCGACGAGGCGCTGCGCGCGGTGAACATGAGCGAATACGCGAAGAAGGCGCCGCACATGCTCTCCGGCGGCCAGAAGCAGCGCGTCGCCATCGCGGGCGTGCTCGCAATGAAGCCGGACGTCATCATCCTGGATGAATCGACCGCGATGCTCGATCCCAGCGGCCGCGCGGAGGTCATGAACACCGTCCACCGGCTCAACGAGGAGGAGGGCATCAGCGTTGTCATCATCACGCACTACATGAGCGAGGCCGCGACGGCCGACTATGTGATCGTCATGGACGAGGGCAAAATCGCGATGAGCGGCACGCCGCGCGAGGTCTTTACGCAGGTGGAGCGCGTGCGCGCGCTGGGGCTTGACGTGCCGCCGATGACGAATCTGGCGGATATGCTCAGAAAGGACGGCGTCGGGATCCGCCCCGACGTGCTGACCGTTGAGGAAATGGTGGAGGAAGTATGTCGATTGTCATCGAGCATCTGAACTATGTCTACATGTCCGGCGGCCCCTATGAGACGCACGCGCTCAGGGATGTCTCCCTGACGATTGAGGACGGCGAATTCATCGGCCTGATCGGCCACACCGGCAGCGGCAAGTCGACGCTGGTGCAGCATCTCAACGGCCTTTTAAAGCCTACGAGCGGCAAAATCCTCGTCGACGGGCTCGACCTGGCCGACAAGGCGACCGACAAGCGCGCGATCCGCCGCCGGGTCGGCCTCGTGTTCCAGTATCCGGAGAACCAGCTCTTTGAGGAGACGGTCGAGAAGGACATCGCCTTCGGCCCCAAAAACCTTGGGCTTGACGAGCAGGAGATCGCCCGCCGCGTCCGCGAGGCGATGCGCAAGGTCGCGCTGGATTACGACCGGCTGCACGAGCGCTCGGTCTTCGAGCTCTCCGGCGGCCAGATGCGCCGCGTCGCCATTGCCGGCGTGCTGGCGATGGAGCCGACGACGCTCATCCTCGACGAGCCCTGCGCCGGCCTCGACCCGCGCGGCCGCGAGGAGATTCTCACGCTGATCCGCAATCTGCACGAGGAGGCGGGCACGACCATCGTCATGGTCAGCCATTCGATGGACGACGTCGCCTCGCTGGCCGAGCGCGTCATCGTCATGAACCACGGCGAGGTCTTCATGGACGGCGCGCCGCGCGAGGTCTTCGCCCGCGGCGAGGAGCTGCGCGGCATCGGGCTGGATGTGCCGCAGGCCGTGCAGCTCGCCGGAAAGCTGCGCGAGCGCGGCTTCGCGATTCCGGAGGGCATCTACCGCGAGGAGGAGATCAAGGCGGCCGTCGAGACCCTCCTCGGGAAAGGAGAGGCCAATGCTTAACGATATCACGCTGGGCCAGTATTTCCCCGGCGATTCCGTCGTCCACAGGATGGACCCGCGGATGAAGCTGATCCTGACGATCCTCTACATCGTGGGCGTGTTCCTGATCGGCAACCTGCCGGGCTATGCCATCGCGTTTGCGTTTCTGTATCTGGTCGTGCGCATCGCGGGCATCAAATTCTCCTATCTGCTCAAGGGCATCCGCCCCCTGCGCTTCATCATCATCTTCACCTTCGTGCTTAACCTGCTCTTTGTGCAGGGCGAGACGCCCATCGTGAAGCTCGGCTTCTTCACGCTGACCTGGGAGGCGCTGCTCAACGCGACGTTTTTTGCGCTCAGGCTGGTGTTCCTGGTCATGGGCACGAGCGTGCTGACGCTGACGACCAGCCCCGTGCAGCTGACGGACGGCCTGGAGCGGCTGATGCGCCCGCTGCAGCGCTTCCATTTCCCGGCGCATGAGCTGGCGATGATGATGACGATCGCGCTGCGCTTCATCCCGACGCTGCTGGAGGAGACGGACAAGATTCAAAAGGCGCAGATGGCCCGCGGCGCGGACTTTGAAACCGGCAACCTGATCGCTCGCGCGAAGGCGATGATCCCGCTGCTGGTGCCGCTGTTTGTGAGCGCATTCCGCCGGGCCAACGACCTGGCGATGGCGATGGAGGCGCGCTGCTATCGCGGCGGCGACCAGCGCACGCGCCTGCGCGAGCTCAAGTACACGCGGTTGGACGCCTATGGCGCGGCGGCGGTGGCCGTGTTCCTGGCCGTGATCGCGGTCGAGGGCGTGCTGCTTGGATAAGCCGCTGCTCGTCAGCCATCACAGGCCAAGCGCCGCCGACCATCCGCCCGAGGGGCAGCGGCGCTTCAGGCTGACGATCGAATACGACGGCACGGCCTACTGCGGCTGGCAGCGCCAGCAAAACGGCCCCAGCGTGCAGGAGACGCTCGAGCAGGCGCTCTGCACGCTCACGCAGGAGCGCGTCAGCGTTACCGGATCGAGCCGCACGGACGCGGGCGTCCATGCGCTGGGCCTGTGCGCGCACTTTGACAGCGCGACGCGCATCCCCGCGCAGAAGCTCGCCTTTGCGCTCAACACGATGCTCCCGCCGGACATCCGCGTGCGCGAGAGCAGCCTGGCCCCGGAGGGTTTTCACGCGCGATACAGTGCCTGCGGCAAGCTCTACCGCTATGCCTTTTATAACGCGCGCCACGACTGCGCAATCGGCCGGCAGTACGCCGCGCATATCCCGCTGCCGATGGACGAGCGCCTGATGGACGAGGAGGCGCAGGCCCTTCTGGGGACGCACGACTTTGCGGCCTTCGCCGCCAGCGGCAGCGTCGCCAAGAGCACGGTGCGCACGATCGTCGGCGCGCGGGTGACGCGCGAGGGCGAGAGGGTGACGCTTTGTGTGATGGGCGACGGCTTCCTCTACAACATGGTGCGCATTATCGCCGGCACGCTGGCGGAGATCGGCACAGGCAAGCGCGCCCCCGGCGCCATCGCGCGCGCAATCGAGACGGGCGACCGGCTCGCCCTCGGGCAGACGGCGCCCGCGCGCGGGCTGACGCTCGTGCGCGTGTTTTATGAAGGAGACGAGATCGAGCCTCTCCCCGCGCGGGACGAGGCTTGACGTGTGCTGCAACCTGTCATAGAATAAAAGCGGGAAACCGCAAATCGCCCCGAACGATTGCCGCCGCCCGGAAAGACAGATTCTTTGGCCGCGCGCATAGGATACCCCGGATTGCCGAGACTGTCTGGGGGGATGCGCGTGAATCAGACGATAGAGCGTCGTGTGCTTCAGGAGGCGGACTACATCGCATCGACCGGGGCGACGGTCCGCCAGGCGGCCCGCGTGCTGGGCGTGTCGAAATCGACAGTGCACAAGGATCTGCAGACGCGCCTGCCGCTGCTGAGTGCGCCGCTTTCGCGCGAGGTCGCCGCCGTTCTGGGGCGCAACAAGGCGGAGCGCCACCTGCGCGGCGGGGAGGCGACAAGGCGCCGCTACGCGAGAGCGCGGGAGGGCGGCGGACAGAGATAGATTGTTTTTTTGAAGGAGTACAGCGAGCATGTTTGGCGTAGATGAACTGGGAATGGATCTGGGCACGTCGACCCTGCACATCGTCGTGCGCGGCAAGGGCGTCGTTCTGAGCGAGCCGGCCTATGTAGCCTATGACAGGCAGACGCGCGACGTCGTCGCGGTCGGCGAGGATGCGCGGCGCATGTATGGCCGCACGCCTGCCGGGCTGATCGTCGAGCGGCCCCTGCGCGACGGCCGGATCCGCAGCTTCGATCTCGTCAGCAAGATGCTGCGCTACTTTGTGCGCAAGGTCATCGGCAAGCGCGCGGCGTTCCGCCCGCGCATGCTGCTGGCGCTGCCGGGCGGCATGGCCCCCAGCGAACAGCAGACGCTCGTGGATGTGCTCGTGGATGCGGGCGTGCGAAGCGTGATCCCGGTGGATGAATGCGTCGCCTCGGCGATCGGCGGCGGCCTGCGCATCGACCAGCCCTATGGCCGCATGAACATCGACATGGGCGGCGGGCGCACGAACGTCTCCGTCTTCTCGCTCGGCCATCAGATCGTCTGGGACATTCTCGATGTCGGCGGCGACAAGTTCGACGAGGCGATCATCGACTACCTGCGCAAGAAGCACAACCTGCTCATCGGCGCGCGCACGGCGGAGGAGCTCAAGATCAACATCGGCTCCGCTCGCATGCGCGGCGTGCGGCTCGATATGGATGCCTGCGGCAGAAGCCTGGTTTCCGGCCTGCCGCGCGCGGTATCGGTCAACTCGGAGGAGATGATCGAGGCGCTCACGGAGCCGCTGCGCGACCTGGTCAACGACCTGCACCGGCTGATCGAGCGCACGCCGCCGGAGCTGGCGAGCGACATCTTCGACGAGGGCATCACGCTCAGCGGCGGCGGGGCGCAGCTCTTCGGCCTGCCGGAGGTCATCTCCGACCAGATCAAGATCCGCACGACGCTGGCCGACGAGCCCGACCTCTGCGTGGCACACGGCCTGAGCGCGCTGATCGACGAGCCGGACAGGTATGAAAACATCGACCTGATCTCCGGCAGCCGCAGCGACCTGGGGACAGACGAATAAAGAAAGCAGCAGGCGTCCAAGCCCGACGGGTTTGGACGCCTGATATATTGATCTCGCGCTGTTAAGCATGCCCGACACAGAAAAGCATCATTTCCGCTTCTTGCCCAGATACGCCTCGCGGATGGATTCATCCCTGAGCAGCGCCTCGCCGGTGCCGGTCAGGGAGATCGTGCCGGTCTCCAGCACATAGCCGTAGTTGGCGATGCGCAGGGCGGCGTTGGCGTTCTGCTCGATGAGCAGCACGGTGATGCCGTCCTCGTTGACCCGGCGGATGATCGAGAAGATGTCCTTCACGATCAGCGGCGCGAGGCCCAGCGAAGGCTCATCCATCATCAGCACCTTCGGCCGGCTCATCAGCGCGCGGCCGACGGCCAGCATCTGCTGCTCGCCGCCGGAGAGCGTGCCGGCCATCTGCCAGGAGCGCTCCTCCAGCCGGGGGAAGAGGGAATAGACGTACTTCATGTCCTTGGCGATGCCGTCGTTGTCGCGGCGCAGGAACGCGCCGATCTTGAGATTCTCCGCGACGGTCATGTCCGGGAAGACGCGCCGTCCCTCCGGCACATGGATGATGCCGCGGCGGACGATTTCCTTCGCCGGGAGCGTTGTCAGCTCCTCACCGCCGTAGAGAATGGAGCCGCTCTGCACCCTCTGCAGGCCGGAAATGGCGCGCAGCGTCGTCGATTTGCCCGCGCCGTTGGCGCCGATGAGCGTGACGATCTGCCCCTCCTCGACGGTCAGGCTGATGCCCTTGAGGGCGCGGATGCCGCCGTAGGAGACGTGCAGATCCTTAATTTCAAGCTTCATCCTCTTCGTCACCTCCCAGATATGCGCGAATGACGTCGTCGTTCTGCTGGATCTCCTCCGGCGTGCCCTCGGCGATCAGGCTGCCGTAGTTGAGGACATAGATGCGGTCGGAGATGTCCATGACGACGTCCATGTGGTGCTCGATGAGCAGGACGGTCAGGTGGAACTGGTCGCGGATGCCGCGGATGAGGCCGGTCAACTCCTCGGACTCGGAGGGGTTCATGCCGGCGGCCGGCTCGTCGAGCAGCAGCAGCGTCGGCTGCGTCGCGAGCGCGCGGGCGATTTCCAGCTTGCGCTGCATGCCGTAGGGGAGCGAGCTGGCAATCTCGCCGCGCACCTCCCACAGGCCCATGTAGCGGAGCAGAGCCTCGGCGCGCTCGTACATCTGCTTGTTCTCCTTGCGGTAGCGCGGCAGGCGGAGCACGGCCGCGGGCCAGGAGGAGGTCAGGCGCAGATGCTGCGCGATGACGACGTTATCGAGCACCGTCAGCGCCTTGAACAGGCGGATGTTCTGGAATGTGCGCGCGATGCCCTCGTGCGCGATGCGGTCGGGGCGAAGGCCCGTGATGCTGCGGCTGCCGAGGGTGATGGTGCCGCTGGTGGGCGTGTAGACGCCGGTGATCATGTTGAAGGCGGTCGTCTTGCCGGCGCCGTTGGGGCCGATGAGCGCGACGATCTCCTGATGGTCGATGTGCATGGAGAGGTCGTTGACGGCGACCAGGCCGCCGAAGCGCATGGTCGCGTGGTTGACCTCGAGAACACGCTTATTCATGCTCGCGCACCTCCTTTGCGGGGCGATGGCCGGCGAGCGCAGAGAGGCGGCGGCCGATGCTGCTCCAGGTGACCTCGCGATGGCCGAACAGGCCGTTGCGGAAGAAGAGGATGACGATCAGCAGCAGGACGGAGAAGACGACCATGCGCATGCCGGAGACGCCGTTCTCAGGCCAGAAGGACAGGAAGGGCAGCGGGCCGTCGAGCACGCGCAGCCATTCCTGTCCGACCGTCACGAGGAAGGCCGCGACGACGGAGCCCGTGATGGAGCCCATGCCGCCCATGACGACGATCATCAGGATGTCGTAGGTGCGGGAGATCTGGAAGACGTCGGGGCCGATGGTGCCGATGTAGCTGGCGTAGAGGCCGCCGCCGACGCCGGCGAGGAACGCGCTGATCATGAAGGCGAGCATCTTGTGCCCAAGCAGCGAGATGCCCATTGACTCCGCGGCGATCTCATCCTCGCGGATGGCCTTGAGCGCGCGCCCGTAGCTCGAGGAGATGAGCAGGGCGATGAAGACGATGACGAGCAGCGCGATGCCGTAGCACCACCAGATGTCCGCCGTCTTGGGGATGGACTTGAGGCCCTGCGCGCCGTTGGTCAGCCCCTGCGCGTTGGTGATGACAATGCGGATGATCTCCGAAAAGCCCAGTGTCGCAATCGCCAGATAGTCACCGCGCAGGCGCAGGCACGGCAGGCCGATCCCAAATGCCAGCGCCGCCGCGAGCAGGCCGCCGATGATCAGCGCCACGCCGAAGGGCAGCGTCAGCGTGTTGAGCGGCGCGACCAGCGGCTCGAGCATGAAGATGGTCTCCTTCTTGGCGACGGGTATCGTCAGCAGCGCCACCGTGTACGCGCCCACAGCCATGAAGCCCGCATGCCCAAGCGAGAAGATGCCGGTAAAGCCGTTGACCAGATTCATGGACAGGGCCAGCACGATGTTGATCG
>SFFC01000023.1 GCA_004556985.1 Clostridiales bacterium | reverse complement strand
AGTGTAGCTACACTTGCGAAAATCAGCGTGGGGCAACCGGGATTTCCTTGCAGAATAGCAAGCAAATCCGGTGAGTACCCACACCGAAAAAACAGAGCGTTTCAACTTTCAGCCAAAACGCTCTGTTTTCATTTTTTGGGATCGTCCCAAGCCCATCGGATTATCAAAATTGAATTTCCGTTTTTGCAAAGCATCTTGGATGAAAGCATGATATAATGCAGACAGGAAGGGGGCTGGGTCTCATGTTTTTCCAGTATGGCGATCTTGAAACGAACTATCTGGCCTCCAAAGACAAACGCCTCGGTCAGGCAATCTGGCAAATCGGTCATATCAACCGTGAAGTGGATTCCAATCTGTTTTCTGCCATTGTACATCATATCATTGGGCAACAGATTTCAACAGCGGCGCAGGCAACGATCTGGAGCCGGCTGCTGAACGCAGCCGGAACGGTAACGGTAGATTCATTGACTGCGCTGGGGCGTGACCGGCTTCAACAGATTGGAATGACCTACAAAAAAGCAGATTATATTCTGGATTTTGCGCAGCAGGTGCACAGCGGCACCTTGAATTTGGAACAGCTTTGGAGTTTGAGTGATGAGGAAGTTATCCGGGAATTGACGAAGCTCAAAGGTGTAGGCGTGTGGACGGCGGAAATGATTTTGACATTCTGTATGCAGCGACCGGATGTTGTGAGTTTTGGAGATCTTGCGATCCAGCGGGGTATGAGAATGCTTTATCGTCACCGCCAAATCGACAGAACAAAGTTTGCGCGTTATCAAAAACGCTACGCTCCATATGGAACTGTTGCCAGCTTGTACCTCTGGGCGATTGCTGGCGGTGCAGTTCCGGAACTGACAGATCCTGCCGGAAAGAAGTAGAAAGGCATTTATCATGTACTTATGGATCATCGCGGCGGTCGCCGCTTACTTTATCAAAGGCCTGTGCGGCTTTGCCAACACGCTGGTATTTACGTCTATCCTGAGCTTCGGAGCGTCAAATGCCAATATTTCTCCCATTGACCTGCTGCTGGGTTATCCGACAAACCTGATTCTGACCTGGAAGAACCGAAAGAGCCTTGACCCGAAGGTGTATCTTCCGCTGGCAGCTCTGGTGCTGGCAGGTAGCATTCCCGGCGCGTTTTTGCTCAAAAATGTGGATGCCAGAGCCATTAAGCTGGTGTTTGGCGTTGTGGTGGTGGCATTGGGCGCGGAGATGCTTTCGCGGGAATACAGTAAAAAGCGTGTCCGTTCTTCTAAAGCGGTGCTGGCAGTCATCGGCGTAACGGCAGGCGTATTATGCGGACTGTTCGGTGTGGGCGCGCTGCTTGCCGCCTATGTCAGCCGTGTAACCGAGGGTGGCGGTTCATTCAAGGCAAACATCAGCGCAGTATTTATCGTGGACAATACCTTCCGCATTGTTCTTTACAGCGTGTTAGGACTTCTGACACTGGATACCGTGAAGTCCGTTCTGTTACTGATCCCGTTTGCGCTTCTGGGGCTGTTTGCGGGCATCAAGTGCAGCAGTCGCATGGATGACAAGCTGGTCAGAAAGATCACTTCGGTTCTTCTGGTGCTGTCCGGCATTTCGTTGATCCTGAAGAATTTATGAGGAGTGGGGCGTATGACAGAACAGGAAATGTGGGAAGCCGTGCAGCGGTCGGACGCAAGCTATGATGGGCTGTTCTTCTATGCGGTGAAAACGACGGGTATTTTCTGCCGTCCCTCCTGCAAATCAAAGCCGCCGAAGCGGGAAAATCTCTGCTACTTTGCATCCGGTGAAGAAGCTCGCACTGCCGGGTTTCGCCCCTGCAAACGCTGCCGCAGTGATCTTTTGGAGTACCAGCCTATGCGGGAGATCGCAGCGGAGATCAAGGCGCGGCTGGATAAGGCGGCATCTCTGGACGATGTGGGCTTGACGCCGCGGCGGATGACAGACATTTTCAAGCAGGAATACGGCGTGACCCCAAAGGAATATGCCGATTCACTCCGGCTGCGCACAGCAAAAGAAATGCTGGCAGGATCGCCGGAAAAGGTGATCGATGTGGCGTATCAGGCGGGCTTTTCCAGCCTTGCCGCATTCAACCGTTTTTTTAAGCAACAAACCGGACAAACGCCGACAGAGTATCGAAAGGAGCATCGAGTGCCATGAAGGGAACCGCCATTTATCCTTCGCCGGTGGGCGACATTCAACTGGACTGGGAGGACGGCGCGGTCACGGCGCTCAAAAACGCCGATGCAGACGCAAAAGCCGACGCACCGAATGAATTGACCCGACTGGTATTCCGGCAACTGGACGAATACTTTGCCGGGACGCGCAAAGCGTTTGATTTTCCATACCGGCTGCACGGCACGCCGTTTCAAGAAAGCAGTCTGGGCGGCACTGCGGAAGATCCCCTACGGCGAAACGCGCAGCTATAAGGACATCGCAGAAGCCATTGGACACCCGAAAGCGTTCCGGGCAGTTGGTATGGCAAATCACGCCAATCCCATTTTTATCGCCATCCCCTGTCACCGCGTCATTGGGCAAGCGGATCGCTTGTTGGCTATGGCGGCGGACTGGAAATGAAAAAAGCTCTTTTGGAGCTTGAACGACCCAACAGAGAATGAGTTGAAAAAGGCATTTATCTGCCTGATAAACTGTGTTCGTGCAGAGACGTGAATTATATATTCACATCTTTTCGCGCCGTTCTCAGGCGAAATAAGCCTTTATTTTCAACCCTAAATCGCACACAAATCCATCCTATCCATCAGCAATGACAAACGCAAAAGCAAAAGGGTATGTACCGTCAAGGCACATACCCTTTTGTCAGCAACCCATGTTTGGCAACTGCCATTATTATTTGTTTCTCAAAACCTGTTTTATGGACAGCTACCCGAGTGTCAGGGCTTTTTCCTTTTGCAAGAAGATTTTCCTATGAAGGGAAAAAGCCTTGACGAAGTGTCAGGGCTTTTTCCTTTTGCAAGAAGATTTTCCTATGAAGGGATTTGAACGGGTCAGCAGTGAATGACAGCCCGGCGGGCTGTCAGAGCTGACCCAGCCTGCACCGCAGTGCAGGGCAAGATCCCTCCTTCTGCGTAAGAAAAAAGCCTTGACGAAGTGTCAGGGCTTTTTCTTGATGGGATTGTATGCTGCAACGGACGCCTGCGTCAGCGGCGCAGCGCCAGCAGGGCGCGCTTGCCGGCCGGGCGCAGGCTGTCCGGCGCGACGCGCAGGCGCCTGGCCGTGTCCCAGCGGCTCTCGCCCTCGGCGGGCCAGACGAGCACAAAGCCGTGCTCCTGCTTTTCGGCCGGGCGCTGGCCGATCTCCGTGATGCCCTCGATGCGCTGCATGCCAAAGCGCATCGTGTTCAGGCCGAGTACGCAGCGGATTTCCGCGCGGTCGCTCGTCGTCGGCCCGGCGGTTGCCTCGATCATGTGAATCTGGGCGTGCGCGCCTTCGCCCGCCTCCACGGGGAAGGTCATCGCGAAGGGCTCGCGGGTGCGCACGGCATAGGGCACGTCGGAGTCAACCGGCAGATAGATCAGCGTGACGCCCATGATGCCCTCCGCGTCGACCCGGCGGCCGGCGGGTAGAACCGCCGTCAGCGTCGGCTGTACGAAGACGGCCAGCACGGTGGCCACGGGCGGCGCATCGGGCGGCAGCGCGGCCTGGATGCGCGTGCTCTCGCGCACGTCGGTAAACTCCTCACTGGTGAGCGCCTCGATCGTCTCCCGAACGGGCTCGATCAGATCGCCGCTCGTGCTGTATACGTCCTCGAGCAGCTGTATCTGCGTCCGGCAGCAGAGGCGGAGCTGCACGCGCACCTCGGCCTCCACGCGCAGCGTCCGCCGCTTGTCGACCGCCGCCGAGTCTGCCATGACGTCGATGACCTCGGCCTGCGCGCGCACCTGCGCGGCATCGGGCAGCTGCGCGTCGAGCACGATCTCGTAGGGCAGCTCGTGCGTCGTGACGACCAGCGGCGCGCCGGCCTCCTGCGCGCGATGCAGCACGCGGACCTCGACGGTTCCGCTGACGCCGACGCGCCCGCTGCCGCCCGTGATCTCCGGCTCCCCGGCGGAGCCCGTCGCCGTGAGCACATCTCCGACCCCCAGTTTGGCGGGGAGGTCGAATTCCTCACGGGCCAGGGTCGTCCCCTCACCCAGCAGCTGCGAGCGGCAGAGCGTGACCTCCTGCGACCTGACTTGCAGGGCATCCTCCTGCCCGTCGGCGTGAATGTCCGTGATCAGCTCGCGCTCGGCGGTCTCCATCGCGGCCAGATCGATGCTAAGCAGCGCGCGCAGCGAGATCCGGCCGTTCGCTGCGCTTCCGTCGGTCTCCTCCACGGCAGCGGAGGCCTCCATGCGCATTGAAGGGGCAGCGCCCGGAAGCCTCAGGGTGTGCTCGAAATCGCAGCTCGTCTCCAGTGCGCGGATGCGCGTGAGGTCGCCCTGCGTGTAGAGCACCTGAAAGAGAACGCTGCCGCGCACGCCCGCCTCGTTGCTGCCCGCCTGAACGCCCGTCAGATGGCCCTGGGCCTGTACGCTCAGCACGGTGACGGCGTCGCGCATGCTGCCCGGCAGAGACGCTTCGCCCTCGATGCTGATCTGTTCCCGCGTCTGCGCGGCCATGCGCTCAAAGCGCAGGGTTTCCCGCCTCGTCTCCAATTCCATAGCATTTCCTCCTGTCTGCCTGCGAAATGGATTCGGTATCGCCCATGCTTATGCGTGCGGGAGGGGAAAAAGAACGCCTTCAGCGCCGCCGCCGAACCCTGCCGGACACATGATCCGCCGGGAGAACGGGAAAGCTATTTCTGCCATGCGGGGAAGAAAGGGGGGGCTTCGGGCACACTGACCCGGGGGAGGAAAAAGGACGGATTTTGTCAAAATATCCCCATAATCCTATTGACGAAGTATGATTTCAGTGCTATACTGTCATGCGGGCAACCGGCATGATGCCGGCTGCATGGCCGACAAAGGACGGAGGGAAGGCACATGATGATCTCGACCAAAGGACGTTATGCCCTGAGAATCATGATCGATCTGGCACAGCACGACGGGGACATGCCCGTCAGCGTGCGGGAGATTGCGCAGAGGCAGGACATTTCGGGGAAATATATGGAGCAGATCATCAGTGTGCTCACGCGTGCAAGCCTGCTTCGCAGCGTTCGCGGCGCGCAGGGCGGCTATCACCTCGCCAAGGCGCCGGAGGAGATCACCGTGGGCATGATCCTGCGGGCGACGGAGGGCGACCTCGCCCCGGCGGAATGCGTGACGACCGGCGGACAATCCTGCGAGCGCAGCGGCGTCTGCCCGTCCCAGCGCGTGTTTCAGAAGGTTTACAGCGCGATCAACGACGTCATCGACGGCGTCACGCTGCAGGATCTGATGCCCGAGGAGCAGCCGCAGGAGCCGCCGCGCCCCAAGAAAACGCGCACCTGCGTCTGACCGGCCCGGAACCGTTTTCTGCGATTTGCGGGAATCCTCCGGGCGAGAACCGGCGGGCGCCCGAAAACCATACACCGTGACATCAATGGGAGGTTTTTCATTCGATGATTTACATGGACAACGCAGCCACGACGAGGCTGAGCGAGCGCGCGTTCGAGGCGATGCGCCCGTACATGATGGAGCAGTACGCCAACGCGGCCGGCACGTACAGCTTTGCCGCGGCCAGCAGCGAGGCCATCGAGAAGGCGCGCGCGCAGGTGGCTGCCGTCATCGGCGCCCGCAGCAGCGAGATCTTCTTCACCAGCGGCGGCACCGAGAGCGACAACTGGGCGCTCAAGGGCGCTGTGCTCGCCAGCCAGAAGCCGAAGAAGCACATCATCATCTCCGCCATCGAGCATCACGCGATTCTGCACAGCGCGCAGGCGCTGGAGCGGCAGGGTGTCGAGGTGACGGTCATGCCGGTCGACGCGGAGGGCCTGGTCGATCCTGCGGCGGTGGAGGCGGCGATCCGCCCGGAGACCGTGCTCATCTCGATCATGGCGGCCAACAACGAAATCGGAACGATCGAGCCGCTGGAGGCGATCGGCGAGGCAGCCCATCGCCACGGCGTGCTCTTCCACACTGATGCCGTGCAGGCCTTCGGCCATATTCCGCTTGACGTGGAGAAGATGCACATCGACCTGCTCTCCGCCAGCGCACACAAGTTCCACGGCCCCAAGGGCGTGGGCCTGCTCTACGTCCGCAAGGGCGTCAAGCTGGGCGTCTTTATGGATGGCGGCGCGCAGGAGAAGAAGCGCCGCGCGGGCACGAGCAACGTGCCGGGCATCGTCGGCATGGGCGCCGCCGCGGAGCAGGCGAGGGCGCAGATGGAGGCCGTCATCGCCTCGGAATCCGCCGTGCGCGACCATCTGATCGAGCGCATCGAGAAGGAGATCCCCTACGCCAAGCTCAACGGGCACAGGACGAACCGCCTGCCGGGCAACGTCAACTTCTGCTTCCGCTTCATCGAGGGCGAGAGCATGCTGATGCTGCTGGACGCGGAGGGCATCTGCGCCTCCAGCGGCAGCGCCTGCACGAGCGGCTCGCTCGACCCGAGCCATGTGCTGCTGGCGATCGGCCTGCCGCACGAGATCGCGCATGGCTCCCTGCGCCTCTCGCTGAGCGAGGAGACGACGATCGCGGAGGCGGACAAGGTCGTCGACAGCCTCAAGGTCATCATTCCGCGCCTGCGCAGCATGTCCCCGCTCTACGAGGACTTTGTCAGGCACCAGCAATAAACCCGAGGATGGAGGAATAGCGATATGTACACCGAAAAGGTTATGGATCATTTCATGCATCCGCGCAATGTCGGCGAGATTGAGGACGCCAGCGGCGTGGGCACCGTCGGCAACGCGAAGTGCGGCGACATCATGCGCATCTACCTGGACATCGACGAGAACCAGATCGTCCGCGACGCGAAGTTCAAGACGTTCGGCTGCGGCGCCGCGATTGCGACGAGCTCCATGGCGACGGAGATGATCATCGGCAAGACCGTGCAGGAGGCGCTGGAGGTCACCAACAAGGCTGTCATGGAGGCGCTGGGCGGTCTGCCGCCGGTCAAGGTGCATTGCTCGCTGCTGGCGGAGCAGGCTGTGCACGCGGCGCTGTGGGACTATGCGCAGAAAAAGGGCATTGTCATCGAGGGCCTCAAGCCCCCGGTCAACGACGTGGACGAGCTCGAGGAGGAGGAGGGCTGAGCCTCTCCCCGGACGTTCGGTCAAAGGGCTTTTTCCCCTGGAGGGGAGAAGGCCTTTTCTCTTTTTGGAAAAGGGGATGATGAAAGAATGCGGGCCTTTGTCAATCGGCCGGGGACGGCCAGGGCCCTCGGCGCCCGCGCGGAAATGCGCAAAGAAGCAGGCTGCCGTGCCGGTTCCGGTGTTGCCGGAGCTCAGGCGCAGCAGCCTGTCCGTATGTAGTTTGGCGCGGGCTGAAAACCCGGATCACGGAGCCGCCGCGAATGCGTCCTCGTCCGTCAAGGGGGCGTCTTCGTCCGTCAAGGGGGCGTCCTCGCCTGCCAAGGGGGCGTCTTCGCCCGCCAAGGGGGAATCTTCGCCCAGCAGGGCCGTCGTATTCCCGTCGGCAGGAGCGGATGTCTCTTCGTCCTCTGTGCCGGGCACATCCTCGTCCGTGATGCCGGGCGAATCCTCATCCGGCTGCACTGTGCTGTCAGGGGCCGTATCCGTCTGCGCCCGATCCGCCTCGGAAGGCGTCGCTTCGGAAGGCGGCGTCTCGGACGGCGCAGGGCTCTGAGTCGGGGCATCCAGCGTGGGCCGCGGCGTAAGCCGATCGATGTCGGAGAGGGAAGAGGTGATCGCGGGCAGCGGCGTGACGTTGGGCTCCTGCGTCGGCGCGGGCGTCGGTGTGAGCTTGCGCCCATCCTCGAGCAGGCAATCCTGCACGCGCGCATGCAGCGCAGTCGATTCGCCGACGATCAGCAGCGAGGTGCCGGGCTGGCCCTCCTGGCTGACGGTATCTCCGCCGGTCAGAGCGCCGGAGAGCGTGACGGCGGAGGCGCCGCCCGCGTTCATCAGGATGAGCGCGTCGCCGCCGTATTCCTGGCCGGCTCCGCCGTTGACCCGCCCGCTGATGCCGACGTTGACCTGGTCGCCCGCGGAGACGAGCTGAATGCCGTCGCCGCCGACCGGGCCGCTGCCGCCCTGAATGCTGCCGTCCACGGTGATATATGCGTTGCCGCTGAGCTCAAAGAGGTTGAGTGCGTGGCCGCCGATGGCGCTGCCGTCGCCGCCGTAGATCGAGCCGGAGATCATCATCGCGCCGGACTGCTCGAGCGGGGAGACGACGACGCCGGGTCCGCCCGTGCTGCCGCTGCCGCCGCGGACGGTTCCCTCGAGACTGGCGTAGAAGTCGCCGCCGTCATGGCTGATGGAGAGGCCGGCGCCGTTGGTGCCGCCCGTGATTTCGCAGCTGGAATCGACGATCAGCGCGCCGCTGCCCGAGAAGCGCAACCCGTTGTCGCCGGCCGCGCCGACGACGCGGACGGAGCCGAGCAGCTCGACGTAGGAAATGCCCTCGATGGTCAGCGTATCCATGAGGTCGATGCCGCTGATCTGAATGGAGGCATCCTGCAGCGCGAGGCCGCGGATGGTCGCTCGCTCGCCCTCGGAAGAGGCGAGCGTAACCCGACGGGGGAGATTCAGCACCTCTCCATTCGCCGAAAGGTCGCCTGAGACCAGAAGCGTATCGCCATCCGCGGCCTGGGCCGCCAGAGCGGCCAACTCCGCGTAGGTGGTCGCCGGTCCGAGCGTCGCCGCTGCGGCGGGCTGCATGCAGCCCAACAGCAGAAGCAAAACAAGGGCAAACGCCCCGATGCGTTTCATCATGAAAGAACTCCCTTCGAAAAGCCGGCCGGACGCCGTGCGCCCGGCTGACACGCTCATTATACCATAATGCGCGGCAAAGGGCAAGCGCGCGCGTTTTGCGGCCCTTGCCTGGAAAAAAGAGGCAAATCCCTTGCGTTTTTTGCGCCAAAATGATACCATTTCAAATACGTTCCGTGCGCGCCGGTGAGGCCGCAGGGGCGCGGCATGCCCCGGATGGGGGCAGAGCCGACGGAAAAAAACCGCCAGCGCCTGCGCGTGTACAGCGCTGTGCGCAGAAAGGAAAGAACAGCTATGCCATCTCCCGTCACATTCGACCTCGTCAAGAAGGACGCGAAAACCCATGCCCGGCGCGGCGTGGTGCACACGCCTCACGGCGACATTCAGACGCCGATCTTCATGCCCGTGGGCACCCAGGCGACCGTCAAGGCCATGACCCCCCGCGAGCTCAAGGAGGTCGGCTCGCAGATCATCCTCTCCAACACGTATCATCTGCACCTTCGTCCGGGCGAGGCGCTCATCCGCGAGGCGGGCGGGCTGCATCGCTTCATGAGCTGGGACAGGCCGATCCTGACGGATTCCGGCGGATTCCAGGTCTTCTCGCTGGCGAGCCTGCGCAAGATCAAGGAGGAGGGCGTCCACTTCCAGAGCCATCTCGACGGCAGCCGCATGTTCATCGGCCCCGAGACCAGCATGCAGATTCAGGAGGCGCTGGGCAGCGACATCGCCATGGCGTTTGACGTCTGCTCGCCTTATCCCTGCGACCACAGAACCGCGAAGGAGGCCATGGAGCGCACGCATCGCTGGGCGCAGCGCTGCAAGACCTATCATACGCGCGAGGATCAGGCCGTGTTCGGCATCGTGCAGGGCGCGTTCTACGAGGATCTGCGCATCGAGAGCGCGAAGGTGCTCGCGGACATGGATTTCCCCGGGTACGGCATCGGCGGCCTGTCTGTCGGCGAGCCCAAGCCGGTCATGTACGACATGCTCGACGCGATGATGCCCTACATGCCGGAAAACAAGCCGCGCTACCTGATGGGCGTGGGCAGCCCGGACTGCCTGGTCGAGGGCGTCTACCGCGGCATCGACATGTTCGACTGCGTGCTGGCCACGCGCGTGGCGCGCAACGGCACCTGCTTCACCGACCAGGGCCGGCTCGTCATCCGCAATGCCCAGTACGCGCACGACTTCGGGCCGCTGGAGGAGGGCTGCGACTGCTACGCCTGCCGGAACTTCTCCCGCGCCTATATCCGCCATCTGATCAAGGCGGGCGAGATCACGGGCGGGCGTCTGGCGACGATTCACAACCTGCGCTACCTGCTGCGGCTGATGGAGCGCATCCGCAAGGCGATCGAGGAGGATCGCTACGAGGAGTTCCGCCGCGATTTCTTCAGCCATTACGACATGAGCCGCAATTTCTGAGCGAGCCGCGCGGCCGTCCCCGGAAGGGAATTTGGGAGGGACGGCCAGTGAATTTTGCGGGGACGCTTGAAGTTTGTATGGAAACAGGCTATAATGATGAGGTTGCTATTTTCGCTCAATAACGAAAGGATGTGTCTTTCCCCATGAAGTTTTCCCTGATGAATCTGCTGGCCGACGCCGCTGCGACCGCCGGCACGGAGGCTGCTGCCGCCGGTGAGGTTGCCGTCGAGGAGATGTCTGCCGGCGCGACCTTCATTTATTACGCCGTTCAGTTCCTGCCGATGATTCTGATCTTCGTTGTGTTCTGGTTCTTCCTGATCCGTCCGCAGCGCAAGAAGGACAAGGAAGCGCAGCAGATGCTCAAGAACCTCAAGGTTGGCGACCGCATCTGCACCATTGGCGGCATCTATGGCACGATCACAAAGATCAAGGACGACGTGCTGACCGTCGAGGTCGGCGATGCGAAGACGCAGATGGTTCTGGCCCGCTGGGCGGTCAAGAACATCGACACGCTCTCTATCTCCAACGACGCCGAAACTCTCATCTGACCGGCCTGAGGCCGGTTTCTCTTCCGAAGAAGATTGCCGCAAGAGCCTCTTATGCGGACGAGGCCGGAGGCTGGCATATGCCGTCGGCCTGAGGCCGGTTTCTCTTCTGAAGAGCATCACATGGAATAAGAAACCCCGTCTGCTCATAGGGTTGACCGTGAGCAGACGGGGTTTTGATCGTGAAGGAGGGAATGTGATGGAGAAGCAGACGGCCAATCCGTCGTTTATTCCGCGCAGGGAGAAGGGGCTCGATTCGTTCCGCCGCTCTATGCGCAGGGGGCTGCGGCGCGGGCGGGGGAAGAGTCCGCTGACGGCCGTGCTGCGGGGCGTGTTGGTCGCGGCGAGCGTAACGGTGCTGGGCGTGGCGTTGTTTGCGCTGCTGCTCAACTGGTGGAACGTGAGCGACCGCGCCGTCACGGCGATCAACCAGGTGGTCAAGTTCGTCTCGATTCTCGCGGGCGTGACCTCTGCCATGCGCGGGGGAGAGAGCGGCGGCGCGCTGCGCGGCGCCTGCGTCGGGCTGTTGTATATGGCGCTGGGCATCGTCTGCTACAGCCTGCTGATGGGCGAGAGCCCGCGCCTGACGGCGTATCTGGCCGATCTGGGCATGGGCCTGGCGGCAGGCGGCCTGTTTGGCATGATTCTGAGCACCCGCAAGGCGGCATGACCGGACGGAAAACATTGACAGCCCAGCGGGAAGACGATATAATCGGAATCATACAAGGGAAAGCCGGGGGAATTCCCGGAAGGAAGAGACGACCAAGGAGGAAAACGCGATGAAGAGAGGATTTGCCCTTGCGCTCGCGCTGGCGCTGATGCTCTGCGCGGCGGGCGCCTGCGCAGCGACGCTGGCGACGGAGAAGCAGAACACCTATGTCTATCCGACGGGCGGAAGCGGTCCCGTTTATGTGATCGAGTTTGAGCGGGCGAAGTTTGTCGGCGGCCAGCAGCTGCCGGTCTATTCCGGCCCGGGCAAGGAATACTACCGCGCGGCGGGCGGCTACGCGAAGTGCAACACGGACGAGGAGATCTACATCGCGGGCAAGGAGGGCACTTGGGCGCTCGTGCTCTACTGGCGCAGCAACGGCGGCACGCGCACGGGCTACGTCGATTTGAGCCAGCTCCAATACACCTACAAGACCTCCGACATGGACTTCGCCTATCGCAAGGCGAAGATCACGAAGGACTGCGCGATGACGGACGATCCCACGCTGGTCAAGGAGAATCTGGCCTACCTGAGCGCCGGGGAATACGTCACGCTGCTGGCCTATTACACCGATCATCACGAGTGGGCCTATGTCGAGGCGATGGCGGGCAACGTGCCGCTGCGCGGCTTCGTGCTCAAGGACTACGTCTCCCTGGAGTGAGGCGGGCGGCTTGATGCGATGGGCTCCCTGAAGGAAATAGAAACCCCCCGGCAGCTTTTCTGCCGGGGGGTTGATGCTTGCTTTCAGCAGCTTACTCAGCGGTGTAGGGCAGCAGCGCGATGGCACGGGCGCGCTTGATGGCCTCAGACAGCTGACGCTGATGCTTGGCGCAGTTGCCGCTCATACGGCGGGGCATGATCTTGCCGCGCTCGTTGATGTTGCGGCGCATGCGGGAGTTCACGTCACGGAACTCCTTGTAATCGATGTACTCGATCTTGTCCACACAGAAAGCACAGACCTTGCGGCGCGGCTTGCGGCTGCGCGGGCGGCGTGCTCCACGATCTTCAGACATGGGATGCTCTCCTTTCATGGCCGGTCAGGCCGGCGGTTTCAAATCTCGGTGTTCAATTCAACAATCAGAAGGGAAGCTCGTCGTCGTCCACCTGAACCTGGGTGAAGCCGGCGTCTGCGGGCGCGTTGTAGGCGGGAGCCTGCGGCGCGCGCGGCGCGGCGGGGGCGGCGGACGGCGCATGATATTCGCCGGAGGAAGCGCCGGCCTGCGCAGAGCTCAGGAACTCGACCTCGTCGGCTACAATGTCAAACGCGGAGCGCTTGCTTCCGTCCTGCGCCTCATAGGTGCGGGTCTGGATGGAGCCGGAGACGGCGACCTTTCTGCCCTTGGCCAGATAGCGGCTGCAGAGCTCGGCAAGCTGACGCCACGCGACGATGTTGAAGAAGTCGGTCTCCTGCTGGCCAGTCTGGGCGTTCCTGAAGCGGCGGTTGACCGCAATGCTGAAATTGCAGACAGGAATGCCGGCCTGAGTGGAGCGCATCTCCGGGTCACGGGTGAGATTGCCGATCAAATAAACCTTATTCATACTGCTCTGTTTCCTCTTGTTACGATATCGTGAGCTTACTCAGCGGCGGTCTCGGTCGCGGCCTCAGCGGCGGGAGCCTCTTCGGCCACCGGCGCGACGCGCACCGGGCGCGGCTTGACGCTGCTCTTCTTCTCGAGGAGCTTGACGATCTGGGAACGGATGACGTTCTCGTTGATGCCGAGATTACGGGAGAGCTCCTTGGGCAGCTCAGCGCTGCCGTTGAAAGCGACATACACGTAATAGCCTTCGGTCTTGTAGTTGATGGCGTAGGCGAGACGGCGCTTGCCCCACTCCTCAACCTTGACGACCTCACCGCCGTTCGCGGCGATGATACCATTGAACTTCTCGACGAGCTCCTTGCGGGCAGCCTCCTCGACAGCGGTATCAATGATGTAGATCAGTTCGTACTTATTCATGATCCTTTCACCTCCTTTTGGACTCTGGCTCTGCAATGTCTCATGCAGAACAAGGATGTGCCAGTTATGTATAATAGCACAGGGAAAACGAAAAAGCAAGCGTTTCCCCGAATTATTTTGCGGAAATCGGGAAAATGTTTGATAGGAATCCCTTGACGGATAGGAAGGGAAGAGGATATAATCATCCGGATAGTCTTTTTTGCGGCAGGGCCTCGCTTTTGCATGCGGGCGCGGCGCCGCGTACCGACCGCAGGAGCGAATGCGTCCTCCGGTTTGACAGTCTGAGGAAAGAGAGCCATGTTTGTCGATCAGGTAAAGATCACCGCGAAGGCCGGCAACGGCGGCAACGGCGCGGTTTCGTTTCACAGGGAGAAGTTTGTGCAGAACGGCGGCCCGGACGGCGGCGACGGCGGCAACGGCGGCGATATCGTGCTGCTGGCCGACGTCAACATGCACACGCTGATGGATTTCCGCTACAAGCGCAAGTATACGGCCGAAAACGGCGGCAACGGCGCGGCGGCCCTCTGCCGCGGCAAGAGCGCCGACGATCTGATCATCAAGGTGCCTGTGGGCACTGTCGTGCGCCGCACGGACGACGGGAGACTCGTTGCGGACATGCATGAGCCCGGCATGAAGCACATCCTTTTGAAGGGCGGCCGCGGCGGCTGGGGCAACGCGCATTTCGCGACGCCGACGCGCCAGGCGCCCAACTTCGCCAAGCCGGGCCAGAAATGCGAGATCGTCGAGTTTGAGCTGGAGCTCAAGTCCATCGCGGACGTGGGCCTGGTCGGCTATCCGAACGTCGGCAAGAGCACGATCCTCTCCGTCGTCACGGCGGCCCGGCCGAAGATCGCGAATTACCATTTCACGACGCTCGCCCCGAACCTGGGCATCTGCCGCAAATACGGCATGGACTTCGTCATGGCGGACATTCCCGGCATCGTTGAGGGAGCCAGCGAGGGCGTCGGACTGGGCATCCGCTTCCTGCGTCACGTCGAGCGCACGCGCCTGCTGGTGCATGTGCTGGACATCGCGGGCAGCGAGGGGCGCGATCCCGTTGAGGACTTCGAGCAGATCTGCGACGAGCTGGTCGCCTACGGCGATCTGGCCGAGCGCCCGCAGATCGTCGCGGCGAACAAGATGGATCTGCCGGGGGCGCAGGAAAACCTCGAGCGCCTGCGCGCGCATCTGCACGGCACGGACATCGAGGTCTATCCCGTCAGCGCGGCGACCGGCGCGGGCTTTGACGAGCTGATGGGCGCGATTGTGCGCATCCTGCCGACGCTCCCGGAGATCACGGTCTTCGAGGAGGAGCCGGAGGTCGAGGCTGCGCCGAAGGCGCCATTTGCCATCGGGAAGGAGGACGGCATCTACGTCGTCACCGGCCCGGCCATGGAGCAGCTGGTCGACTCCGTCAACTTCTCGGATCAGGAATCGCTCAACTATTTCCACAGGACGCTGCGCAGCCGCGGCGTCATCGACGCGCTCCGCGCCGCCGGCGCGAAGGAGGGCGACACCGTCGCCATCGGCGAGATGGAGTTCGACTTCGTCGAGTGACGGCCTGAGCCGGAGAAACCATGCATGCGGGGCACAGACCCCGGAAAGGAAACGACATGACGAGCAAGCAGCGCGCGTATCTGCGCGGATTGGCCAACACGATGGAGCCCATCGTCCATGTGGGCAAGGACGGCGTGAACGACAACATGATCAAGCAGCTCAGCGACGCGCTGGAGGCGCGCGAGCTGGTGAAGGGCACCGTTTTGCAGAACAGCCCGCTGACCGCCCGGGAGGCGATCGCGGCGCTCTGCGAGGGCGCGGGCGCGGAGCCTGTGCAATGCATCGGCAACCGCTTCGTGGTCTACCGTGCCCGGGAGAAGGATCCGAAGATCATCCTCCCGTAACGCGATCAAAGTGACTGCTCCGCGCAGGCGAGCGCGGCCGAGATCCCATATACCCTGGCTGCGGCGCGCATTCCGCTTGGGAGCGCGCCGCGCTTTTTGCCGTAGTCGCCAAAGAGCGCGCCCGTTGCGGCGCCGACGGCTGCGGCTGCGAGCATCCGCGGGGGAAAGACCTGGGCCGCGCCGCTCAGGAGCGTGAGCAGCAGCGCGCCGGCATGCGCGCTTAGGCGCACGAGCAGCGCATCGGAGGAGAGCGCGCGCCGGCGCTCGATGCCGCCGGGCAGCAGGCGGGAGAACAGCATCGCGTCGCCCGCGCCCAGAAAGCCGCCTGCGGCAGCGCACAGCAGCGCGGCGAAGAGCGGCGCGCGGGCGGGCCGCGGCGAACGCCTCTTCGCCGGGAGCAGCACGAGCAGCAGCAGCGGCAGCGCCTGGATCCTCCGCAGCGGCGGGCTGCCGGGAAAGCGCGCGCAGGCCATCAGCAGCAGCGCCCGGCCGAGCACGCCGCCGACGAAGCCGGCCGCAGCGAGGCGGTTCGGCGGGCCATGCACGGCGCGCAGACCGCCGCGCAGGGGCAGGCAGGCCGCGGCGGCGCACAGCGCGCACAGCGAGGAGAG
The DNA here is from genome assembly GCA_004556985.1 of Clostridiales bacterium. GTDB lineage: Bacteria > Bacillota > Clostridia > Christensenellales > Aristaeellaceae > Ventricola. Next base: position 8,588 of record SFFC01000023.1, on the reverse strand, counting down.
CGCGATGGCCGAGCGGGGCGAAAAGCGGAGGCAGGCGTCCAGCCCGCAGCGCAGCAGCAGCGCGCCGGAGGGCCCGCCCGCCGCAAACGCCCAAAACGCTGCGATGCAAAGAAAAAGCTCCATTTCATGACCTCCCGCCGATGCATTCAGTCTGCCCACAAATGCGGCGGAAATGCGGCCAGCGCGGCGCGCGTTGCCCGGATCGCGGGACAGACAGGAGAAAGGAAGAACACCATGGAAGGACAAACGGCGCTGCGCGCGCCGCTCTTTTCGCGCGAGGCGCTCAGGCGGCTGCTGATTCCGCTGCTGCTGGAGCAGTTCCTCTCGGTTTCAATGGGCATGGCCGACACGATCATGGTCGCCGGCGTCGGGGAGGCGGCCGTCTCGAGCGTCAGCCTGGTGGACAGCATCAACGTGCTGATCATTCAGGTGCTCGCCGCGCTGGCGACGGGCGGCGCCGTCATCGCAAGCCAGTATCTGGGCCGTCGCGACGTCAAAAACGCCCAGCGCGGCGCGGCGCAGCTTTGCAGCGTGCTGCTGATCTCGACGATGGCGGCTGCCGCGCTCGTGCTCGCTTTCCGCGGACCGATGCTTCGGGGCGTGTTCGGCGCGGTCGACGAGGACGTCATGCGCTTTTCGGAGGTCTATTTCTTCATCAGCGCGCTCTCCTATCCGTTCATCGGGCTGTACAATGCGGGCGCGGCGCTCTTTCGCGCGCAGGGAGACAGCCGCACGAGCATGACGGCGAGCCTCGTGATGAACGTCATCAACATCGCGGGCAACGCGGCGCTGATCTACGGCGCGCACATGGGCGTGCTGGGCGCGGCGCTGGCGACGCTGCTGGGCCGCGTCTTCGCGGCAGCGTTCGTCATCGTCAGGCTTCAGCGCGCGGGCAACCCGCTGCGCATCCGCAATGCGGCGGCGCTGCAGCCGGATATGGGCTTCATCCGGCGCATCCTGGCCATCGGCATCCCGTCGGGCATCGAGAACGGCATGTTCCACATCGGCAAGCTGCTCGTCACCCATCTGACCAGCACGCTGGGCACGGCGGCGATCGCGGCCAACGCCGTCTGCAACACGGTCTGCAGCGCCGCGAACATTCCCGGCAGCGCGATCGGCCTGGCGATGATCCCAGTGGTCGGCCAGTGCCTCGGCGCAGGCGAGCGCGGCCAGGCCCGCCGCTATGCCGGATGGCTGATGGGCATGGCCTATGCCGGCATCGCAGCCGCCAACGTGCTGCTCTTTTTGACGATCCCCTGGGTGGCGCGCTGGTTCAGCCTCTCGAGCGAGGCGCTGGAGATGACGGTGCGCGTCATGCGCACATTCAACGTGGCCGCAGTCTTCTTCTGGCCTTCGAGCTTTACGCTCTCCAACGTCCTGCGTGCAGGCGGCGACACGAAATTCACGATGCTGGTCAGCATGACGAGCATGTGGCTGTTCCGCGTGCTGCTTTGCTATGTGTTTGTCCGGGGGCTGCACCTCGGGCTGGTGAGCATCTGGGTGGGCATGTATGTGGACTGGATTTTCCGCAGCCTCTGCTTTTTCCTGCGCTACCGAAGCGGCCGCTGGATGGAGAACAGGGTGATCTGAGGCCGGCGCCGCGCGAAATCGACCGCGATCTTTTTGCGGGTTCGCTCTTGACAAAGCCCGGCATCTCCGCTAAAATATGACCAAGTTCATATTCTCGAACCTGAAAAGACGATGATGGGAAAAAATCGGAAGGGTGTGTTCCGTCAAGAGAGCCGGCGTTTGGTGCGAGCCGGACGGAATCCTTTTTGAGAACTCCTCCCGGAGTTGCGCGGGCGAAACGCCAGTAGTCCGCGACGGATGACCCCGTGACCGGTCAGGTCTTGCTTGAGACCGTGAGGGCTGCCCCTGGCAGCCGAATTAGGGTGGTACCGCGCACAGATGTTCTGTATCATGCGCCCCTAAGCCGCAGCGTCGCGGCTGAGGGGCGTTTTTCCGTCTCCGGCCGGAGCATTCTCGCACGTAGGAAAGGAGAAAGAAACACCATGTATCAAGGCTGCAAGAAGTACATTCCCTTTATGCCCGTCTCCCTGCCGGACCGCACCTGGCCCGACAAGCGCATTGAAAAGGCGCCGACCTGGTGCTCCGTCGATCTGCGCGACGGCAACCAGGCGCTCGTCACCCCGATGAACCTGCAGGAGAAGCTCGACTTTTTCAAGCTCCTCGTCGACGTCGGCTTCAAGGAGATCGAGGTCGGCTTCCCCTCCGCCTCCGAGACCGAGTATGAGATCCTGCGCGCGCTCATCGACGGCCATCACATCCCGGACGACGTCACCATCCAGGTGCTCGTGCAGGCGCGCGAGCATCTCATCCGCAAGACCTTCGAGGCCGTGCGCGGCGCGAAGAACGTCATCATCCACTTCTACAACTCGACCTCCACGCTCCAGCGCAAGGTCGTCTTCAAGAAGGACATGCAGGGCATCATCGACATTGCCGTCGCGGGTGCGAAGCTCGTGCGCGAGCTGACGGAGGCGGATACCTCCGGCACGAATTTCCGCTACGAGTATTCGCCCGAGTCCTTCTCCGGCACGGAGATGGATTTCGCCGTGGAGATCTGCCGCCAGGTCATGGAGACGCTCGGCGCGACGAAGGAGAACCCGGTTATCCTCAACCTGCCCAACACCGTCGAGATGTGCACGGCGAATACCTACGCCGACCAGATCGAGTATTTCTGCCGCAACCTGCCCAACCGCGAGGCGGCGATCATCTCCATCCATCCGCACAACGACCGCGGCACCGGCGTTGCCTGCGCGGAGCTGGCCATGATGGCGGGCGCGGAGCGCGTGGAGGGTACGCTCTTTGGCAACGGCGAGCGCACCGGCAACCTCGACGTCGTAACCGTCGCGCTGAACATGTACACGCAGGGCGTCGATCCCGAGCTCGACTTCACGCATATCGACCATGTCCGCGACGTCTACGAGCGCTGCACGAAGATGCATGTTCCGGAGCGCTGGCCCTACGCCGGCAAGCTCGCCTTCACGGCCTTCTCCGGCTCCCATCAGGACGCCATCAACAAGGGCCACGAGTACATGCGCGAGTCGAAGAGCCCCTACTGGGAGATTCCGTATCTGCCGATCGATCCGGCGGACATCGGCCGCGAGTACGAGCCGATCATCCGCATCAACAGCCAGTCCGGCAAGGGCGGCGCGGCGTTCATCATGGATCACAACTACGGCTACCATCTGCCCAAGGCGATGCATCCGGAGTTCGGCGCCGTGGTGCAGGTCGAATGCGACCGTACGGGCCGCGAGCTGACCCCGGAGGAGGTCTTCGGCCTGTTTCAGCGCGAATTCCTCAACATCAGCGCGCCCTATGCGCTCTCGCGCGCCAAATTCTACGAGGAGGCCGTCGCGGGCAGCTCGGCCAACATCACGCATTTCTCCGGCGTACTGAGCGTGCGCGGGTCGTTTGTGCAGCTGGAGTCGCGCGGCAACGGACCGATCGACGCCTTCTTCAACGCGCTCGGCCAGGCCGGCATCGAGGGCTATTCCTTCCTTACCTATTCCGAGCACGCGATCTCGATGGGCTCCGATTCCCAGGCCGTCGCCTATATCCAGCTGCGCGCCCCGGGCGGACGGCGCATCTACGGCGTCGGCACGGAGCACAACATCAACTTCGCTTCCGTCAAGGGCATCCTCAGCGCGATCAACCGCTTCGAGAACGGCAAGATGTAAGCCCCCAAGGGCGAGGCCGCCTGAAGGCACAACAATGAGCACCCCGCGTTTCGGGCGGCATGGCCTGCCGCCCGGAATACGGGGTGCTTTCGTGCTGCGCATCTGCCGCCCGGGCGGCCCCGGAGCCGGGGGAAATCCCTTGGGAAGCGCCGGTTTTGTTTGCCCGGGACTGTGAATCGTGGTATACTGTAAAGGACAGATTCCGTCTATGGCGATCTGCCGAATACAGGGGATCAGGACGCGGCGCAAGCGGCCGCGGCGGGAGATAGATCATGAAGCGCTATCGAATTTTCGTCATCAATCCGGGCTCGACCTCGACCAAGCTGTCCATGTTTGAAAATGACACCTGCCTGTTCACGGAGGATACGTTTCACGATTCCTCGGTGCTGCTGACCTTTCCGACGATCAACGACCAGCTCGATTACAGAATGGCTGTCATTCATCGCTTCCTTGAGGAGCACGGAATCGATCTGCACGGCGTCGACGCGATCGTCGGCCGGGGCGGCGGATGCTGCTCCATCGAGGGCGGCGTCTATGCGATCGACGACGCGCTCATCCGCGACACGCGGGAGGCGCGCGGCGGGCTGTATCACGCGTCGATGCTCGGCGTGCAGATGGCCAGGGCGCTGCACGAGGAATATGGCGGGCTGATGCTGATGATGGATCCGCCCGTCGTCGACGAGCTCTGCGACCTGGCGCGCATGACCGGCGCGCGCGGCGTCTACCGCACGGCGATCTCCCACGCGCTCAACCTCAAGGAGACGGCGCGCCGCCACGCGAGGACGCTGGGCAAACGCTACGAGGACTGCAGCCTGATCGTCTGCCACATCGACGGCGGCATCTCCGTCACCGCGCACCGGCATGGGCGCATGATCGACGGCAACAACGCGGGCGGCGGCGAGGGTCCGTTCACCCCGACGCGCATCGGCTCCATGGCCGTGACGGACATCCTCACGCACTTTGCCGACACCCCGCGCGAACAGCTCAAGGCGCTGTGCAGCCAGGCCGGCGGGCTGACGAGCCACTTCGGCACGTCCAATTCCGACACCGTGCACCGGCTGGTCGAGCAGGGCGACCCGCGGGCCGTGCGCGTCTGGGAGGCGATGATCTACCAGATTGGCAAGGCGATCGGCGAGATGGCGGCCGTGCTCTGCGGCGAGGTGGACGGCATCGTGCTCACGGGCGGGCTGCTGCGCTTTGACGACGTGCTCGAGGGCATTCGCAGGCGCTGCGGCTTCATCGCCCCGGTGACGGCCTATCCCGGCGAATTCGAGCAGGAGGCCATGGCCGCGGGCGCGCTGCGCGTGCTCACCGGCGAGGAGGAGGCCAGGGTCTATCCCGGACACCCAGTCTGGACGGGCTTTGAAGACGAAGACACCGGAAACTAGAGAGAGGAAGAACCGCATTGACGATCTATGACATCGCGCGCGAGGCGGGCGTTTCGGCGAGCACGGTTTCCCGCGTCATCAACGACAAGCCGGGCGTCGCCAAGGAAAAGCGCGCGCGAGTGCAGGCGCTGCTCAAAAAATATCAATATGTGCCCAACGAGACGGCGCGGGGGCTCGTGACCAGCTCCAGCCGCATGATCGGCATCCTCGTGGCCGATATCCGCCAGGAGCATCACATCGCCGGGGCGTATCACATCGCCCACGAGCTCTCCGGCCGCGGATACAGCAGCCTCGTGGTGAACACGGGCAGCACGGAGGCGGAGCGCGTCGCCGGCATCCGCATGCTCGAGCAGCGCAGCGTCGAGGCCGCCGTGCTCATGGGATCCATCTTCCAGACGGAGACCATCCGGGAGGCGATCTCCCGCTCCCTGCCGCAGGTGCCAGTTTTTTTGCTCAATGGCTTTCTCGACCTGCCCAACGCCTATGGCGTGCTCTCCGACGACCGCGGCGGCATCGCGGATTGCGTCCGCCTGCTCGCGCGCAAGGGCAGACGGCATATCGTCTTCCTTGTCGATCAGCCGACGCCCAGCAGCCGGCTCAAGACCCAGGGGTATCTCGACGGCATGCGCGAGCTGGAGGACAGCCCCGGGCCGGTCATCTATGACGGCGTGGCAGGCGATTATGACGGCGGCTATGGGACGATGCAGCGCGTGCTGCGGGAGCATCCCGAGACGGACGGCGTGATCTGCAGCCTCGACCTGATCGCCTGCGGCGCCCTGCGCGCGATTCAGGACAGCGGGCTTGACGTGCCCGGGGATATCTCGCTCATCGGCGTGGACAACACGGTCTGCGCGCGGGTCTGCCGGCCGACGCTGACCTCGCTCAACTCCATGGCGCTCGACCTGGGCGTCACCATCGCCCACAAGCTCGTGGACTGCCTGGAGGGGCGCGGCACCAACCAGCGCACGATGCTCTTCCCGAGCATCGTGGAGCGGGAATCGACCTGACGGGCTGCAAAAAACACGAAATCGATTGCGGATTTGTTGCAGAAAAATTTCGCTTTTCACAAAAATATATCTTGAAACAAATGAGGATTTATGCTATCTTATAGGTGAAATCGATTGCTGCTCATGCGGGCAGTTTGGATCGGAAAGGCACATGGACAGAGTCGACAGAGAAAGGCGGAGAGAGAGTATGATTTTTTCAAGCATTCACGCGGGCGACGATCTGAACAGATATCCGGAGGCGATTGCGCGGGCCATCCGCTATGCCTCCACGACCGACTTCAGCCAGATGGAGGACGGCCGCTACCCGATCGACGGCGACAGGATGTTCGTGCAGCTGTTCCATCTGACCTCCAAGCAGATGGAGGAGACGAAGCCGGAGCTGCATGAAAAGTATGTCGACGTGCAGTACTGGCTCACCGGCGAGGAGCTCTGCGGCGTGGCCCCGGCCGATGGCGTGGGCGCGCAGGTCGAGGCGCACGAGGATCGCGACCTCTACTTCTATGACGGCGTGAAGAACGAGGGCTTCATCCATCCGACGGCGGGCTGCTATGCGGTGTTCTTCCCCAGCGACGCGCATCGCCCGGGCGTCTGCGTCGACCGCAAGCCGCTTTCGTACAGCAAGGTGGTCGTCAAGGTCAGCGTGGATCTGCTGTGATGCGGCGCAAGGAGGAGAGACAATGAGAATTGCGGTTCTGGGCGCGGGCGCGATGGGTTCGCTCTACGGCGGCTATCTGAGCCGGAAGCATGACGTGATTCTGGTGGACGTCAACCAGACGGTGATCGACACCATCAACGCGCAGGGCGTGACGATTCACGAGCCGGACGGCTCCGTGACCGTCTGCCATCCGCTGGGCGCCGTCTCCACGGCGGGCATGGCGCCCGTCGACCTGATTATCGTGTTCGTCAAGGCGATGTTCAGCGAGAGTGCGCTTGAAAGCAACCGCGGCCTGATCGGCCCGGATACCTGCATCATGACGCTGCAGAACGGCAGCGGCCATGAAGACATGCTCACGAAATTCGTCGACCGCGCGCACGTCGTCATCGGCACAACGCAGCACAACAGCGCGGTCGTCGGCCCGGGCGAAATCCGCCACGGCGGCAGCGGCATCACGCATGTCGGTTGCATCGAGGGCGACGTCGGCCGCCTGCAGTACATCGCCGATGCCTTCTGCGAGAGCGGGCTTGAGGCCGATTGCAGCGCGGATGTGCAGAAGCTCATCTGGGGCAAGATGTTCACCAACGTCTCCGCCAGCGTGCTGACCGGCGTGCTGCAGGTGCCGCTCGGGTTCATCGCCAGCGACGCAAACGCCTGGGCGCTGTGCGAGACGCTCGTGCGCGAGGCGGTCGCCGTCGCCGCGGGCGAGGGGCTCGAGTTTGACGCGGAGGAGAAGGTCGCCGAGGTGCGCCGCGTCTGCGAGAACAGCCCCGCCGGCATCACGAGCATCTGTGCGGACCTTTCCAAGGGCCGGCGCACGGAGGTCGATACCATCAGCGGCAGCGTCGTGCGCGCCAGCCGCAGAAACGGCGTTCCCGCGCCGACGCACGCGGCCATGGTCGCGCTCGTTCACGCGATGGAAGCCAAAGCCAGTCAATCCTAAAAAAATTCAGCATAAGGAGGAAACCCCATGGAACCCGTATACGAGCTCAATGGTCTTCGCGTGGTCGATCTGACCAAGGTGCTGGACCCGAAAACCGAATCCCGCCGCTGCCATCTGATCCGCTACAACACCGGCGGCCCCATCCCGGACTATCATACCGCGCTCGACCTGACGAGCCACCTCGGCACGCACTGCGAGTGCCCGTATCATCACTTTGAGGACGGCAAGTCTGTCGGCGAGCTCCCGCTGACGACCTTCATGGGCCGCGCCATCTACGTCAACATCGACTTCCTCGAGCCGAACAGCCACATCAGCGGCGCGGATCTCGACCGCGCCTGCGGCGACCGCATCAAGGAGGGCGACATCGTCATTCTCGACAGCAACTGGAAGTTCCCGCCGTTCACGCCGGAGACCAACAGCCCGGCCGACAAGCGCCTGTTCATCAACGGCGAGACCGCCTGGTGGCTGCGCAACCACGGCGTCAAGTGCGTCGGCTTCGGCGACGGCGTCTCCATCGAGAACTGCGAGGAGGACGTCAAGCCCTTCCATGACATCATCATGGAGGTCGACGGCGTGTTCCTGGAGGTGCTCAAGAACCTCGAGTATCTGACGACCGATACCTTCTTCATGAGCTACGCGGCGCTGCCGATCGTCGGCGCCGACTCCTGCCCGGTTCGCGCCTACGCGATCGAGGGCCTGGCCGAGTTCAGCAGGTAAACTGAAGCACCCGAAATCACAAAACGAGGATGCGCTCCGCGATGGAACGCATCCTCGTTCTTTAACCTGTGGAGAAGAAAGCCTGTCAGCGAACGGTGTAGCCGCTGTCCCTGGCGATGCGCGACAGGCGATGGATCGTCAGCAGGTCGCCGATCGCCTCGACGATCAGGATGATGC
>SFFC01000022.1 GCA_004556985.1 Clostridiales bacterium | reverse complement strand
GAGTGTTTGAAACATGGCACAGGTTCAGTATCAGGCGGTCGGCCGCCGCAAGAAGGCCATTGCCCGTGTTCGCCTCATTCCGGGCGAGGGCAAGATCGTCATCAACGGTCGCGACATTGACAACTACTTCGGTCTGGAGACCCTCAAGATGACCGTCCGTCAGCCGCTGGCTCTGACGGCGCTCGAGGGCCGTTACGACGTTCTGGTGAATGTGTATGGCGGTGGTCTGGCCGGTCAGGCCGGCGCGATCCGCCACGGCGTCTCCCGCGCGCTGGTCAAGGCTGATCCGGAGCTCCGCCCCGCGATCAAGAAGGCCGGCTTCCTCACGCGCGATCCGCGTATGAAGGAGCGCAAGAAGTACGGCCTCAAGGCCGCCCGCCGTGCGCCGCAGTTCTCCAAGCGCTAATCCGCTGAACGAATCGAGGAGGCGAAAACCGTATGGCGATTCTCAACGGCGTGATCACCGTTTTGCTGGTGATTACCGCGCTGATTCTCATCGTTACCGTGCTGCTGCAGCCGGGTGAGTCCAACGGCTTGGGCGCGATTGCCGGCGGCGCCGAAACGTTCTTTGGCAAGAACAAGGCCAAGACGATGGAAGGCAAGCTCGCGCTTGCGACGAAGATCTCCGCAGGTGTGTTCATCATCTGTGCGCTCCTCATTGCGGTGATCGGCTAACAAAAGCGAAAAGAGGCTGAAGCAAAATGCTTTGGCTTCTTTTTTCGATTTCCAAAGAACGGACGCTTCTCCATGCGCATTGTGGGAGATTCCATGGCATGACCCGGAAGCGGAAACGGCAAACTGGGCATGGTAGAAGAGGGGAGATGAGACGATGAAGGACAGAAGGACGGCGAAGGGCAGGCGCAGCGCGCGCAAGGAGCCGCGGCCCAGGCGCGAGCAGCGCGGGGAAAAGGTCGAGCTGGTCGTGCGCGGCATGGCGCGCGGGCAGATCCGCATGGAGATGCAGGACGGGACGACGCTGCTGTGCGCGCGGGACAATGCGCGCGGCGCGCTTTTTGGCGACCGCGTGGAGGGCGAGCGGATCGGACTCGACCGCGTCATCGTGCGTCGTGTGCTCGAGCATGCGCATGAGCAGGTGGTCGGCGTGCTGCGCAGGCGCCCGGGCGGCGCGCTGATCGAGCCGCTGGAGCGCCATCTCCCCTCCGAAATCACCGTGGAGGAGGGCGATGTACCCGCGGAGGACGGCGACATCGTCTGCACGCAGATCGTCCGCTGGGACGATGAGGGCGGCCTCCTGGCGCATGTGACGGGCGTGATCGGGAGCTTTGAAAGGGCGACGAGTGCGCTCGATGCGCTGATCGTCAGCGGCCATCTCCGCTCGGCGTTTGACGCGGACGTGCTGGCGGAGGCCGACGCGCTTCGGCCGGCCGATCTGGCGGACGATCCGCAGCGGACGGACCTGCGCGGTTTGCTCTCCTTTACGATCGACGGACGGGATGCCAAGGACTTCGACGACGCGGTGAGCCTGGAGCCGCTGGAAGACGGCTGCGTCCGCCTGGGTGTCCACATCGCAGACGTGGGGCATTATGTGCGTGAGGGCTCTGCGCTCGACCGCGAGGCGCTTGCGCGCGGGACGAGCATCTATCTGCCGGGCCGCGTGCTTCCGATGCTGCCCGAGCAGCTCTCCAACGGCGTTTGTTCCCTGCGGCCGAACGAGGACAAATTCACGATGACGGCGCTGCTGACGATCGACGAAAGCGGCGAGACCGTCGACACGCAGCTGCTGCGCACGATCACGCGCTCCGATGCGCGGCTTGTCTACGACGACGTCAACGCGTTCTTTAACGGCGACGGCGCGCAGCAGGAGCGGCTCGCGGGCAAGCATCCCGGGCTGCCTGCCGCGCTGCTGGAGATGAAGCGGCTGGCGGGGATCCTGCGTGCGCGCCGGGCGGCGCAGGGCTGCATCGACTTTGAGACCGAAGAGCCGCAGTTCGTGCTCGACGCGCAGGGGGAGCCTGTGGAAATTCTCAGGCGCGAGCGCGGCGAGGCGGAGCGGATGATCGAGGACTTCATGCTCGCGGCGAACGAGGCCGTGGCGCGCTTTGCCCGGACGCATGGCGTGCCGCTGCTCTACCGCGTGCATGAGAAGCCCGACCCGGACAAGCTGGCGATCTTCAAGGACTTCCTCGATGGGCTGGGCGTCAGCAGCCGCCGCCTGACGGGAGAGGCGAAGCCGGGCGACATCCGCGCCATTCTCGAGCAGACGCGCGAGCGACCGGAGTACGTCGTCATCTCGATGCTGGCGCTGCGCAGCATGCAGAAGGCGCGCTACGACGAGCATCCGCTGGGCCACTACGGCCTGGCGATGCCCGATTACTGCCATTTCACCTCGCCGATCCGCCGCTATCCCGATCTCGTCGTGAGCCGCGCGCTGACGGCCGTGCTGACCGGGAAGAAGGTCACGCTGACGGGCGAGCGGCTGAGCGAGGCGGCGATCCGCAGCAGCGAATGCGAGCGCGCCGCGATTGAGGCGGAGCGCGCGGCGGACAGGATCATGATGGCGAGGCTGATGGTGGGCCACGTTGGCGAGGTCTTTTCGGGCACGGTCAGCGGCGTGAGCGAGAGCGGCTTCTATGTGTCGCTTTCAAACGGCGCGGAGGGCCTTGTCTCCGTGCGCACGCTGGAGGACTGGTTTGCCTTTGACGAGCGGCGGATGCTCCTTCGCGGCGAGCGGACGGGCGCCGTCATCTCGCTGGGGCAGGCGGTGACGGTGCGCGTCACAAGCGTCGAGCTCTCGGGGAGCTTCATCAATCTCGAGCTGACCGGACCGCTGAAGCCCGGAAAAAAGACGGAAAAATCGGAAAAGAAGCGAGAACGCGAGCGCATGCGCGCCTTCAGCCGCTGAGATACGGAGAGACAGAGGTGAAGAGCATGAAGGCAACGGTGATCGGCTGCGGCCGGTGGGGATCGTTTATCGCGTGGTATCTTGACCACATCGGCCACGAGGTGACGCTCTACGGCCGGGAGGACTCCGCGAGGATGCAGGCGTTTCTGCAGACGCGAAGCAACGGACTGGTGACGCTGGAGCCGAGCGTGCGCCTGACCTGCGACCTTGGCGAGGCGCTGGAGTCGGAGCTGGTCTGCATCTCCGTCGGCTCGCAGGGGCTTGCGGCGCTGATGGCACAGATCGCCGCTTGCGGCGTCTCGGGCAAGACCTTTGTGCTTTGCATGAAGGGCATCGAGGTCGGCACCAACCGGCGGCTCTCCCGGATCGCCGGGGAGGCGGTCGGAGGAAGCAACGACATCGCCGTGTGGCTCGGGCCGGGCCATGTGCAGGAATTCCTGGCAGGCGTGCCGAACTGTATGGTGATCGATTCGGAAAACGAGGCGGTCAAGGAGCGGCTCATCGCGCAGCTCTCCGGCGGGCTGATCCGCTTTTATTACGGCACCGACCTGATCGGCAACGAGATCGGGGCGGCCGCCAAAAACGTCGTCGGCATCGCGGCGGGCATGCTCGACGGCATGGGCGTCTCCTCGCTCAAGGGTGCGCTCATGAGCCGCGGCACGCGGGAGATCGCGCGGCTGATCGCGGCGATGGGCGGACGGGAGATGTCCGCCTACGGCCTTTGTCACCTGGGCGATTATGAGGCGACGGTCTTTTCGAAGTACAGCCACAACCGGCGCTTTGGCGAGCTCTTTGTGCAGGGAGAGACCTACGACGAGCTCGCGGAGGGGTATTACACGGTGAAGGCGCTGTGCGCGATGGCGCAGGAGCGGGACGTCGAGCTGCCGATCTGCCGGGCCGTGCATGCCGTGCTCTACGAGGGGGCGGAGCCCGGCAAGGCGATGAGCGCCCTCTTTACGCGAAGCCTCAAGCGCGAGTTCTGAACACAGATGTACAGGAATGCGTTTAAAATGCGAAAAACTCAGGCGGAGACACAATTTTGGCTTGCGTCCCGGTCTGCAAACTGATATACTAATGTCTAACCGATTTTTTTTGACAACCCATGAATAGGAGCGGTACGTATGGCTTATAAATCCAGGGTATCCGACGCCGTGGTGCGTCGGCTCCCGATGTATTATCGGCATCTCAGAGAGCTGGAAAAGGCGGGGATCGTCCGCATTTCCTCCCAGGAGCTGGGCGAGCGGATGAACCTGACCGCCTCGCAGATCCGGCAGGATATCAACTGCTTTGGCGGCTTTGGTCAGCAGGGCTACGGATATCATGTTTCCAACCTCAAGGAACGTATCGGCGCTATTCTGGGCCTGAACCACGATTACCACGTCATCATCGTCGGCGCGGGCAACATCGGCCGGGCCGTGGCCAACTATCCGGGCTTTGCCAAGGAGGGCTTCCACATCCAGGCGATGTTCGACGTCTCTCCGGCGCTTGTGGGCATCGACGTGCACGGCATTCTCGTGCAGCCGATGGAGAAGCTGGGCAACTGGATGAACGCACATCAGGTCGATATCGCGGTGCTGGCCGTGCCCTCCGCCTTTGCGCAGGAGACGGCGAATCTGCTTGTGGAGGGCGGCGTGCGCGCAATCTGGAATTTCGCGCCGGTCGACCTCAACCTGCCGGAGGGCGTCGCGGTCAACAACGTCCATCTCTCCGACAGCCTGCACATCCTCTCCTACCGCATGAACGAGAAGGAGCTCTTTGAGACGCTGGACGCGAACCGCAACCCATAAAAGGAGATCGCTATGGCTTTTGATCGCCGCAACGGCAGGCGCGCAAAAGAGGAAAGGAGCCTGTTCCCGGTCTGGACGCTGATCGTCATCGCGTTGTGCGTCGGGCTTTGGGCATACGGCGCAAAACTGTATCAGGATCAGATGGCGGCATATCGGGCGTATGCCGCCATCAGTCAAGCCGCGGCGCAGACGACATTCTTTCCCGGCATCTCGGTGGACGGCATCGACCTGGGCGGCATGACCCGCGAGGAGGCGCATGCGCTCTTCAAGGACAGGCAGGCGCAGGCCTCGGAGGCGTTTTCCCTGATCGTCGCCTCGGGCGAGCGCCGCTGGCGCATCACCTCGCAGGAGGTGCCGATGACCTTCAACGCGGATGCCGTGCTGGAGAGGGCCTATGCCATCGGCCGCAGCGGCACGCTGTTTGAGCGCTACCGGGAGATCGAGCAGGCGCGCACGCAGGGCGTGTCGCTGACCACGGGCTACGCCTACGACCGCTCGGCTGTTCGGAATCTCGTCGAGATCATCGGCGACAGTCTCGATGTAGCGGCGACGGACGCGAGGCTGAGCGCGTTTGACGTGAGCAACCGGACGTTTACCTTTGAAGCGGAGTCGGCCGGCTACCGGATCGACCGGGACAAACTCGAGACGGACATCCTCGCTGCGCTGGACGCGCACGCGTATGACAGCGTCATCGTGCCGCAGGGCGAGCGCGTCGAGCCGCAGGTGACGCTTTCGCAGCTGCAGGGCCTCTTCGGCCGGATTTCGTCCTTCACGACGACGACGACCCGGGACAACGACAGAAACACGAACATCGCGCTTTCGGCCAGCGCGCTCAACGGCCGCGTCGTGCAGCCGGGAGAGACGCTCTCCTTCAACGCCTGCACGGGCCAGCGCACGGGCGAAAAGGGCTACCGCGAGGCGGGCGCGATCGCAGGCGGCGTGCTCGTGGACGATACGGGCGGCGGCGTCTGTCAGACGAGCTCCACGCTCTTTAACGCCGTCGTGCGCGCGAACCTTCAAATCGTGGAGCGCTATGCGCACAGCTGGCCCTCCTCCTATGTCAACAAGGGCGAGGACGCGACTGTCAACTGGCCGTCGCTCGACTTTGTCTTCAGGAACAACGGCGACTTCCCGGTGTTCGTCGTCGCATGGTATGAGGCCCAGCAGGTGACGGTCGAGATCTACGGCCACATGCTCGAAAATGGTATGACCATCGACCTCGAATCGACGGTCACACAGACGATCAAGCCCTCCGACGAGGTGCTCTACACGCTCGACGAATCACTGCCGGCGGGTACGCGCAAGGCGGGCCGCTCCAAGCGGACGGGCTACGTCGTGGACACCTACAAGGTCTACAAGGACAGCGAGGGCAACGAGATCCGCCGGGAGAAGCTCTGGACGACGACCTACCGCGCGCAGCAGGACGAGATCCTGTACCATTGACGGGGTGAGGAAGAGACGATGAAGAAAGGCGACGCGAGAAGGGAGGAGCTGCTCGCCACGGCGGAGCGGCTGTTCTGCACAAAGGGATACGAGAAGACCTCCGTTCAGGACATTCTCGATGAGATGGGCTTTTCCAAGGGCGGCTTCTATCATCACTTCGACAGCAAGCTCGCCGTGCTGGAGGCCATCTGCCAAAAGCGTGCGCAGGAGAGCTGCGCACAGGCGAAGGCGGCTGTGGCCGGCCTGACCTCGGCCGTCGACCGGCTCAACGCGCTGTTCCACAGCGCGCCGCTGTGGAGCGGCGGGCAGCCGGGTTTTGTCTCGCTGCTCATCCGCGTGGCCTATCGCGAGGACGGCGCACTGATGCGCGAAAAGATGAAGCAGAGCCAGTTTGAGGGGCTGCAGGGCGTGCTCGAGGAGATTCTGCAGGAGGGCGTGCGCACGAAGGCGTTCTTCGTGACGGATGTGCCCACCTCTGCGGCGCTGCTGCTTAGGCTCTACGCCCAGTTTACCGACGAGATCGCCCTTCTGCTCGCGCAGGAGGAGAACGAGGAAAAGCTGACGGACAGCCTTCTGCGCAGGCTGAGCGCCTATCGCGCGGCCATCGAGCGGTTTTTGCTCGCACCGTTTGGTTCCATCGTCCTCTTTGAGGGCAAGGAGCTTCAGCTGCTGGCGAGGGATATCCTGCGCGGGCGCATCCGCGAGCGGGCGGATGCCATGCTCTCCGGCAGGGAGAACGCCGGGGCCTAAGGACCCTGTGGGGCGGCAAAAACCCTGTACCAATTGACAAAAAACGCCTCGCGGAGTATAATTGAGCAATATGGTGGATTGCCCGAAGCGCGCGCTTGGGGCAATCCCTGTTTCGCCCTTCGCCGGGAGGCGAAGGCGTATGACAAAAAAGGAGAGACGCTTATGGCAGACGGCAAGCATCTGGTTGTGACACGCGAAGGCCTTCAGAAGATGAAGGAAGAGCTGGAATACAAAGAGACAACAGAAAAAATGCGCATCGCGGAGCAGCTCAAGGTCGCGATTTCCTATGGCGATCTGAGCGAGAACGCGGAATACGACGCGGCGAAGAACGATCAGGCGACGCTCGAGCAGCGCATCACCGAGCTCAAGCAGATGATCGAGAATGCGGTCGTCGTCGACGAGAGCAAGATCGACACCGATACCGTCGGCTTCGGCACCCGCGTCACCATCATCGATGTGGACGATGAGGATGAGGAAGAGGAGGTCTACACGATCGTCGGCACCTCCGAGTCCGACCCGGTCAACGGCCGCCTCTCGAACGAATCGCCGGTCGGCGCCGCGCTCATCGGCGCGCACGTCGGCGACACCGTCGTGGCCCAGACGCCGGGCGGAAACCGCCGCCTGCGCATCGTGAATATCGCGCTGTGAGCCGGGCCCCTTCGGGGCAGGAAGAGCATTCAAGAAGAGTAAAGAGAGAAAGAGGAAACCACCGTGGCAGAAGAGTTGACCATCACCGCGCCGGAGCTCAGCGAGCAGGAGCAGATCCGCCGCGCCAAGCTGGAGCGCTACCAGCAGGAAGGGCGCGATCCTTATACCATCACCCGCTATGACCGCACGCATACCTCCGCACAGATTCTCGGGGGCTTTGACGCGCTGGAGGGCCAGGAGGTTTCCATCGCGGGCCGCATGATGAGCCGCAGAATCATGGGCAAGGCCTCCTTCGTGCATTTGCTCGACGGCGAGGGCCAGATTCAGGCCTATGTCCGCCGCGAGGATGTCGGCGAGGACGTCTATGCCGATTTCAAGACGATGGACATCGGCGACATCCTCGGCATCCGGGGCACCGTCTTCCGCACGAAGACCGGCGAGATCTCCGTGCATGCGACGTCGCTGACGCTGCTGACCAAGTCGCTGCGCGTGCTGCCGGAGAAGTGGAACGGCCTCAGGGATCAGGATATCCGCTACCGCCAGCGCTACGTCGACACCATCGTCAACCCGGAGGTCAAGGAGACCTTCATCAAGCGCAGCCAGATTCTCAAGGCGCTGCGCGAGTTCCTGGACAGCAAGGGCTTCCTGGAGGTCGACACGCCCGTGCTGCAGACGATCGAGATCGGCGCGAATTCCCGTTCGTTTGTCACGCACCACAACGCGCTGGACATCCCGATGTATCTGCGCATCGAGACGGAGCTCTATCTCAAGCGCCTGATCGTCGGCGGCTTTGAGAAGGTCTACGAGGTGGGCCGTATCTTCCGCAACGAGGGCATGGACACCCGGCACAACCCGGAATTCACGACCATCGAGCTCTATCAGGCCTATGCCGATTACAACGACATCATGAACCTGGTCGAGGAGCTCTATGTCTATGTGACGCAGAAGGTCTGCGGCACGCTCAAGATTCAGTATCAGGGCAATGAGATCGACATGACTGCGCCGTGGACGCGCATGACGATGGCCGAGGCGGTCAAGAAGTATTCCGGCATCGATTATTATGCCTGGGAGAGCGACGAGCAGGCGCGCACAGAGTGCGAGGCGCGCGGCGTGCATGTCGAGAAGAACGCGGTCAAGGGCGAGTGCCTGGAGGCCTGCTTTGACGAGTTCGTCGAGGCGAACCTCATTCAGCCGACGTTCATCACCGATTATCCGGTTTCGATCTCTCCGCTGGCCAAGCGCCGTAAGGACGATCCGGAGATCACCGAGCGCTTTGAACTCTTCGCCAACGGCTTTGAGCTGTGCAACGCGTTCTCCGAGCTCAACGATCCAATCGATCAGCGCGGCCGCTTTGAGCGCCAGGCGCTGGCCAAGCGCGCCAAGGGCGAGCATGCGGATATCGACGAGGATTTCGTCGCCGCGCTCGAATACGGCATGCCTCCGACGGGCGGCCTCGGCTTCGGCGTGGATCGCCTCGTGATGCTGCTGACCGACAGCGCGAGCATCCGCGACGTGCTGCTCTTCCCGACGATGAAACCCTTAGGCTAATTATCCTAATAATATATGGGAAAATGACGATGGAAAACCCAACGTACCACAGTTGTACCACAGACGGTCCAAGAAATCTCAGACAAGAAAGCACTGTTGCGAAAGCGACGGTGTTTTTTCTTACGCCATGAATTGAAGAAAGCTTCGGATGAATCGATGTTTTCTTCAGCGTATGACGTAGGTATTTCCGCGAAATAATCAGTTTCTTTTATGGAAACCCGGATTATCACGAGAGGAGATCGAGAAGATGATTGCAATTATCGGAGCTGTGATGATTGGCGTCGGAAGCTTGATGCTTGCGAAGTGGACCAAGGAAAACTGAATATGAGAGGGCAATTTGCAGCCCTCTTTCATTTTTAGCAGCGGCCAGATCGAGCAGAGCACACAAAAGGTTGGCGAGCGAACGGTTGATTCCGCGAAAACCATGCTGAACGGTCTCGATTCGAGCATCTTTGACAACATCGATCCGAATCCGACGATCCGGCCCGTGATGGATCTGACCAGCATTCAAAATGGCGTGGGCATGATCAACGGGATGTTCAATTCTCAGCAAATGATCGGGCAGGGACTGTTCCGTGGTATCTGCGAGTTTTCGAGCCTGCCGATTGTGATCGACGCGGAGAACGGCTATGGGCCGGCGCTGACGGCGGCCTACAACTGCCGCCGCCTGGCCAAGGCGGGCGCTGCCGGCGTCATCATCGTGGATTCGCCGGAGGTCCGCATCGGGGGAGACTCCCTGCCGCTTGACGAGGCGGTCGGCAAATACCGCGCCTGCGCCGAGGCGCTCAAGGGCACGGACTGCATCCTGGTTGCGCGCACGGACGTCAAGACGCTGGATGAGGCCATTGAGCGCTGCGTGGCGTACCGCGAGGCCGGCGCGGACATGACGCTCGTGTTCATGATCAACGACATTCCCCCGGAGGATCGCTTTGAGGCGGCGAAGAAGATTGCCGAGAAGGACAAGGGCTGGAAGTGGTACCCGGATCTGGGCGCGCACGACGGCAAGAGCGACGTGACGCTGGAGGAGATCGCGCCCTACGGCTACAACTTTGTCGGCATCCATTACTGCCTGGCCGCAGCGCTGACCGCCATGATGGACGCCGGGACGCAAAACAAGCGCAACAACAACAACAACGTATACGCGACCATGACGTATACGGAGAGCGCCATCGGCTCCAGAGAGCAGCTGGATGGCTGGTACGATTGGGAGAAGCACTACGTTCCGGATCCGGCCGCTCTGCGATACCGCTGGCCGTACAACTACCATATCCGCAATGACAGCTTCGAGAAAAAGAAGTAAGACTGCGGAGCGCTCCGCCTGCGGGCGGGAAAACAGGCGATGACAGGACTGTCAGGCGAGACATCCGGCGCTTTGGGAAAAAAATTTTCCCAGGCGGACCGGATCTGCCTGGCAGCCTTTTACGATGCAGGGGGATGCCGGGCTGCGGCCCTCGGGTGAGGGGATGAGCCACGCTTGGGCGGCGGGCAGGCGGCATTTTCCGGCTTTGCGTCGGGGATCGTCGCGCGCGGAGGATAAGCTGCGCCGGTCAGGGCGGCCGGCTTGACGGCGGATGCTATTGATGCTAAAATAAACCCGTATAATCCCGGTTCCGACGCGGTCTGCCGGCCGGGAAAACGGAAGAACTGCTGCCCGGACCGGCAGAAAGGAAACGCCTGTCCTGACATGGAAAAGCAAACAGCGAATGAACCCCTGGGGACAGACGGAGGCACATGCATGGCGAACCATCGCATCACGATCAAGCAACTGAGGAACCATTTTGCCTACAGCTGGTGGAAGTATCTGCTGATGCTCGTCCTGGGCTGCTTCGGCGTCGATCTCCTCTTTGCCATGACGGCTTACAGGCCGCCCGAGGAAAAGAAGATCGAGCTCTATCTCTGCAGCGGCTATGCGGATGCCGTCGCCATTGAGGCGGACTTCTGGCCGGAGCTTCAGGCGCGATGCCCGGATCAGGAGGAGATGACCGTCATGAACATCAACCTCTCCTCCGGGGACATCTATGCGCAGATGCAGTTTTCCACCTATGCGGCGGCGCGGCAGGGCGACGTCTGCCTGCTTCCGCGCAGCGAGTTCAAAAAGCTGACGCAGGAGGGAGCCGACGACGCCTTCCTGGAGCTGACGCCCTATATCGCAAGCGGCGTGATCGACACGGGGGACATCGATCTGTCCGGCGGGCGCGCTATGAGCGCGTCCGGCGAGGAGGGCCTCTATGGCATTCCGGCGGATACGCTCTACGGCTTGTTTGACTACAGCTGCGATCCCGAGAACAGCATTCTGTGCATTACGACCTACAGCGGCAACAACGACACCGCGGCTGTGATGGTCGATCTGCTGCTTCAAAAGCTCTGCACGGAAAAGCCCGAGGGCTATGACGAGATGCGCGCGGCGCAGAAGGCGGCCGAGCAGTCGACGACGACGCAGATCTTCAAATAAGAATCGGCTTGCGCCGCCAGCCTTTGCGAACCGGGCGCGTTTGCCAGTCACCTGACGGGGCAGTGCGGTTGTGCTGCCCCTTTTTTCAGCGACAGCGTGGAGGAAGAAAACATGCCGGAGACCATCAGGAAGCGCGACGGCCGGATCGCCGCGTATGACGAAAGCAAGATTGCCGCTGCAATTCTGCGCGCATTTGCTGCCGTGGGCAGCGCCAAGGGCGAGGCGGAGGCGAAGCGGCTGGCCGCGCTCGTGACGCGGGGCATCGACCGCGACGAGAGCATCGACATGCCGACGGTAGAGGGCGTGCAGGACAGAGTGGAGCAGGTGCTCATCGAGGAGGGCTATGCCCGCACGGCGAAGGCCTACATCCTCTATCGCGCCGAGCGCAGCCGCGCCCGGGAGGCGCAGACTCGCCTCATGCACATTCTGCAGGACATCACCTTCAAGGACGCGGCGGATTCGGACGTCAAGCGCGAGAACGCGAACATCGACGGCGACACGGCGATGGGCACGATGCTCAAATACGGCTCGGAGAGCGCCAAGCAGTTTTACGACATGTATGTGCTCAGGCCGGAGCACGCGCGCGCCCATCGCGAGGGCGACATCCACATCCACGACCTCGACTTCCTGACGCTGACGACCACCTGCACGCAGATCGATCTGACGGAGCTGTTCCGCGGCGGCTTTTCGACGGGGCACGGCGTGCTCAGCGAGCCGCAGGACATCGGCAGCTATTCCGCCCTGGCCTGCATCGCCATTCAGTCCAACCAGAATGATCAGCACGGCGGGCAGGCGATTGCCAGCTTTGACTACGACATGGCGCCGGGCGTCGCCAAGACCTTTGTCAAGGAATACCGCCGCGCGCTGGGCGCGGGCCTGGAGCTCGTGCTCGGTCACCACGCGGGCGACGACGAGGCGAAGGCCATCATCCGCCAGATCCGCGCGCAGGAGGGCGCCGTGCCGACGCTGCGGATGAACGAGGCGTTTGCCGGAGCCATTCGCAGCCGCCTGCTTGAAATGGCTGGCGAGGCGGACTGCGAGCGGATTCTGCGCTATGCGCAGGAGCGCGGCTACCGCGAGACGGAGCGGCGCACGAACCAGGCCATGCAGGCCTTTATCCACAACCTCAACACGATGCATTCCCGTGCGGGCGCGCAGACGCCGTTTTCCTCGATCAATTACGGGATGGATACCTCGCCGGAGGGGCGCATGGTCGTGCGCAGCCTGCTGCTGGAGACGGAAAAGGGCCTGGGCCGCGGCGAGACGCCGATCTTCCCGATCCAGATCTTCAGGGTCAAGGAGGGCATAAGCTACAACCCCGGCGACCCGAATTATGACCTCTTCCGCCTGGCCATGCGGGTGAGCGCGAAGCGGCTCTTCCCGAACTTTTCGTTCGTCGATGCGCCGTTCAACCTGCAGTATTATAAGCCCGGCCATCGCGAGACGGAGATCGCCTACATGGGCTGCCGCACGCGCGTCATCGGCAACGTCTACGACCCGACGCGCGAGGTCTGCAACCGTCGGGGCAACCTCTCCTTCACATCGATCAACCTGCCGCGCATCGCGATCGAGGCGCATGGGGATCTGGATGCGTTCTACGCGATGCTCGACGAGCGGATGAAGCTGGTGATCGGGCAGCTCGACGAGCGCTTTGAGATTCAGGCGCGCAAGAAGGTGCGCAACTATCCTTTCCTGATGGGCGAGGGAGTCTGGCTGGACAGCGAGAAGCTCGCCTGGGACGACGAGGTGCGCGAGGTGCTGCGCCACGGCACGCTCTCCGTCGGCTTTATCGGCCTGGCGGAGACGCTCGTTGCGCTCATCGGCGTGCACCACGGGCAGAGCGAGGCTGCGCAGAAGCTGGGCCTTGAGATCATCGGCCGGATGCGCGCGCAGCTCGACGCGCTCTCCCAGGCGCGGAGAATGAATTACACGCTGCTGGCGACCCCGGCGGAGGGGCTCTCCGGCCGGTTTGTCAAGCTCGACCGCGAGCGCTATGGCGTGATTCCCGGCGTGACGGACAGGGAATACTACACCAACAGCTTCCACGTTCCGGTCTATTTCCCGATCAGCGCGTTTGAAAAGATCCGCATCGAGGGGCCGTACCACGCGCTGACCAACGCCGGCCATATCTCCTACATCGAGATGGATGGCGATCCGACGAAGAACCTGGAGGCCTTCGAGGCCGTCGTGCGCGCGATGCATGACGCGGGTATCGGCTATGGCTCGATCAACCATCCGGTCGACCGCGACCCCGTCTGCGGCTACAACGGCATCATCGGGGACTGCTGCCCGCAGTGCGGCCGGCAGGAGGAAGAGGTACACTTTGAGCGCATCCGCCGCATCACGGGCTATCTCGTGGGGACGATGGATCGCTGGGGCGACAGCAAGCGCGCCGAGGAGCGCGACCGCGTGAAGCACGGGGTGTGACGATGAAGGTTCGACTGGCCGGCATCGTGCCGGAATCGATCGTGGACGGGCCGGGCTACCGGCTGGCCGTCTTCGCGCAGGGCTGTCCGCACGGCTGCCCGGAATGCCACAATCCGCAGACGCACGACCCGCAGGGCGGCGCGCTGCGCGACACCGGCGAGGTCATCGCGATGCTGGGCGCCAACCCGCTGGTGCGTGGCGTGACACTCACGGGCGGCGAGCCAATGATGCAGCCGGAGCCGATGGCGGAGATCGCTCGCGCGGCGCGGCAGCGGGGCATGAGCGTCTGGTGCTACACGGGCTTTACGCTCGAGGCCCTGCAGGCCGAGGGCCGCTCGGACAGGCTGCGCCTGCTTGAGCAGGTCGACGTGCTCGTGGACGGGCCGTATCTGGCGCGGGAGCGCTCGCTGGAGCTGCTCTACCGCGGCAGCAGGAACCAGAGGCTGATCGATATGAAGCGGACGCTGGCGGAGGGAACGCTCCGTCTGTATGAGCCCGAGGCGTGGTGACGCGGTGGGCGGACGAGGAAAGGACGGGTTGCGGATGAGAAGACTGTGCGGGGTGCTGGCGGCGCTGCTCATGCTGCTGGCGGGCGCGATGGCCGCGGCGGCGGAGGACGCGCAGGGAAGCGAGTCGGGAAGCTGGCTCAAAAGCGCGCTCGGGGATCGCGAGGGCGGGCATGGCGTCCGGGAGGAGCGCTATGTGGCGATGCTCGCAATCGACGGCGAGCTCTCCGCGTATGACGCGTATTACGACCACCTGGGCACATTGGACGCGATCGACGCGCTGATCGACGAGAGGGAGAACGTCGGGTTGATCCTGCTGCTCAACACGCCCGGCGGCGGGCTCTACGAAGCGGACGAGCTGCTGCATGCGCTCAAGGTTTACAAGGAGCTGACCGGAAGGCCTGTGGCGGCCTATATGGAGCAGGAATGCTGCTCGGCGGGCGTCTACGTCGCGATGGGCGCGGACATCATCCTGGCCTCGCGCATGACGCTGACCGGCAACGTCGGCGTGTACATGGAATCCTCGAGCGAGGCGGGCTTTCTTGACAAGCTCGGTATCGAGCGGATCTACGTCGCCTCTGGTGAAAACAAGGTGGACGGCTATCCCGAGCTGACGCAGGAGCAGCGCGCCATTCTGCAGGCGCTCGTCGACGAGAGCTTTGAATTCTTCCTGCAGGAGATCGAGGCCTCCCGCGGCCTGACGCGCGCGCAGATGGAGCCCTTCATGGACGGGCGGCTCCTGAGCGCGGTTCAGGCGAAGGAGTTCGGCCTGATCGACGGGATCTGCTACTACGACGAGGCGATGGATGCGTTTTATGAAACCTTCGACTGGGGTGACGCGCCGCTTCAGGACGTTACGCCTGTCTGGGAGGACGATTTCAGCGGATATGACGACACGGATCTGCTGGACTGGCTCAAAAAACTGGAGGAGCAGGCAGGTGCTGCGGATGCGCTGCATACCGTGCGCACTCCGGGCGGCTTCAAGGCCCGCTGAGCCTGCACAAAGACGCCGAATTCAGGCGTCTATTTTTGTATGCTTTTTCAGCCCAAAACGATGCAAAAAAGCACGGCGGACATTTGAAAAAACCTGTGAAATTTGGTATACTATTATAGTAAGAAAATGTTCAGCGGAGGGCGGCGGAGACGGCGCTTTCCGCCTGGGCGCCGGAGGGAATATGATCCTTCATCTGGGCGACGACGTGGCCGTGCATACGGCCGATATCGTCGCAATCATCGATTTGACGCAGGCGAGCGGCGCCGTGACCGGCGCGATGCTCGCCGAAATTCGCCGCCAGAACCGCGTGCTTGCCCGCCAGGGCATCACGGCCAAGAGCGCCGTGATCTGCGCGGGGGCGAGGAAGGCCGGCGGGGCGACGGAGAATCCGCGCGTCTACCTTTCGCCGATCTCCACGACGACGCTCGCGCAGCGCGCGCATGAGGGTGCGTTTGCCGGGCATGCCTTTCCGGCGCGCATCGGGGAGACGGAGGAGGCGCCGCAGGCGCTTCGCCGGGAGGATCAGGAACAAGAATGCTGAGGAAAGATATGGACAACAACGAATTGAATGTAAACGCCGATGTGCCCGCTCAGGAGCAGGCCGGCTCTTACGACGAGAATCAGATTCAGGTGCTTGAGGGCCTGGAGGCCGTGCGCAAGCGCCCGGGCATGTACATCGGCTCGACGGATGAGCGTGGTCTGCATCACCTCGTCTACGAGATCGTGGACAACGCGGTTGACGAGGCGCTGGCGGGCTTCTGCACACAGATCGACATCACGCTGGAAAAGGATGGCTCCTGCACGGTGCAGGACAACGGGCGCGGCTTCCCGGTCGGCATCCATCCCAAGATTGGCCGCCCGGCGGTCGAGGTTTGCCTGACGATTCTGCATGCGGGCGGCAAGTTCGGCGGCGGGGGATACAAGGTCTCCGGCGGCCTGCACGGCGTCGGCGCGTCGGTCGTCAACGCGCTCTCCAGGCATCTCAAGGTGCTCGTCTATCAGGATGGGAAGATCTATCAGCAGGAGTATGCCCGCGGCAAGGTGCTCTACGACCTCAAGGTCGTCGGCGAGACGGAGCGCACCGGCACGACCATTCAGTTCTGGCCGGATGTCAAGGGCATGGGCACGGACGACGAGGGCGTCGACGAGGGCATCTTCGAGACCGGCGCGTTCAATTTCGATACGCTCAAGACCCGCTTCCGCGAGATGGCCTTCCTCAACCGCGGCATCCGCATCGTCTTCCGCGACGAGCGCGGGGAGGAGCCCGTCGAGCGCGTCTTCCACTACGAGGGCGGCATCAGCGAGTTCGTCAAATACATCAATAAGAACAAGGATGTGCTCTTCCCGGAGCCCATCTACATCAACGGCATGGTCGGCACGACGAGCGTCGAGGTCGCCATGCAGTACAACGACACCTACACCGAGAATATCTTCACCTTCGTCAATAACATCCACACGCCGGACGGCGGCACGCATATGGCCGGCTTCTCGATGGCCATCACGCGCGTGATCAACGACTACGGCCGCAGGCACGGCATCCTCAAGGCGAGCGATGCCAACCTGACCGGCGACGACATCCGCGAGGGCATGGCGGCGATTGTCTCTGTCAAGCTCGAGGACCCGCAGTTCGAGAGCCAGACGAAGAGCAAGCTGGGCAACAGCGAGGTGCGCACGATCGTCAACTCGCTCGTGGGCAAGCAGCTGAGCGACTACCTGGAGGAGAACCCGGCGACCGCGAAGCTGATTCTGGATCGCTGCCTGGCGGCCTCCCGCGCGAGGGAGGCGGCGCGCAAGGCACGCGACCTCACCCGCAGAAAGACCGTGCTGGAGAGCGCGAGCCTGCCGGGCAAGCTGGCGGACTGCTCCGAGCGCGACCCGAGCAAGTGCGAGATCTTCCTCGTCGAGGGCGACAGCGCAGGCGGCAGCGCGAAGATGGGCCGTGACCGCCATTTCCAGGCGATCCTCCCGCTGCGCGGCAAGATTCTCAATGTTGAGAAGACGCGCCTTGACCGGGTGCTCGCCAACGAGGAGATCAAGGCGATGATCACGGCGTTTGGCTGCGGCGTGGGCGAGGATTTCGACATCAGCAAGCTGCGCTATGACCGCATCGTCTGCATGACCGATGCCGACGTCGACGGCAGCCACATCCGCATCCTGATGCTGACGTTCTTCTACCGCTACATGCGCCCGCTGATCGAGCAGGGTCATGTTTATGCCGCGCAGCCGCCGCTGTACAAGGTCACCTACCAGAAGACTGAGCGCTACTGCTACTCCGACGCGGAGCTTGACAAGGTCATGACCGAGATCGGCCGCGAGAAGAAGCCGGACGTGCAGCGCTACAAGGGCCTGGGCGAGATGAGCGCCGAGCAGCTCTGGAACACGACGATGGACCCCAAGCAGCGCACGATGCTGCGCGTGTCCGTCGAGGACGCCATTGCCGCGGACGAGATCATGAGCCTGCTGATGGGCGAAAAGGTCGAGCCGCGCCGCGAATTCATCGAGCAGAACAGCAAGCTCGTGCTCGATCTCGACATTTAAGGAAGGAGGGAACGACCCTTGGATTTTAAGGATAATCTTCCGGGCAATACGACCGATCTGGACAGAATTCATCCGATCGATCTGGAGCACGAGATGAAGAAGTCGTTCATCTCCTACGCGATGGCGGTCATCATCACGCGCGCCCTGCCGGACGTGCGCGACGGCCTCAAGCCTGTCCATCGCCGCATCCTCTATGCCATGCATGAGCTGGGCGTCACGCCGGACAAGCCGTACCGCAAGTGCGCGCGCATCGTCGGCGACGTCCTCGGTAAATACCATCCGCATGGCGATTCCTCCGTCTATGGCGCGCTGGTGCGCCTGGCGCAGGATTTCGCGACGCGCTACCCGCTCGTCGAGGGCCAGGGCAACTTCGGCTCCGTCGACGGCGACGGCGCGGCGGCCATGCGTTATACCGAGGCCCGCATGAGCAAGATCAACATGGAGATGCTCGCGGACATCGACAAGGAGACGGTCGACTTTTCGCCCAACTTCGACGAGACGCTGATGCAGCCGAACGTGCTGCCCAGCCGCTTCCCGAATCTGCTGGTCAATGGCTCCTCCGGCATCGCCGTCGGCATGGCGACCAACATCCCGCCGCACAACCTCGGCGAGGTGATCGACGGCGTCGTCAAGCTGATCGACAAGCCGGACGCGACCAACCAGGAGCTCATGGAATGCATCAAGGGCCCGGACTTCCCGACCGGCGGCATCATCCTGGGCAGAAAGGGCATCTACGACACCTACACCACCGGCCGCGGCCGCATCATCGTGCGCGCGAAGACCGACATCGAGCCGATGGGCAACAACCGCCAGCGCATCATCGTGACGGAGATCCCGTACATGGTGAACAAGTCCGTACTGGTGGCGAAGATCGCGGAGCTCGTGCATGAAAAGCGCCTGGAGGGCATCAGCGATATCCGCGACGAGAGCGACCGCGAGGGCATGCGCATCGTCATCGAGCTCAAGAAGGATGTCAACGCCGCGGTCGTGCTCAACTACCTCTACAAGCACACGCAGATGCAGGACGCTTTCGGCGCGATCATGCTCGCGCTGGTGGACGGCGAGCCGAAGGTGCTCTCGCTCCACCAGATGCTCTTCCACTACCTCGAGCACCAGAAGGACGTCATCACCCGGCGCACGCGCTACGACCTGGACAAGGCCGAGGCTCGCGCCCACATTCTCGAAGGCCTGCTGATCGCGCTGGATAACATCGACGAGATCGTCAGGATCATCCGCGGCAGCGCGAATACCACCGAGGCGAAAACGCAGCTCATGGAGCGCTTCGGCCTCTCCGACAAGCAGGCGCAGGCGATTCTTGATATGCGCCTGGCCCGCCTGACCGGCCTGGAGCGCGAGCGCCTGCAGGAGGAATACGCCGAGCTGGAGAAGACCATCGCGTATCTGCGCGCCGTGCTGGCGGACGAAAAGATGGTGCTGGGAATCGTGCGCGAGGAGATCCTCGCGATCAAGGAAAAATACGCGGATCCGCGCCGCACCGAGATCGGCGTCATGGATGGCGAAATCGACCCGGAGGACCTCATCCAGGAGGACAGCGTGGTCGTGACGCTGTCGCACTTCGGCTACGTCAAGCGGACGCCGCGGGCGACCTACCGCAGCCAGAATCGCGGCGGCAAGGGCATCATCGGCATGACGACGCGCGAGGAGGACTACGCGGAGAAGCTGATCGTCTCCTCCACGCACGACGACCTCATGTTCTTCACGAACAGGGGCCGCGTCTACAGCCTCAAGGGCTACGAGATCCCCGAGGGCGGGCGCATGGCACGAGGCACGGCGATCGTCAACCTGCTGCAGCTCGATGGCGGCGAGAAGGTC
Organism: Clostridiales bacterium; assembly: GCA_004556985.1. Classification (GTDB taxonomy): domain Bacteria; phylum Bacillota; class Clostridia; order Christensenellales; family Aristaeellaceae; genus Ventricola. The sequence continues at coordinate 1,944 of SFFC01000022.1, read as the reverse complement.
ACGGCGATGATCAAGCTGCCGCGCGAGCGCGAGGGCCGCTTCCTGGTCATGGCGACGCGCTGCGGCACGATCAAGAAGACCGCGCTGGATGAATTTGCCAACCTGCGCAAGGCCGGTCTGATTGCCATCGTGCTGCGCGAGGAGGACGAGCTCATCGGCGTGGAGCTGACGGATTCCGCCAGCGAGATCATGCTCGCCACGCGCATGGGCCAGGCGATCCGCTTCAGCGAGGACGACGTCCGTGCGATGGGCCGCAACTCGATGGGCGTGCGCTCGATGGATCTGGCCGAGGACGACGAGGTCATCTCCGTGGCGAAGGTCAAGGAGGGCACGCAGGTGCTGGCCATCACGCAGAAGGGCTATGGCAAGCGCACGGAGATCTCCGAGTTCCGCTGCCAGTCCCGCGGCGGCAAGGGCATCCTCGCGATGCGCCTGACGGAGAAGACTGGCCTGATGGCAGCGCAGCTGCTCGTCCACGAGGATGAGGATCTGATGCTCATCACGGACGATGGCACGATCATCCGCATGCCGGTCAGCGATATCTCCGTCATCGGCCGCGTCTCGCAGGGTGTGCGCGTCATGCGTGTGGAGGGTGAGAGCCGGATCGTTGGCGTGACCGTCACGGAGCGCGAGGTCGAGGAGCCGGAGGAGGAGACGGAGGACGGCGAAAAGCCGGACAATGTCCCCACGGAGAGCGACGATCTCTCTATGGATCTGGGCGGCGAGGGCGAAACGCCTGAAAGCGAAGACGAATAAATCGCATTTTCCAAAAACAAGGGGCCTTGACGCTGCTGCCGCAGGGCCCCTTTGCTTGCGCATTGCGCGTCAATACGGATGGATGGACAGGAGAAAGAGGATAATGAGAAAGAACAAGACGCTGCTCGTATTTCTGGCTGTCGTGGGCGTCAGCGTATCCGGCCCGATGGTCAAATGGTCGCTGGCCTGCGGCGCGTCGCCGGTGATGGTCGCCTTTGGCAGGATGCTCCTTTCCGCGCTGCTGCTGCTGGTTCCCGCGATCCGCAGCGGCGAGCTCGTGGCCGTGCTGCGCGCGCCCAGGCGCCAGCTTGGCCTCGCCTGTGCGGCGGCGCTGCTGCTGGCGCTGCATTACACGGCCTGGATGACCTCGATGAGCTTTTCGTCGACCTTTGTCGCGACGGCGCTCGTGTGCACGCAGCCGCTGTTCGTCGCTGCGCTTTCGGGCATTCTGCTGCATGAGCCGATCAAGCGCGAGGCCATTCCGGGCGCGATCGTCGCGATTGTCGGCGCGGCGGCCATCGGCCTGCTCTCGATGGGCGGCGAGCAGGGCAGCCTGCTGGGCGACGCGCTCGCGCTCATCGGCGCCGTTTTCATCGCGGGTCACTGGCTCTGCGGGCGCGCGGCGCGCAAAAATCTTCCGGCAATCGGCTATATGACCTTTGTGTACTGCGTGACGGCATTTTGCCTGCTCCTCATCTCGCCGTTTACGGGCGGCTTTCAGGTCACGCTGCCGTCGCTGGGCGGCATCGTCGTGCTCGCCGTCGTCTGCACGCTGGGCGGTCATGCGCTGATGACCTATCTGCTCGGCTTTGTGAGCGCGGATGTCGTCTCCTTCGCGCTGCTGGGCGAGCCGATCGGCGCGGCAGTTTGGGCGCTGCTGCTCTTTGGCGAGCAGGTCACGCTGCCGCTGCTCATCGGCGGCCTGACCGTCATCGTCGGCCTGGCCATGTACACCTGGGGCGAGATGCAGGCGGCCAAAAAGGAAGCGGCTGAGAAGCAGGCATGCTCTTGATTTCAGAAAGAACCGGTCTATAGACGCGAAGCGAACATGGGGTCAAGGGGCGAAGTCCCTTGGCGGGTTTGGGCGGAAGCCCAACGTTTTCCCGGAAGATCAAGAAAAAGCAGTTTCAGAGCAGGATGCGCAGCATCCTACGATTGAAACGGGGCCGATCCTGCAAAGCAAGAGTT
>SFFC01000021.1 GCA_004556985.1 Clostridiales bacterium | reverse complement strand
CGCGCCGCCATCGGAACGGCGGAGACGCCGGCAGAGCCGATCAGCGGGTTGATCTTGCCGCCGGAGAGCTTGCACATCACGTTGCCCAGCAGGACGCCGCCCAGCGTGCCGCCGCCAAAGGCGAAGATGCCCATCGCGATGATCATCAGCGTGCGGGCCTGCAGGAAGGTATCGGCCTTCGCGGTCGCGCCGACGGTCACGCCCAGGAAGATCGTGACGATGTTCATCAGCTCGTTCTGCGCGGTCTTGGAGAGGCGGTCAGTCACGCCGGACTCCTTGAACAGGTTGCCCAGCATCAGCGAGCCGATCAGCGGCGCGGCGCTGGGAAGCATCAGGGAGACCAGCACGGTCACGATGATCGGGAAGATGATCTTCTCGGTCTTGGAAACCGGACGGAGCTGGCCCATGACGATCTGGCGGTCCTTCTTGCTCGTGAAGGCCTTCATGATCGGCGGCTGGATGACCGGCACCAGCGCCATGTAGGAATACGCAGCGATGGCGATCGGGCCCAGCAGGCCGGGAGCCAGCTTGGTGGTAACGTAGATGGCCGTCGGGCCGTCCGCGCCGCCGATGATGCCGATTGCGCCGGCCTCAGCGGGCGAGAAGCCCAGCAGCAGCGCCAGCAGGAACGCCAGGAAGATGCCCAGCTGCGCGGCAGCGCCCAGCAGCAGGGAGATCGGGTTGGCAATCAGCGGACCAAAGTCGGTCATCGCGCCGACACCCATGAAGATGAGCGGCGGGAAGATGCCCAGCTTGACGCCCTGATACAGGTAGTACAGCAGGCCGCCGTTCTGCTTGACGTACTGATAGCCGACCAGGACTTCGCCGTTGTAAATCGGCACGCCGGCCTTGCCGTGGTACGTCGGGTTGGAAATGATCTCGTAAATCGGCTCGTCCATGATGCCGGCCAGCGGCAAGTTGGTCAGCAGCATGCCGAACGCGATGGGCATCAGCAGCAACGGCTCAAACTGCTTGACAATGGCCAGATACAGCAGCACAAACGAAATCAGGATCATGACGACGCTCTTCCAGTTGCCCTTCACGATCTGATAGATGCCCGAGTCCTTGACCAGGCCCATGACCGTTCCGGTGAAGCTGAAATTCGCCATCGCCTGCTCCACGGTGCCCTCGGCGCCCTCCGCCTCCTCATCCACATAGACCGGGATGAGCGCGTCCGGCTCGGACACCAGCGTCGCGTAACCGTTGCCGGCGGGCTCGGCAGCGATCGCTTCTGCCTGCGGGGCAGCGGCTTCCTCGGCGCAAACGGGCAGCGCCGCAAGCATGCAGCACAGCGCCAGTCCGAGGAACACACTCAGAATCTTTTTCACAGCGCTTAACCCCTTTGCGAATTATTCGAGCACGACCAGCGCGTCGCCCGTATTGACAGCCGCGCCCTTGCTGGCCAGCACCTGCACGACCTTCGCATCGCGCGGCGCCATGATCTCGTTCTCCATCTTCATGGCCTCCAGCACGACCAGCACATCGCCCTTCTTGACGGTGGCGCCGGTCTGCACCTTCACATCGATGATGTTGCCCGGCATCGGCGCGGTGACCTTCTCGCCCGCGACAGCCTTCGGCGCGGCGGCCTTCGGGGCAGCCTTCGGCGCGGGAGCGGCCTTCGGAGCAGCAGCGGGAGCAGCGGCGACAGGAGCGGCGCCGGCTTCGACTTCCTCGACGGCGACCTCATACTGGGTGCCGTTCACGGTGATCACAAAATTACGCATAATGGAGATCCTCCTCGTCTGTTTTCTCTCGTCTCATGCAGGCTGCCGTTTACATGCGGCTGTAGACCTGCTCCTCGCGTCCGGCGCGGTTCCACGCGGGCGCATTGTTGATGCGGCGGATGGAGCGCACGACAAAGCCGGATGCGCTCTCCTCCCCGGCAGCCTCCATCGCTGCGGCCACAGCCGCGGCGATCACGGCGATCAGCTCGCCGTCGTCTTCCTCAGCGACGGTCTCCTCGACAGCCGGCGCGGGCGCCGCCGCAGGGGCGGGCGCAGGCGCAGCAGCCTTCTTCTTGCCCGACGCGGCGCTCAGCACGAAATCCATCAGCTTGATCAGGCCAATCAGGATGATCAGGCCGACGAAGACCGTGGCGATGCCGACGACGGCAACGGAGAGACCGTACTGCAGCTTCGCAAAGATTCCTGACATCGATCTTTCCTCCCCTGATTACAGCGGCATGTTGCCGTGCTTCTTGGGCGGATTGGAATCGCGCTTGCTCGAGAGGAGCTCCAGCGCGGCGATGATCGTCTTGCGGCTGTCCGCCGGATCGATCACGTCGTCGATGAGGCCCTGCGCGGCGGCGTTGACGCCGTCGGCCACCTCGGCCTCATACTTGGCGGCGAGCTCAGCGCGCGCGGCGACCGCATCGCCCGTGCTTCTCTTGATCTCGTCCTTCCACATCACCTGGATCGCGGCCTCACCGGTCAGCGGGCTGATCACGGCGCCCGGCCAGGCATAGGTCGCGTCGGCATTCGCGCTGCCGCCCATCGCCACATACGCGGCGCCGACGGCATTGCCGATCACGAGCGCAACCTTGACGGTCGTCGCCTCGCTGTACGCGTAGATCATCGAGGACGCGGCCTTGAGCACGCTCATCTGGCGATCGACGGTGTCGAAGATCGTCAGGCCCGTGGAATCGATCAGGGAGACCACGGGGATATTGTAGCAATCCGCAAAGCGGACAAAGCGGGTGATCTTCTTCATGCGCTTGTCGCAGGTGTCGCCCTTGCCCGTGTAGACAAATGCGACCGTGCGGCCCGCGAGCTTCGCCAGCGCGGTGACAGCGCCAGTATAGCCCTTGCCGACCTCGACCACGGAGCCGGTATCCGCCAGCTTCGCGATCACATCGCGGCCCTCAGCGCCGGCCTCCAGACCGTCGACCAGACGGTTCATATCCTCTTCGACGGCAAAGGGCGCGTCCTCGAGGTTGTTCGCCGGGAGCATGCCCAGCACAGTCTTGACCTGTGCGACGGCCTCTTCCTCGGTCTCGCAGGCAAAGTGCGCCGCGCCGCTCTCGACGGCGGCCTTGCCGCCGCCCAGCTCCTCGGCCGTCAGGCTCTTGCCCATCGTGGAGGCGAGCACCTGCGGGCCGGCGACCAGCAGCACGCCGGCGGGCTTGGCCACAAACACGAGGTCGGAAAGCTCCGCCATCATCGCGGCCGCGCCGACGCACGGGCCGAGCACCAGCGTGATCATCGGCACCACGCCGCTCAGCCGCGCCATGTGCGCAAAGATGTCCGCATACGCCTCCAGCGCCAGCGCGCCCTCGGCCACGCGCGCGCCGTTGCTGTCGCACATGGCGACCACCGGCGTGCCCGTCTTGCGGGCCAGCTCAAGAACCTTGACAATCTTCTTCGCCTGCTTCGCGCCGACAGCGCCGTCCATCACGGCAAAATCCTGCGCGAAGACGTACACCGGACGGCCGTCGACCGTGCCGGAGCCCGTCACGACGCCGGCGTCGGCGACGAGCATGCCCTGCTCGACGAAGCTGCCCGCGTCCAGCAGCAGCTCAATGCGCTCGCGCGCCGTCAGCTTGCCGCTCTTCTTCTGTTTCTCAACGCCCGCCGCATTCCCGGAGAGAATGTCCTGCTTGCGCGAGAGCACCTGATTGAGATCCTGAAGGGTGCTCATTCCACTATCGCCTCCGTAATCATAGGGTTCCGGAGCGGTTTTTCATGCGATTCTCCGCTCCAGATACAATTTATCCCGTTTACATGATTCAACGGGATTCGCCTTATTTCCTCCCTCTTTTTTCAAAAAAAGGGTTTTTGCGACAGAATTAACAATTTCTTAGCATCCCGGCGCCATCCGCTGAATGACGATCAGCTGCGGCGTGTGCGCCGGCGCGCAGAGAAACCGGTGGTGCAGCACGTTGTAGCGCCGCACGTCAAGCGAGGCGGCATAATCGATCAACGCCTCCAGCTCGCGCGTCCCCTCCTCGTGGCCGGGATAGATGCACACTGTCGCCATGCCGCCCGGGGCAAGCAGCTCCACAGCGGAAGAAACCGCCACGAGCGTCGTCTCCACGCGGGTGGTCACGACGTGCGCCGCGCCGGGCAGCCAGCCCAGGTTGAACATCACCGCCTGCACAGGCCCCTGCACATGCTCGCGCATCGTCTCATGACCTGCCAGCAGCAGCCGTGCGCGATCGATCACGCCGGCCTGCGCAAGCCGCTCCTGCGTCCTGTTAACTGCGGCCTCCTGCACGTCAAAGGCGATGACGTGGCCCGTCTCCCCGACCAGCCCGCACAAAAAGAGCGTATCGCCGCCGTTGCCCATCGTCGCGTCGACGACCGTGTCGCCCTCGCGCACGCAGCGGCGCAGATAGTCCGCCGCCAGGCATCGCGCGTTGCGCAGCGTATAGCGCTCCTGCTCCTCAACCGCCATGTGCATCCGCCCCTTCCCGCGCGCCGTCAAACAGATGCCAGTAGGCGACGGCGTCCTCCTGAATGCCGATTTCCAGCACGCCCATGCTGCCGTCGCCGCGCAGGCAGGCATAGCGCAGCGTGCCGCCGCCGTCTCCGGGCTGATACTCCCCGAAGGGCGGATCGCCAGCGGCCTCCCCGAGGAGATACAGCATGCCACCGGACGCATAGACCGCCTGACGGCAGGCAAACAGCGCGGCCGCCTCCTGCAGGCTCATGCCGACCCGCAGGCCGCGCGGCCCGTCGATCGCCCCGTCCGTCACGCTGATGTCCAGGACGATCTCCTCTCCCGTTCGGACATTGAGTCCAAGCTGCGCCGCCGCGCCGCCGTAGAGCAGCAGCCTCCCCTCGGGCAGCGTCTGCACCTCCTCGGGCTCGCCCATCGCGAGGACGAACCGGTCGACCGCCACGCCCAGCGCCTGCGCGCCCATCACCTGAAGGTCGCTCTCCTCAAACGGCTCGCTGTCGTTTTCCTGCACGAGGAGCAGCGCTGCCTGACGCTGCGCGATCTCCTGCGCCGTATCAAATTCCTCCTCCGCCTGCGCCTGCGTCGCCTCCGACACGCGCATGCGGATGGCGCTGATCGCGCCGCCGTCGATGACGTAGGTCAGCGTGTATTCCTTCATCGAAAGCCCTTCGCCGCCAAAGCTCACATGCTCCACGCCGTAGACGCCGCGATCGCCCACATAGGCCCAGCTCCAGCCGATGCCGGCCTCCTGCGTGCGAAGCACGTCAAGCGGCGCGGCGCCCTCGTGGAGGCTCAGGCCGCCGAGCACAGCGTCAAGCGTCGCGCCCACGCGCAGGCCCAGGCAATCCTCGACCTCCGGCGAGCGCAGGTCGATCTCCAGGATATCCGCCGCAGAGGGGCTGTCCGCCGTCCGGGCCAGCACCGTGCCAAATGCGTATTCCAGAAGCACCTGACCGCCCTTCGCAGGGTCGGCCGTCTCCTGCGGATCGTTGAGCAGGCGCTGCCCCGGCAGCGCTGTGGCAAACCGGTTCAGCCATTCCTCCGCCGTCCGGGCGTCGTATTCTGCGCAGACAGCCGCTCCCGGCAGCAGCGCAAGCAGCAGCATCAGGCCTGCCGCGCATCGTAAAGCCTTTTTGATCATTCTTTTCCTCTCCGGCGCCAAGCGCCAACCGACGTTCTGTGACGGGCCTGTGCCCGGAAACGCGAAAAACCGGGCGCCCGCCTCCCCATGCGTGAAGCGCAGCGCCCTGCGGCCGACGCTTTACAATCAAAAAGCGTCCTTGCTTTTTGAGAAAAACATGGTATGATATGAGATGCATACCGCCGGCAAAATCATGCAAAACTATTATAGCAGAATTCATGCCGGTCTGAAAGGAGTAATTTCCGTGTCTGAGGAACTTCAGCAGGGCTGCGCGCCCAGCGAATGCGGGACAAAGCCCGCCTGCGCCGGGTGCAGCCATAACCACAGCGCCGCAGGCGTTGAGCCACCCAAGGAGCAGCCCAAGGTTCGCAAGGTGATTGGCGTGGTCAGCGGCAAGGGCGGCGTCGGCAAATCCCTCGTCTCCGGCGAGCTGGCCGTCATGCTGCGCCGCATGGGCTATCGCGTCGGCGTTCTGGACGCCGACATCACCGGCCCATCCATCCCCCGCATGTTCGGCATCCGCGAGAAGGCCTTCGGCGACGGCGAGCATATCTTCCCCGCCGAGACCGAGAGCGGCATCAAGGTCATGAGCATCAACCTGATGCTCGAGCAGGACGACGCCCCCGTCATCTGGCGCGGCCCGGTCATCGCCGGCGCGGTCAAGCAGTTCTGGGAGGATGTCTCCTGGGGCGAACTCGACGTGATGGTCATCGATATGCCCCCGGGAACGGGCGATGTGCCGCTGACCGTCTTCCAGAGCATCCCGCTCTCCGGCGTCGTGGTCGTCTCCACCCCGCAGGATCTGGTCGGCATGATCGTGCGCAAGGCGGTCAACATGGCCTCCATGATGCACATTCCCGTCCTCGGCCTGATTGAAAACATGTCCTATGCGCTCTGCCCCGACTGCGGCAAGCGCATCGAGCTGTTCGGCAAGTCCCGCATCGCGCAGGAGGCCGCCAGCCTCAGCCTGCCCGTGCTCGCTCAGCTTCCGTTTGACGCAAAGGCTGCGCAGCTGTGCGACGAGGGCGCCATCGAGACCGTGGACAGCCCGCTCATGGCGGACGCAGCGGCCGCCGTTGCCGGCCAGGTCGGCCTGTAACGCACGCCCCGGCTGAAACAGCGTGGCGCCGTGCGTTCTTCTGGACGGGATGCAACGCATCTGATCAGTCTCTCTAACAAGTAAACAAACCCCGCAGCGGACTGGGCAGCCTTGAACGGCTTGCTTTGTCCGCTGCGGGGTTTTTATGGTTAGTGACCCGCCTCGATGGCCGTGAAGCCGAAATCGACATTCAGGCAGGTCTCCCCGGACTGGAGATGGATGCCCTCCGTCTCGCCGGTCGCGGAATCCGCGTCGCTGTCAATCTCGCCCAGCGGCGCGCCGAAGCGCTCCGTCAGCGTTCCTCCCTGCGTATCGACGCGCAGGACGTAGTCGCCCGGCCGCAGCTCTGCGAAGCGGTAGTAGCCGTATTCGTCGCTGACCGTCGAGGCGACCTCCTCCAGGGTGCCGCTCTGCGCCGCGCGAAGCAGCGTGACGGTCACGCCCGGAAGCAGCGGCTCCCGGTAGTCCTGCAGGCCGTTCGCGTTTTCGTCCAGCCAGATGCTGTCGCCGATCTCACCGGGGCGGATGCCGCCGACGTTGACGTCCTTTTTCGTCTCGCCCATCGCCAGCTCAAATTCCTCCGTCGTGCCGACGCTGCCGGGGATGACGGGGACGCTGGAGACACCCGAATCGCCCGCAATCCGGTCAGCGAGCAGCATGTCGTCCGGCAGCGTGAAGCGCACCGCGTAGCGTCCGTTTCGCAGCAGGCGGAAGGCGTAGCTGCCGTCCTCGCCCACCTCGGCGGTGTCGATTGTTACGCCGTCCATCAGCAGCTCCGCCGCGACGCCCGTGAGCGCCGGCTCAGAGGCGTCCATGCGCCCATCAGCGTTTTCGTCGCTCCAGGCGCGGCCGGAAACGGTCGAGCCAATCACAGCGGGAACCGCGTCAAGCGTCACCCGCTCGCCCATGGCGACCATAATCTCGCCGGTCTCTCCCTCCTGCGCGTCGGGGTCGGCCAGCCTGAGCGTGACGCCCTGCGCAAACAGCGCCTTCGAGGGCAGCGACACGCGCACGCGATAGCTGCCCGGGCGGAGGGTGTCGAGGCGGAAAGCGCCCGCCTTGTCCGTGGAGGCCGTCGCCACGACCGTGCCGCCCTGCATCAGGGTGATCACGGCATCGGAGAGCCCCTCCTCGTCCGCGTCGCATACGCCGTTCAGGTTGCCGTCCACGGCAATCTGTCCCTCGATAACCGCCGGGGCAATGGCGCCCGCGTCCAGCCCGGAGAGGCTCTCGCCCATCGCCAGCGCAAACCGCTGCGTCAGGCCCTCGCTGCTGTCGCTCTGCGCAACGGCACTCTCGCCGTCCTTCGTGAAGATCCGCCCGTCGGGCAGCGCAATGCGCACCTGATATTCGCCCATGCGGACGAAGTCGATCGCGTAGGCACCCGTCTCATCGGTGACGGCCGTGCGCATCACCTCGCCGCTCTGCGCGTCGATCAGCGCAGCCTCCGCGCCCGCGACGCCGCGCTCCGACGTGCTCCTGCGTCCGTCGTATTCGCTGTCCTCCCAGACATTGCCGCTCACGATGCCGACGCCCACCACGCCGCAGTCGAGCTCCAGCTGGTCTTCGCCGGATACGACGGCGATCGCCGCGCTCGTCGCGGTCAGGGTGTCCGTCTGCGGTACGACGCTCACGCGCCTGGTGCCCGATGCATTGCGGGCAAAGGCGAAGCCCTCCTCAAGCGCAAAGGTCAGCGCCGCGTCGCCCGGCATCACGCCGTCAAAGCGGTACACGCCGTCCGTTCCCGTGAAGGTCTCCATCGTCCTGCCCGCGTCGTTTCCGCTGAGCATGCTCAGCGTCACGCGCACGCCGGGAAGCCCCTCGCTGGTCGTCTGCCTGCGCCCGTCGTCATCCTCGTCGACCCAGACCACGCCGCCCACGCCCGAGCTCATCAGCGCGCCGACGCGGATATCCGTCATCGCGCCGCCCATCGTCATCGTGCCCAGCTCCAGGCGCTGGCTCAGCGAATCCGAATGCGCCGCCGTGGAATCGCCGCCCTCGGCTGTAAAGACGTAGCCTTCCGGCAGCGTCACGAGCAGATCATACTCGCCGGGCATCACGCCGCTGAACGCAAACGCGCCGGTTCTGGCCGTCTGCATCTGCGCGACCGGCGTTCCGTCGGCGAGACAGAGCTCCACCGTCGCCCCGCGCAGGCCGCTCTCCGCTTCGCCCATCCGTCCGTCGTAGTCCGCATCTGTCCAGATGATGCCGCTGATGGTTCCCTGGGTCAGCAGGCCATAGCCGATCTGATCCACATGCACGCCGCCCAGCAGCTCAAAGGAGGACGAGTAGCCGTGTCCGTCGCGCGCGCTGTCAAGCGGCAGCACGCCGCCCTGCATCGCGCCGGAGAAGACATACTCGCCCGGCGCATCCACGCGCAGCATGTAGCTGCCCGGGCGCAGCCCCATAAAGGAAAATCCACCCTGGTCATCCGTCTGCGCAGTTGCGAGAATCGTCCGGCCCGTGCCGTTCATCAGCTGCACGCTCACGCCCGCAAGCCCGCTCTCCCCCTGCGCGATCACGCCGTCATTGTCGGCATCCTCCCAGATTCTGCCCGAAACAGCGCTCAGGCGCACGACGCCCGCGTCCGCAGTCGACACCGAGGTGCCCGCCGAAACGCTGATGCTTCGCGTCACGCCGACCGGCGTATCGCTCCGCTGAACGCCGCCGCGCGCCATCGTGCGCTCCGTCGCGGAGAAGCCGCACTCGCCCTGCGCCGTAAACCGGACGAAATACTTTCCGGGGGCAAGGCCTTCAAAGGCAAAGCTTCCGTCCGCTTCCGTCTGCATCTGTGCAATCGCCGCGCTCTGCGCGTCAAGCAGCTCCACCAGGACGCCCTCGCAGGCCTCCTCCGTCTCGCCGCGGGCCGCATCATCGTCGTCGTCATAATAGACCGTGCCGCCAATGGAGCCGGAGAGCATTGCGCCAATGTACAGATGCACGCCCGTCTGCCCCATCGTCAGGGCAAACGGCTCGCTGCTGCCGGTCGAAAGCGCGCTCTGGGGCACGCAGCTCACAGGGTACAAGGTCGTGGCCGCGTCGACGTTCTTCGTCGCGCGCCAGAGTCCCGGCATCTGATAGGAGAGAACATACTCGCCCGGGCTCACGCCCGCAAAGACGATGCTGCCGTCCTCGCCGGTCCGGTAGGTGACGGACTCGGCCTCCTCGCCGTCCTCCAGGCGGATCAGCGAGATGCTCACGCCCTCGAGCCCTTCCTCGTAGGTGCCCTTCTGCCCATCCACCTGCGTGTCCTTGAAGACCGTCACGGTGAGCTGCGCCGGGAGCGTCACGCCCGCATCCAAGCCCTGCTTCTGCTCGCCGGGCGCAAGGGCAAAGACCCTGCTTCCGCCGCTCTGGGAGACCGCGCCGTAGACGCAGGAATCCCCGCCGTAGCGCGTGAACGTCCATTCGCCGTCCAGCTCGAAGAGCACGCTGTAATCACCCGCGTAGAGATCGTCAAACGCATATTCGCCCTGAGCGCCGGTGATCGTCTCATCGACTGGCTCGGTATGCCCATCCTGCGCCCGCAGGAGAACCACCTTCACGCCCGGGAGCGTCTGCGCGCCGGAGGCGATCACGCCGTCGCCGTCGTCGTCCACGCGCACGGCGCCGGCGATGCTGCCGGAGCGCTGGCCGATAAGACCGGCTTCGCCGCCGAGCAGGAAGGTCTCACCCTGCCCGATTTCGACCGTGCTCAGAATTTTTCCGTCCTCGGCCGCCTCAAAGAGGTAGCCGGCCGGCACCTCGATGCTGACCTCATAGGTTCCCGGAAGCAGGGACAAGGCCCTGAATCCGCCCGCATCGTCGGTCATGACCACGACAGGCTCCTCGTCTGTATCCGCTCCAACCGCGCGAATCTCCACGCCGACGCTGCCCATGCCCTGCAGGCCGCTTTCCGTCCGCTCAGCGATTCTGCCCTCGATTGCAGAGGCATAGAGGCAACCCGCATTGACGACATAGTCGGTATGATCGCCGTCGATCGTCATAGGCGCGCTCATACCGAACCGGGAATCCTCGATCCCGCTGACCTGATGCGCGCTGAAGCGGCTGCTTGAGGAGAAGACGACGCTCTCGCCCGCGTCAAACTGCACCGTGTAGATGCCGCTGGCCAGCGACGTGAACCTGTATGCGCCCTGTGCGTCAGTGCGGCAGCTCTCCACGACATCGCCGCTTTGGGAGAGCAGCAGCACCGTCAGGCCCGCATAGCGCGACTTCTCCGAGGCGCTCATCACGCCGTCCGCGTTTTCGTCAAAGAAGACCGTGCCGCTGATGCGGCCGTCACGTCCGGCCGAAACGGTGCCAAAAGCTCCGTCGCCCACCGCTTCAAACGTGATTTCGTGCGCGTCTGTCCGCAGGATCGTCTCCTCCCTGCCGCCAAACGCCGTGCGGTAGATCAGCTTGCCCTCAAAGGACGCCTCCGCGTGCAATGCGGCCGTCTCCGACGTGCTAACGCGCACGTTAAGCGTCATCTGGCCCGGCGCAAAGCCGTTTCCAGCGATCTCCTCGCCCGTCTGCGCGTTCAAATAGGTCACGCGGATAGCGCAGATGTCATCCTCGACATCCGCGAGATTGAGGGCCGTGGGCGCGCTGAGCACACCCGTCATCCTGGCATCCGACGGCTGCCAGCCGCCGCCCGCCAGGCAATACTCGATCCGGGCCATATACTCGCCGCCCTGCGCATCGCCCGCCGCACCCAGCACGACGCCGGCGATATTGACGCGCGCGCCCGTCTGCGACGCGATGCGCACGCTGACCTGGGGCGTCGTGAGCGTCCCGCCGGGCTCAAGCTGCGCCAGATCGACGCTCACAAGCGTCAGATCCTGTTCCCGAGCGGCATACATATCCTCGATTGCCGCCAGCTCCTGCGTCTGCGGAATGCGCGCGCAGGAAAAGGAAACGGGTGTAACATATCCGCCCTGCGTGAGATAAGGCTCGATGACGACCGTCTGCTCGGCCGCCTCGCTGAGGGCATATCCCTGCGCAGCCCTCACCTGGCGAAGCGTATAGCTTCCCACAGGCACCGCCATCGCGTTGCGATAGGTCGTCCCGTCCGGCGCAAAGGTCAGCACGGTCTCCCCTCTCTCGCTGTCAATCAGCGCATATTCGCCGCCCGCAACCAGCTCGCCGCTGGCTGCGTCGCGCTGCTCCAGCTCAAAGAAGCCCCTGTCGCTGGAGACGGCGCAGGCAAGCGTCGCCTGCTGCCCGGCGATCAGGCAGAGCTCGTGGTATTCCTCGTCCGCGGCAAAGCCCTGAGCCGCACCGAGCTCCTTGAAATAATAGGTCGTTCCCTCGAGCGAGGCCGGGAGCTTGAGCTTGGCAGCCTTGCCCTGCTCCGTCTGCTCCGGCGTAACGTTGGACCAGAGCGTCGCCTGCGCGCCCTCCGAGGGATAGGGCTTCATCTGCCCGTCCTCCATCGTGTAGACGCCGTACTGTCCCGCCAGCGGGACGACATAAGCCTGCAGACTGTCGCTGAACGTGAGGCCCGTCTTGAGGACGGTCACCTCCGCATACTCCTCCAGCGGCACATCCACGGCCGTGACCTCCGCGCCCGCGACGCTGACCGTCCTGTCCGCCGCCAGCGTATAGCCCGCCGGCAGCTGCGTCTGGCGGAGCAGATAGGTGCCCGCCGGCAGCGAGCCCGCGAAAAACGCCCCGTCCTGCATGGTCAGGTCGGTCGCATTGCCTGACGTATCGGCCAGCTCAAAGCGGATCTGCGCCAGCAGCTCGTCGCTCAGATCGCTGCCCGTCATCCGCACGCGGATGCCGCCCAGCACATCCGACGCCGTCAGCTCGCCCTCGGTCATGATCCCGTTTTCCGCCGTAAAGCGCAGCGCCTCGCCCGCGCGGCAATCTCCCGGCAGGCTGTCCGCGTCAAGCCGGGCGACATATTCGCCCGCCGGCAGCGCGGTTTGTACGCTTCCATCCAAATCGGCAGCCAGCATGACGCCCAGATCGGTCATGCTCTGGCCCTCCACGCGGTACAGGCGCACATGCACCCCCGGCATCGCCGTAAAGACGGCGCCGCCGCGGTCATCCAGGCTCTTTTTGCGCACGCTCAGGCGCACCTCGCCATAGCGCTCATGGACGATCTGCATGCGGATTGCCTCGCCTGCTGCAGCGTTCACGCTGCAAACCGGCGCGGCGTCGCAGTTTTCCGGGGCGGTCAGCGTCTCCACGCGCACCTCGCCCGCCGCCAGCGGCGGCGTCACCGCCTCGCCGCTCTCGTCGCAGACGACCTGCATCGCGCTGCCTGTGCTGTCCGTGACGTTGTAAACCGCCCCGGCTGCAGGCGCGCCGTCGGTGCCGACCGACGAGAGAATCAGCCTCGTCCTGCTGTCGCCAAAGACGACCGCCTCGTCCATCGCTGGCAGCTCAAAGGGCTGGGAAACCGCCTGCACGCCGAGCGCATTCGCGGTCTGCCCATCCATTCTGAGCGTATAGGTGCCGCTCAGCGCTTCGATCTGCGCATATCCTTCCAGCGCGTTCACGTCGGCGATCACCGCGCCCTGCCCGTCGATCAGCTCAAACTCAATCGGCGCTTCAAGACGCGTCTGCTGCGCCTCACCCTGATCGTCAATCCGCTGCGCGACCACCTCAAACGTCCCGCGCTCGCGGGTCAGCAGCTCGGCCATGACGCGCGTCGCCGCGCCGGCGTCGACCTTCAGAAGCAGACCGTCGGTCTGTCTGCTTTCTTCTTCCCCGCAGGAGAGCATGCCGAGCTCCATACTGTCCGGCAGCTCAAACGCGCTCACGCGGTATTCTCCCGGCGTCAGCGCGCAGGAAACCGCTTCGCCGTCCGCGTTGAGCGCAAACGGGCCAAAGCTCTCCCCCGTCCATTCGCTTTGCAGCGTCACGCTGCCGCCCTGAATCCTTCCGGCAGTCTGCGCCTGCACGACGATGCGTCCCGTCGGCTCCGTCGCCGCCAGGTCGATCACCGTCGAAGCACCGCTCTCGATGATCATCTGGCCCATCTCAAGGGGCAGCAGCGCCCCACTCTCTCCCTCATAGGAGAAGCGGACGAGATAGCTGCCCTCCAGCAGCGACGCCTGGGCGAAGCCCGCCTCGTCTGTAACGATGCTCAGCGGCTCGCCGCCCTCGCGCTCGATCTCCATGCGCACGCCGGCAAGCGGCGCGCTCGTCTCCTCGCCGTAGTCGTCGATGCCCGCCAGGCGCATCTGCAGCTGCACGGTGCCGCTGGCCGGATGCTCAAAGACCACACGGGTGCGTGTCGCGGGCTCAACCTGCACGGTCAGCGCGCCTGCCTCCTGCTCCCGGCCGTCAACCGTTGCGCCCAGCGCGGGATAAATCCCTTCCGGCAGCGCGCTCTCGGCAATCGTCAGCGTCTGCGCGCCGGTTCTGTCCGCCGGCAGGGCGAACGCATAGCTGCCGTTGACGGTCTGCGTCTGCGCCGCACCGTCCTCATTGGTGAACGTCAGCTCGACGCCCTCCAGCGGCGTGCCCAGCGAGTCGACCACGCTGATCAGCACTTCGCCGCTCATCACATTGAGCACGACGATCTCCTCGCCAGTCACAGGGATCGGCTCGCGGTCAAAGGCGTAGCCCGCCGGCGCGCTCTCCTGAATCAGATAGAACTCCATGTTCTCGGGCAGCGTGAAGCAGACCGCATCCTCGCCCGTGCGCACGACCATCGCTTCGCTCGGGTAGAGCGGGTTCGCCCAGCGGACCATCTCCCCGCTTCCGGAGCGGACATACACGCCGAACTCACAGCCAGCAAGGCTGTCGATCGTCCCGGGCGCATCGCTATCCTGAGAGAGCGAGAGCGCCTGCACGCGCAGGCTGATGCGGCCGGTCTGCTGCAGGGTGCTCATCGCCGGGACGTAGACATAATCGCCCAGCTTCTTCTCCTGCGCCCCCGCCGTCGGGGCAAACAAAAGCAGGGCCGACGCCATCAGCGCAGCGCCTGTTCTGACAACATGCTTGTTCATTTGATATCCTCCGCAAAGCAGGGTACTCCATGATGAATTGACTTCAATTTTAATCCATAAGGCGGGTCTTGTCAAGAAAACCGAATTGTGTTATCCTTGTTGCGGGTTCATGAGGAGGCTTTTCTATGAAAAAAACATATACGGAATCCTTTGTCGTTCGCTCCACCGACTGCGATCAATTCAGAAAAATGCGGCTGGACGCGCTCTTTACCGCCATGCAGGAGGGCGGCGAGCATCATGCGCATCTCCTGGGTGTCGGCCACGCTGAAATGCTCGGGCGCGGGCTGTTTTTTGCCCTCACCCGCATCCATGTCTCGATGCTGCGCGCACCGCGCGCCGGCGAAACCGTCGTCCATCAGACGTGGCCCGGCAATGCCAACCGCTTCTTCTGCCCGCGCTACCATGTCTTTACGCTCAAGGACGGCACGCCGCTCGCCGCCGCCGGCTCCCTGTGGGTAATGCTCGACGTCAACCAGCGCCAGATCGTCAGCCCGGAGAAGGTCGAGCTCAACTTCCCGGACAACAGCGATCTGCCCGCCCCCATCAGCATCCAGATGCGTCTGCCCGCGCTTCGCAGCGAGCCGCACACGAGCGTGCGCACGCCGGTCTACTCCGAGTTTGACATCAACGGTCACGTCAACAACGCCAAATACATCGCCTGGCTGTGCGATGCACTCGGCCGCAAGACCTTTGAGCACGCAATCATCGGCGACCTTGTCGCCGGCTACGAGCGCGAGATCCGCGAAGAAGCGCCGATGAATCTGCAGCTTTCCCGGGATGGAGAGGCTTTTTCCTTCAGAGTTTGCTCCCAGGGCGGCGACAAGCATTTTGTCGCCGGCGGAACGCTGCGGGAGGAGGAAGCCCTATGAACGACACGCTGCTGGCTCTGCGCGAGCGTGCGCTTTGTGATCCGGCCTTCCGCGCGGCGCTGCTTGCCACGCGCAATGCGGCCGACCCGCTCAGCGCGCTGTGCGATTTTGCGACTGAAAGCGGCTTTCCCCTGTCGCTGGGCGACGTGATCTCCGACGGCGAAGAATTCTCCTGCAACCAGACCAAGTCGACCAACGGCGGCAATCCCCTGCCCTACGACTGCTTTGACGACGCCTACGAGATGTTCTTCGCTTCCATCGAATGAAGCGCTTTCCGCCGGCCCGGCCGGCGGTTTTTTTTACAAAAAAGCGGCGGGCAGCTTTTTCTGCTCACCGCTTTTTGTCAAAAATCAGGGCTTGGCCGGCGCGCCGCACTTGTCGCAGGGCTCCAGCTTGTTGTATGGACTCTTGGAGAGGTCGCCATAGGTGAAGCTAGACAGCGGCAAATATTGCTTGTCGACCGTGTAGCATTCGGGATCGATGTGGTATTTCTTGCCGCCGTTTTTGTTGTAGTAGAGCTTGGTCTTCGGGCCGGGCGTCGGTGTGGGCGTGGGCTCGGGCTCCGGCGTCGGCGTGATGTTGGGATCCGGGGTCGGCGTCGCCTGCTCGACGAGGATGCCGCTGGAGAGCGAGTTGGGGTCGACGGCCCACTTTCCGTTTTCGTTGAGCGTAATCGCGTCATACTGGTAGGTGCGCGTCTCGCCGCTGTAGCTGACGTCGGCCTGCACCGTGATCGTGCGCGCCGTGCTCTCGTCCGTGCCCGTCGGCGCAGACATCTGCCGCCAGTCGACAAGGGGACGGTTCATGAATTTCCAGAACAGCTGCTGCGCCGCGCCGGAATCGTTGTTGGCGTTCTGTTCCGCCTGCCAGCTGGCCGACGTGTATTCGACCATGTCGGCTATGATGCCCTTGCGCCAGCGTTCCATGAAGTTTTCCAGCGCGATTTCCGCCTCCGATTTGACCGCGGAGACATATCCGCTCGCTCCGGCGTCGCTCAGCCCAAGATCGGCGGAGGATTCATCCTCGCTGCCGCCCGAGATACCGACGTCCTGCGTCTCCATCAGCGAGCTTCCCGCATAATACCCGTCGGGGACGCTCGTGCTCATCGTGCTGTAATTGAACTGCGGGGTCGCGGCGGCCTGCGGAACCGGCGTCAAAAAGCCGGCAGCCGGCTGGCGGACAGATGACCCGGACGGAGACGCGCTCAGCGCCGTCACCAGCGTGAAGACAAACGCTAGACCGTAGATCGCGGAAAGGATCGTCCTGCCCGGGAAGAGGAACGCATGGCTGACCCACATCAGCGCAAGCGCGGCCACAACCGCGACCAAAAAGGCCCAGCGCACGGGCTGAAAGAAGATCGCCAGCAGCCCGATGACGGGCAGCAGCACGAAAAAGACCAGCAGCATCAGCTGGTTGAGCTCTCTTTTGGATTTCTTGGGCTTCGGCTTCTGATCCAGCGCCTTGGCCGAACCCGCCGGCGTAGCGGAGTAGCTGGGTCGGTTTGATCGCATATCATCGCCTCCTGTGCGCGAAAAACGAAGTCATCCTGTCTTAATAACGAAGCAGGGCAAGAAAGTCTTCCCGCCGCCGCATCTTTTGTCGAAGGATGGGCAAAAAGCTCGTAAACGGTATTATAGCATAGATCGGCGCAAGAAAAAAGCCCCCGGCCTAAAATTCGGCCGAGGTCTCCCGGATGAAGCGATCGATATGCGCCTTAAGCAGCGCCCGCCCGCGCTCCCGGCTCTGCGGTTCGTCGCAGGCGCAGATGAGCAGCCAGAGCGGCGCGTAGAATTCCAGCGCGAGCGTACCGGGGTCGTCCGCGCGGATCGCCCCGCGCTCCGCCATCGCGCGGAAGATGCCCTCCATGTAGGCCACAGGCCCTGACGTCAGGCAGCTTCTGTACAGCTGCGCCATCTCCCCGCTGCGATACTGTTCCAGCGTCAGCAGCCTGCGAAACCGTGCGGCAAACGCATCGCCCGTCCAAAAGTCAAACTGAGCGAGCGAAAACGCCTGGATTTCCCGCATCGTCACCGACAGCAGGCTCTCCTGCGGCACGTCCGTCGGCAGCTCCGGCACATGAAACCGGCGGGAGCGCTCCGCGTCGATCTGAACCATCCGCGCCACGATATGCTCGAGGATGTCGTGCTTGTTCCTGTAATGCCTGTACAGCGCGCCCTTGGTGATGCCCAGCTCCCCCGCGATGGCGCTGACGCTTGTCGCCTCGTAGCCGTCCCGCGCAAATAGGGAAAGCGCAGTCTGAAGGATGCGTTCCTTTGTGCTCTCCGCCCGGCCTTCGCCGCTCTGCTCCATGCCGCTCCCCCCTGTCTCCCGGTTTTCGCAGCTGCCGCGCATCCATGCGCTGGCGGTCACGCCCTCTTTCTCAGGACGATCTTCACGAAATTCAGATATTCTCCACCGCCGGCCTCCATGGACTTCCGGTCGCCGACGGCATAGGGGTTTTCCTGGCGCAGCCAGTCCGCCCATACCTCTTCGTTGCTCTCCATTTCGCAGACTTCGATGACCTCCGCGTCCCTGGATTGGCTGGTCAGATTGCTCCAGTAGTGCACGTCGTGCATCGTTTCAAGATCCTCCGGCGTCCAGGAGAGCAGCAGCTCCGGCGGCAGATGGTCGTGGCAGTCCTGCTTCATGCCGGGAATAGCGATATAGACATAGCCGCCCGGCTTCACGAACGGCAGCAGCTTTTCGTCCAGAAAACGCCCGTCCCGGCCAAAGTAATGGTAGGAATCGATGCTGACCACCGCATCGAAGAATTCCCGCTCAAACGGCAGATGCTCCGCGTCCGCCTTGACGGGAATGATCTGTGCGCGACTCAGACCCATCCCGTCAAAGAACCGCCGGTTGTCCTCCGGCTCGCTCCAAAGATCCGCCGCGTAGACGGTAAACCCGTATTCCCGCGCGAGGAATACGCTCGTCAGCCCCTGCCCGCTGCCCAGATCGCAGACGACCGCTCCCTCTTTAATCCTGTGATCCTGCAGCAGCTCTTCCTCGAGCTTGACGGGATTGGGACCCATGATCTTTTTCATCAGTTCGGGCGTGCCGTATTTCCCGCTTCTGCTATACTTCATCGTTCTTTCTCACTTTCTTCGCGCGCTGCGGTTGATTTTCGCGATGCGCTTGAACTTTTCCTTCTTTTCTGCGAGATAGCTCTCCGCGTCGGCGGCGTACCGGCTCTCCGCGCAGAGCTTTTGATAGGATTGCAGCCGCTCCCGGGTGAGCAATCCGCTCTCTACCGCCGCCCGGACAGCGCAGCCTGGCTCACTGCCATGCGTGCAATCCCCAAACCTGCATCCGGCAGAGAGCGCCTCAATGTCGGCAAAGGACTGCTCCAGTCCCTCGTCCGCGTCCCACAAGCCGAGCTCGCGCATGCCCGGCGTATCGATGACCATACCACCCTGTGCAAGCAGAAACAGCTCGCGCCGCGTCGTGGTGTGCCGACCCCTGTCGTCGTCGCGCAGGCCGTTCGTCTGGAGCCGTTCCTCGCCCAGCAGCCGGTTGATGAGCGTCGACTTGCCCACGCCGGAGGAACCGAGCAGCGCCACGGTCTTCCCCGGGCGAAGATATGGCGCCAGCGCGCGCATGCCATCCGTTTCCATAGCCGAAACGGTCAGGATGTCCACGCCGGCGGCGACGCCCGAAACCTCGGAAAGCCTTTGTGCCATGTTCCCGCACAGATCGGACTTGGTCAGCACGACCACGGGCACGGCGCCGCTGTCCCACGCGACGGCCAGATAGCGCTCCAGCCTGCGCAGGTTGAAGTCGCCGTTGAGCGCCATGCAGATGAACGCCGTGTCGATATTCGCCGCAACGACCTGACGGGCGCATCCCTCCCCTGCCGCCCGGCGGACGAAAGCGCTTCTGCGCGGCAGGATGCCCTGAATCATCGCAAAGCCTTCTTCCTCCCTGAGCCAGACAAAGTCTCCGACCGCCGGGAAATCCGCCGCCGCCGCCGTGTCATAGCGCAGCCTGCCGGATACCTCCGCCATCCGCTCGTCCGATGAGCTGACGACGCGGTAGCTTCCCCGATCCTGTGCGAGCACCCTCCCCACGGCCGCTGCTCCCGCGTTCGCCAGCGCTGCGAGCTGCCCCGTCAGCCCGTAGGCCGCCATATCGATGCCTGCCAATCCTTTCCTCTCCCTTCGTCCGGAATAAACGATCGTTTACTCCACAATTATAGTAAACAACCGTTTACATGTCAAGTCCCCGGCGCCGGTTTTTGGATCATACAAAAAGAGATGCGGCGCAAAACCGCATCTCTCTGTGTTTGAAGGATTAGAGCTGGCCGTTCTTCTCCTTGATCGCAGCCTGCGCAGCGCTCAGGCGGGCGATCGGAACGCGGAACGGAGAGCAGGAGACGTAATCCAGGCCGATCTTGTGGCAGAACTCGATGGAGGACGGATCGCCGCCGTGCTCGCCGCAGATGCCGCAGTGGAGCGTCGGACGGGTCTCGCGGCCCATCTTGACCGCCATGTTCATCAGCTTGCCAACGCCGGTGGTATCCAGGCGGGCAAACGGATCGGACTCATAGATCTTGTTGGCATAGTAGGCCGGGAGGAACTTGCCGGCGTCATCACGGCTGAAGCCGAACGTCATCTGGGTCAGGTCGTTCGTGCCGAAGCAGAAGAACTCGGCCTCGGTGGCGATGTCGTCTGCGGTCAGCGCAGCGCGCGGGATCTCGATCATGGTGCCGACCTCATACTTGAGGCTGGAGCCTGCAGCGGCGATCAGCTCGTCCGCGGTCTTGACGACGACGTCCTTGACGAACTTGAGCTCCTTGACCTCGCCGACGAGCGGGATCATGATCTCCGGCACGACGTTCCAGTCCGCATGGCGGGCCTGAACGGCCAGCGCAGCCTTGATGACGGCAGCGGTCTGCATCTTGGCGATCTCCGGATAGGTGACCGTCAGACGGCAGCCACGATGGCCCATCATCGGGTTGAACTCATGCAGATCGGAGATGACCTGCTTGATGTAGGCGACGGTCTTGCCCTGCGCCTCGGCCAGCGCCTTGATGTCGGCCTCGTCGGTCGGCACGAACTCGTGCAGCGGCGGATCGAGGAAGCGGATGCAAACCGGATGGCCCTCGAGCGCCTCAAACAGGCCCTCGAAGTCGCTCTGCTGCATCGGCTCAATCTTGGCCAGCGCAGCCTCGCGCTCCTCAACGGTCTCAGAGCAGATCATCTCGCGGAACGCGCCGATGCGCTCCGGCTCGAAGAACATGTGCTCGGTGCGGCACAGACCAATGCCCTGCGCGCCGAAGGCAGCCGCCTGGCGGGCATCCTTCGGGGTGTCGGCATTGGTGCGCACGCCCAGCTTCTTGTACTTGTCCGCCAGCTCCATGATACGGCCGTGGAAGGTCTTGCCCTTGAGGGTGAAGCACTTGTTCTCCTCGTCCATCTTGATGTCGCCGCAGCCGGAGACGCAGCAGGTGCCCATGCCGCGGGCCACAACGGCCGCATGGGAGGTCTGGCCGCCGCGGACAGTCAGGATGCCCTGGGAGTACTTCATACCCTCGATGTCCTCCGGAGAGGTCTCCAGGCGGACCAGAACGACCTTCTCGCCCTTCTTGCCGTGCTCGACAGCGTCCTCAGCGGTGAAGACAATGGTGCCGGCCGCGGCGCCCGGGGAGGCCGCGATGCCCTTGGCGATGGCCTCAGCCTTCTTGAGGGCGGCGGTGTCAAACGTCGGGTGGAGCAGCATATCGAGGCTCTTGGCGTCGATCTGCATCAGCGCCTCTTCCTCGGAGATCATGCCCTCGTCGATCAGATCGCAGGCGATCTTGATGGCGGCGGCGGCGGTGCGCTTGCCGTTGCGGGTCTGCAGCATGTAGAGCTTCTTGTCCTCGATGGTGAACTCCATATCCTGCATGTCGCGGTAGTGCTTCTCCAGGGTGTTGCAGATGCCCAGGAACTGCTCGTAAACCTCCGGCAGAACCTCCTTCATCTTCTCGATGGGCATCGGGGTGCGCACGCCGGCGACGACGTCCTCACCCTGCGCGTTCATCAGGAACTCGCCCATGAGGCCCTTCTCGCCGGTGGCCGGGTTGCGGGTGAACGCGACGCCGGTGCCGGAGGTATCGCCCATGTTGCCAAACGCCATCATCTGGACGTTGACAGCGGTGCCCCAGGAGTACGGAATGTCATGATCCATGCGGTAGATATTCGCGCGCGGGTTGTCCCAGCTGCGGAACACGGCCTTGATCGCCTCGAAGAGCTGCTCCTTCGGGTCGGACGGGAAGTCCTTGCCCAGCTGCTTCTTGTACTCCGCCTTGAACTGGTCAGCCAGTTCATGCAGATCCTCGGCGGTCAGCTCGACGTCATAGGTGACGCCCTTCTTCTCCTTCATCTGGTCGATGAGCTTCTCGAAGTACTTCTTGCCCACCTCCATGACGACGTCGGAGAACATCTGGATGAAACGGCGATAGCAGTCCCAGGCCCAGCGCGGATTGCCGGACTTCTTGGCCAGAACGTTGACGACGTCCTCGTTGAGGCCAAGGTTCAGGATGGTATCCATCATGCCCGGCATGGACGCGCGCGCGCCGGAGCGGACGGAGACCAGCAGCGGGTTCTCCAGATCGCCAAACTTCTTGCCGGTGATCTGCTCCATCTTGGCGATGTGCTCCATGATCTGAGCCTGGATTTCTTCATTGATGCGGCGGCCATCCTCATAATACTGGGTGCAGGCCTCGGTCGTGATGGTGAAGCCCTGCGGAACCGGAAGGCCGATATTCGTCATTTCGGCCAGGTTCGCGCCCTTGCCACCCAGAAGGTTGCGCATGCCGGCATTGCCTTCCGTGAACAGGTAAACGTACTTCGTCATACTTGTTCTTTCCTCCTTCAAACATTCATAATCACTGCAATTTGTCAAAAACTGCATGATGATTGGCGCAGAATGCGACCCTGAAAAATGGCCGCACATGCCACATTATAAGGCCTTTTTCGTGATTTGGCAATCACTTTTTCTCTGAAAAATCCAGTTTTTTTCCCTTTTTTTGCAGATTCATCAGACGATTTGCCTGAATGACGAAAACCGAACGATACTTTTTATCCGATGTGTTCACATTCAGTTTCTGCCGAATCCCTGCCCACCGGAGGCATGGCGCCGCCGCGCCGCCGCAAGCAGCGCGCGCCGCTCCTCCTCCCGGCCCGGATCCTGCAAAACCGACAGAAAGACCTCCCGCGCGCAGGCAAGCAGGCGTCCGTCTCCCGTGAGCATCAGCGCAGGCATCATGGGCTGCCCGTGCTGGCGCGTGCCGAAGAACTCGCCCGCGCCGCGCAGCTCGAGATCCTTTTGCGCGACGGCAAAGCCGTCGTTGGTCTTCGTCAGCGTACGCAGGCGGTCGTTGGGCTGGGCCATCAGGAAGCACCAGCTCTCCTGCGCCCCGCGGCCGACGCGCCCGCGGAGCTGATGCAGCTGCGCCAGGCCGAAGTGCTCCGCGCCCTCGATGACCATGATCGTCGCGCGCGGCACGTTGACGCCGACCTCGATGACCGTCGTCGCCACAAGCACGTCGATCTCCCCGGCGTAAAACCGCTCGAGCGTCTCCTCCTTGAGCTGCTTGTTCATCCGTCCATGGATGAGCCCGACCGACAGCGGAGCGAGCGCCTCTGCCAGTTCGCGCTGCTCCGCAGTGGCGCTGCGCAGCGGCTCCGCCTCCTCCATCCCCTCGCCGACCAGCGGACAGACCACATAGGCCTGATGCCCCTTTTCCGCCTCCGCGCGGATGAAGGCATACATATCCTGCCGCTTTTCCTCCGGCACGATGCGCGTCGTCACCGCCCTGCGTCCGGGCGGCAGCTCGTCGACCGCCGAAATGTCCAGATCGCCGTAGAGCACGAGCGAGAGGCTGCGCGGAATCGGCGTGGCGCTCATCACCATGACGTGGGGCGAGAGCCCCTTTCCCTCGAGCCGCGTACGCTGGCGCACACCGAAGCGATGCTGCTCGTCCGTGACAACCAGCCGCAGGTTTTCGAACTCTACGCCCTCGGAGAGAAGCGCATGCGTGCCGATGACAACCTGCCATTCGCCGCTGGCAATCGCCTCCCTCGCGCGCCTGCGCTCCGCCGCCGTCATCCGTCCCGTGACGAGACCGCACGTCACGCCCAGCGGCGCCAGCGTCTCCACGGCGCTTTGCAGATGCTGCGCGGCCAAGATTTCCGTCGGCGCCATGAGTGCCCCCTGTCCGCCCGCGCGGACGCACAGATACAGCGCGCACAGCGCAATCAGCGTCTTGCCGCAACCCACGTCGCCCTGGATCATCCGCGCCATCGCCCGATCGCCGCGAAGGTCCTGCGCGACATCCTGAATCGCGCGCCGCTGCGCCCCCGTCGGCGGGAAGGGCAGGCTGCTGTAAAACTCCCCGATCCATTCCTCCCGGACCTGAAGCGGCATCGTCTCCCGCCGCTCGCCCGCCTCGCCGATGACGGCCGTCTGGAACAGCAGCAGCTCCTCAAAGGCCAGCCGCTCCTTGGCCCGGGCGAGCGCCTCCGCGCTCTGCGGAAAGTGCGCCTGGCGCAGCGCCTCGCGCCTGTCCATCAGGCCCAGGCGGCTGACGAGGCTCTCCGGCAGCTCGTCCGGCTCGTCGTATTCGTTAAGCAGCAGCGCGACCGCATCGCGCAGCGGCTTTTGGCCGACGCCCGGCACGGGCGCGTAGACGGGCGTGATTTTTCCCGGCTCCTCAAGGGTCGGATTGATGACAAACAGCCCGGACTTCTTGCGCACGGCCTGCCCAAAGAGCGTCACCTGCTGCGTGTCAAAGAGCCTGTCCTTCATCCACGGCTGGTTGAACCACATGCAGCGGAGTCTCCCGCATTCGTCCGCGATGACCGCCGAGACCCACTGCATGCCCCTTGCCCGATGCAGCGCAGGCTTTCCCGTCACAAAGCCGGTGAAGCAGCCCTGTGTTCCCTCCGTCATCTGGACGGGCGAAAGGGGCTGCGTCGTGTCGCGATAGCCAACGGGCAGCGTCTCGACCAGATCCCGCGAGGTTTCGATGCCCTTTTTTGCGAGCGCCTCGAGCCGCTTGGGGCCAAAGCCCTTGATTTCCGACAGCCTGCGCATGCTTCCTCCCTGCGGATGTGCTCCGCCGTTTTTACGTCGAACCAAAAAGCCGCGCCCAACAGGACGCGGCATGGTTCCTTTTCCTCAGCACGGTCTGCGGCTTTACTCGGCCGAGATCAGGTAGTAATACAGCGGCTGGCCGCCATACTGCACCTCGACGTCCAGATCCGCATACAGCGCGGCGATCTCCTCGCCCAGCGCGTTGGCGTCCTCCTCCTTCGTGTCCTGGCCATAGTAGATCGTGATGAGCGCATCGCCGTCCTCCACGACATGCTGCGTGAGCTCGATGGCGATATCGTGAATGCTTCTCCCTACGACCTCGATGCGTCCGTTGTGGATGCCGATGATGTCGCCCTCCTTGATCTCCTTGTCCTCGAACACCGTGTCGCGGACGGCGAAGGTGATCTGGCCGGTCTTGACCTGCTCAGCCGCCGCCGTCATGGCTTCGCGGTTCTCCTCGACGCTCGCCTCCGGGTTGAAGGCGATGACGGCGCCGATGCCCATGGCGACGTTCTTCGTCGGCAGCACGACGACCTCCCGGTCGGAGAGCTCCGCCGCCTGCGACGCCGCCAGAATGACGTTCGAGTTGTTCGGCAGAACGAAGACCGTCTTCGCGCCGACGCCCGCGACCGCCTCGAGGATGTCCTCGATGCTCGGGTTCATGGTCTGGCCGCCCTCGACAATGTGGTCGACGCCCAGGTCGGTGAAGATACCGGAGAAGCCCTCGCCCAGCGATACGGCCACCATGCCGTATTCCTTGAGTTCCTCCTCTGCGCTCTGCGCTGCCTCCTCCTGCTGGCGCTTGAGCTCGGCGGCCTTCTGCGCCTCCTCGGCCTGGCGAAGGCGCTCGCGGCGCTCCTCGGCCATGTTGTCGATCTTGAGGTTGACCAGCTCTCCCAGCTCACAGGCGTACTGCAGCGCCTTGCCCGGCTCGTTCGTATGCACATGCACCTTGACGAGCGAGAAATCGCCCACGACGACCACGCAGTCGCCGATGCGCGTCAGGCGCGTGCGGAAGCGGTTGACGTCGTCCTCCGTGACGCCGGGGTTCATCTCCTGAATGATGAACTCTGTGCAGTATTTGAATTTGATCTCCTCGAGCGAATCGTGATCGTCCTCAAACTCGAAGGTCGCAGCGTTGCCGACATCGACGGCAGTCTCCTCGATCTTTTCGCCGTTGAAGGCCGCGCGCCAGCCCTTGAAGACGGTCAGCAGGCCCTGTCCGCCGGAATCGACGACGCCCGCCTGCTTGAGGGCGGGCAGCATGTCCGGCGTCTTGGCGAGAATCGCCTCGCCGCTGCGGATGACCTTGTCAAGCAGGCCGGGCAGGTTGTCCGGATGCTTGATGACGTAGCGGGCGGAATCCTCCGAGATGACGCGGATGACCGTCAGGATGGTGCCCTCCTTGGGCTTCATCACGGCCTTGTAGGCCGTGTCGGCGCCGGAGCGCAGGCCCTTGGCAAAGGCCGCCGCGTCCACTGTCTCGCAGCCCTCGATGCCACGGGCAAAGCCGCGCAGAATCTGGGACAGGATGACGCCGGAGTTGCCGCGCGCGCCCTTGAGCGCGCCGCGTGCCGCCAGATCGGCGAGCCTCGACGCGCTGGTCACATCCTGCGCAGCGATCTCCCGGACGGTGGATTTCATCGTCAGGGACATGTTGGTACCGGTATCGCCGTCCGGCACGGGGAACACGTTCAGCGCGTCAATCGCCTCGCGGTTCTGTTCAAGAAGATTGGCTCCCGCGATAATCATTTCCTTCAGGAGCAACCCGTCAATCGTTTGCTGTGACAAAGAATTCGCCTCCAGTTTCCGTCAGGGATCAGACGCGGATACCCTCAACCGAAATATTCACTCTGCGCACCCTGGCGCCGGTCATGTTTTCAATCTTATAGCACACCTGGGACTTGATGATGTTGCAGACCTCGACAATCGAAATGCCGTATTCCACAATGATGAACAGGTCGATATCGATTCCGCCGTCCGTCACGTTGATCTGAACGCCCTTGGTCAGGTTCTCCCTGCCAAGCCATTCCACAAAGCCATCCTTGGCGCGCTTTGAGGACATCGCAACGATTCCGTAGCACTCCAGCGCAGCATAACCCGCCACTTTCAGCAGGACATCTTCACTGATCGTGATCTGACCCAGATCATTGTTGATTTTGCATTCCATAAAAAACCCTCCTCGCGCAGGGTCATACCGACCCGGAAATCTCAATGGATCATTGTACAGTATACAGGAAAAGCCCTCTTTTTACAAGGATTCGAGGAAAAAACCTGCCGACGTTTTTCTGTTTTCCGGCGCAGGCCGGCCATTCAGGCGTCAGTTTTTCAATTTATTCAAAACAAAATCAAAAAAACACTTGTCAAATCGTCCTCCAGGTGCTAAAATAATTGTGTTATGACTGTTTACGCACCAGAAGGAGGTGTGATCATGGGAAAGATTTGTGAGGTTTGCCAGAAGGGCGCCATGAGCGGCCACAACGTCAGCCACTCCAACCGCAAGAGCAATCGCGTTTGGCTGCCGAATACCCAGCGTGTCCGTGTGACCGTCGGCGGTACCGTTCGTCACATGAACGTCTGCACGCGCTGCCTGCGCAGCGGCAAGGTCGAGCGCGCGCTGTAATCTTTATCGTGTCTTCAAAGGCGCCTGTTTCCGTTTGGAAGCAGGCGCCTTTCGTTTTCTCCTGTGCCATGATTCAGAGCAGGTTGCCAGGCGCCCGCCTCCGGTTTGGAAGCGGGCGCCTGACCTTTTTCATTTTTTTCCGCTCAGCAGCCGGAGCAGCCCGCGCAGAAAGCGCGGCGCCCGGACGCAGACCATCCTGATGGCCAATGTCCGCTTCCCTCCCCTTCATCGCAGCAGCAGGAGCCCCGCTACGGCCAGCGCCAGCCCCAGCGCGATCAGAAACAGCCGTGCCGGCAGGCAGACAAAGATCAACAGCACCCCTGCCAGCACGAGAAGAACGCCCGCAAGCCGCTTCCCCTGCCATCCGCATCCGCTCACGCGCAT
Source organism: Clostridiales bacterium (assembly GCA_004556985.1). Lineage (GTDB taxonomy): Bacteria > Bacillota > Clostridia > Christensenellales > Aristaeellaceae > Ventricola. The sequence continues at coordinate 20,134 of SFFC01000021.1, read as the reverse complement.
TCCCCCTCCCACGCATTCTATGCAGTCTCCCGCGCCCTGTTGCCTGAAAGCATGCAAAGAGCCCGGGCTTGCCGCCCGGGCTCCTGTGGACCCACGTCCGTATCATTTACTTCATGACCTTCGGATAGGTCGTGACATTGGCCTCGGAGACCCACTGCGTGATCGCAGCGTCATAGGCCGCATCCTGCGCATCGGCGAGCATCTCGTCGTGGATATCGGTCTTGATCTCATCGGTGTACTCGACCTCGCCCTCGGCCACGTCCGTCGCATACTGCAGGATGTGGTAGCCGTAGCTGGTCTTGACGAGCTCGGCGCTCACGTCGCCGACCTGCTCAAGCGCCATCGCCGCATCCTGGAAGCTCTGCTCGTAAAGGGAGAGGCCCTCGCAGACCAGGTAGCCGCGGCTCTTGTTCGGCTCGGAATTCATGCCGGTGTCCTCGCCGAATTCCTCAAGCAGCGCGTCGAAGTCCTCGCCGGCAAGTGCCCTGTCGAGCACCTCCTGCGCGGTCGCCTCGATCTCCGCGTAAGCGGCCAGCGTGGTCTCCTCCAGCTGCGCCTGGGATCCGGTCAGCGTCTCCTGCGCGGAAGCGATCTGCTCCTCAAGCGCAGCGACCTGCGCCTCGTAGCCCGCGAGCGTCTCCTCGTCGTACGCGGAAGTATCCTCGGCGCTCAGCTCGTCGAGCTGGCTCTGCGCGTCGTCGATCGTCGACTGCGCCGTGCTGACCGCGCTGCTCAGATCGCTGATTTCGCTGCTCTTCTCGCTGGAAATCTTGATGAGCAGGTTCTTCACGCCGCGATAGCCCGCCGGGACATAGTAGCAATCCGTGCCGTTGTTCATGTACTGCGCGTACAGCGCCGGCGTCGCGTCGAAGCTCTCCTTCTGCGCGGCGACGCGGCTGTCAAACTCCGCCTTCACCTCGTCGTCGGAGACCGCGACGTCTTTGGTGGCATAATCCTTGAGCTGCTCCTGCTGGACGCTGATCGTCCTGCTCTGCACGAAGTAGTCGCGGGAGTAGCCCACGGCATTCAGGTCGTTTTCAAGCATCTCCTCAAGCTGCGCGTCGGTGATCGTCGCGACAGGCTCTGCGGGCTCGACGCTCTCCTGGGCCTCGTCCGCCGTTGCGGCGATGAGGGCCTCTTCCTGCAGGCGGGCGGCCTCCTCCTCGACGGTTTCCAGATCCGGGTAGTTCTGGTAGCGCATCAGCATCTTGTAGAAGGACATCGTGCTGTCCGCATAGGACTCCACCTCGGCGGCGTCCTCCTCGCCGAGCGGATCAAAGCCGAGCTCGACCAGCTTGTCCGCGATGACCTGGCTCTCGATGAGCTGCTCGAGCGCAGACTCCCCGTAGCTCTCCAGATCCTCCTCGGTGAGCTCCAGCGTATAGCCGAAATACTGCTGCATGTACTGCTGATAGTAGCTGGCCAGATAGTCGCGCGCGGCAAGCCACTCGGCTTTGGTGATCTCGGTATCATTGACCTTCGCCACGACCTGCGCACCGTCGAGCTCCTCGTCATATCCGATCAGGTTGCAGCCGGAGAGCATCACAACCGCCAGTGCGAGCATAGCGATCAGTGCAATTCCCTTTTTCATTGTCTTGTTCTCTTCCTTTCAGCCTCGTCTTGGCAACATACGACTAATTATAATGAGCGCGTGAGGAATTGTCAAGCCGTGCCTGCGTTCTTCTGCATCCCGCAGCCCTTTTTCCCGGAGATTCTCCCCCGGTTTCACGCTCAGGACACAATTCGCCCCGCAACCCCTCATTCCCCGCGGACGGCGATTCCGAAATAGCGCGAAAGCGTGCTGTTGGGCCAATCCTGCGGCGAGTCGCCGAGCACGATGTCCATCGTAAAGCGCGACCTGGCGGGAACGCCCGATACGGCAACCTCCGTTTCGCCTTGCTCCACTGCGGCCGCGATGCGCGAAAGCTGCGCTGTCCATGCCGCCTGATGCGCCGCGGTATCGCGCAGCGCAGCTGCACCGGACACGACGCACACAGCCAGCATCAGCGCCATCGCCGGCGCCATCCGCCTTCCGCTTTCCGCCAGCCAGTCGTCAAGCAGCGTCAGCGCGGCGGCCAGCGCCAGCACCGTCACGGCGATGAACGACCGATCCGAAATCTGCGGCGAGGCCACCAGCGCATAGGCGCTCAGCAGCGCGCAGAGGGCCAGCAGCGCGGCCTGCCTGCTGCGCAGCGCGATGCCCCGCCGGCGCCCGAAGAAAAGCAGCAGCGCCGCGGCGGCCAGCGGAATGCCCGCATAGCGCAGCAGACACCAGGTCACCACCAGCGCCCTATACAGCAGCTCCGCAAAAAGCCCCCGCGCCGCCTCCCCGGAGGCCCGGGCAAAATTGCCCGGTGCCAGCAGCATCAGCAGCACGCCGGCCAGCTGCGCGCCCAAGGCGGCCAGCCGCCATGCGCGAACGTTCCGTCCCTCGCGCACGTCCAGCAGCAACAAAAGTCCCATGACGGCGAGCATGCCGCAGGCCGTGTTCTCGTTCGTCCAGCCCGCCAGAAAGCACAGCGGCAGTGCGAGCGTGCCACGTCGCCATCCGCCGTCAAAGAAGCCGCCCTCCCGCTCGCTTTTGGCAATCAGCAGCGGAACGAGCGCGAGCGCCGTGCCGAAGAGGTAGTTGCAGGCGCCGTCGAGCCAGAGGAAGACCGTCGCGAAAAAAGGCACGAACAAGAGCAGCTCCGTCTGTGCCGCCAGCAGCAGCGCCGCCCTGTGGCTTTTTTCCCGCTTCCTGGACAGGGAAAGAATCTCCAGCAGCAGCAGCCCATACATCGCCGCGCAGGCGACGTTGAACACCGGCTTGCCCCAGTACAGGAAGAGCTGCGCCAGCGCATGGACGACGCTTCGACCGCCCCAAAGCCTGTAATGGGCCGCCTGAGAGCGCAGGATGTCGGCAAGGCCGCTCAGGCGCTCTCCCGTGCTCCAGCTGAAGCTGTAATCGTAATCGTCCATCATCAGCGGCGTGCGCACATTGAGCGCCAGCATCAGCGCAAAGCTCGCCGCCAACAAGCATAAAAACAGGACGCGCTCCCTGCGCGCGTCCCTCTTCGCGGGCAAGGGCCCCGCATCCGCCGCATGGTTACGCATGGTCCTCTTCCTCCGCCCCGTCCGCATGCAGCAGCTCCAGGTCAAGCACATAGTTGCCGTGGCTGGTCAGCGCCACATCCTTTCCAATAAAGGCCTCGGGGCGCTCCTTGGCGCAGTCATACAGATACCGCTGCTCGCCCTCCTCGGAGAGATCCTCATAGATGTTGAGGATCAGCTCGTTGAACCAGACGCCGTCCCGGAAGACGCGATCCTCCCCCAGGCGGACGACCGTCCCCGCCGTGCGCCTCGTCAGCCCGCTCGTCACCTCGCTCAGATACCGCCCGTAGCGGCGGCACGGAGAGACGAACAGATCCCAGAGCAGAATGATAACGCCGCCGCAAAGGACGACCGCCGCCATGCACAGCAGCTCCACGCGCATGCAAAAGGCTGCGACGGCCAGCGCGGCAAACGGCAGGGCCACCAGCAGCATGAGGCGCAGCTCCCTGCCCGTCTTCTTCCTGTTCTGCTCGATGTCCGACTGCGTGTACATCATGTCCGTATCCCTCATTCCTGCGGAAGCGGCGCAAAGCGCACGCTTCCCTGATCGTCATAATAGATGGTTCCCGTCGAGCCGCGCACCTCGCGCCTCTGTGCGCAGAGCAGAAAGAGCTTCGCATCCAGCACCGGCCCGCCGCGCCGCACAAGCGCGTCCTTCCAGACCGTATAGGCGCATCCGTCCCGAAAGCGCGTACAATAGAATGATTTTGAATTTTCGGCCACCCTGCCCTTTGCGCACAGCGGGCAGGCCAGGCCGAGATCATGCGGCTTTTTGGCCCGGCCGCGGGGCTTTTCCTGCGCAAAAGCGACGTCGGGCGCCTCCTTCGCCTGAGCAACCAGGAAGGCCGCCAGCCTCGCGATGCCCTCGCGGAAGCGCTGCTCCCCGTCCTTGCCCCGGGCAATCTCCGCGAGCGCGCGCTCCCAGCGCCCCGTCGTCTCCGGCGAGGCGATCTCCGGCGGCACGGCCTCAATCAGATGGACGCCCTTTTCCGTCGCGATCAGATTCTTGCCGCTGCGGCAGACATAGCCAACCTCAATCAGCCGCTCAATGATGGCCGCACGCGTCGCGGGCGTACCCAGTGCGCAGTCCTTCATCTGCTCGCGCAGGTCCTCGTCCTCAATCTGACGCCCCGCGTGCTCCATCTCCGAGAGGATCGAGGCGTCGTTGTGCTCCTTGGGGGCCTTGGTCTGCTCCTGCTTCACGGCCGCCGCGCGGCAAAGGCGCGAATCGCCCTGCGCGAGCGCGGGCAGGCGCTGCTCCTCCTCGTCCTTCGCGCGGCGCTTTTCGCGCATCCCGCGGTAGACGGCCTTCCAACCCTCCTGTGTGACCGCCTTGCCCGTGCTCAGGAAGCGATCCTCCGCGCCCTCCGTGCAGACCGCCGTGACGGCGCGCAGCGCGTCGTATTCGTAATTGGGATAAAACGCAGCCGCCAGCCGCCGCGCCACGAGATCGTAGAGCTTCGCCTCATCCGCCGTCAGCGAAAGGCCTGACGCGCGCCGGCCCGTCGGAATAATCGCGTGGTGATCAGTCAGCTTCGCGTCGTCAAACACCCGGGGCGTCAGGGTGACGCCGAAGGCAAGCGCCTGCCGCCCGATCTCCTCAAGCGCGCCCTCATAGCTGCCCAGCGTCTTTTGTACCTTGCCGAGCATGTCATGGGAGAGATAGCGGCTGTCCGTCCTCGGGTAGGTCAGCAGCTTGTGCTGCTCGTAGAGCTTCTGCGCGGTGGCCAGCGTCTTTTTCGCCGTGAAGCCGAACTGCGCGTTGGCCTCGCGTTGCAGCGTCGTCAGGTCGTAGAGCAGCGGCGGACGCTCCGCCCTGTGCTCCCTTGCCGCCTCGGCAACCTTCCCCTCACGGCCCTTGACCCGCGCGGCGATTATCTGCGCCTGCTCACCCGAGTCGATCCTCTTTTCTCCCTTCGCGTTGACCCAGACGCCCTTGTAATCGCCAAAGTCCGCGCGGACGGTGTAGTATGTCTCCGGAACAAAGCTGTCGATCTCCCTGCGGCGCTTCACGAGCATGCTCAGCGTCGGCGTCTGCACGCGGCCAACCGACAGCAACACGCCGTAGCGCAGCGTGTAGGCCCGCGTCGCGTTCATGCCGATGAGCCAGTCCGCGTCCGCCCGGCAGCGCGCGCTGCGATAGAGCGCGTCGTACTGCGAGGCGGGCTTCAGGCTGTCAAAGCCCGCGCGGATCGCTTCGTCCGTCATGGAGGAGATCCACAGCCGCTTGACCGGCTTTCGGCAGCCCGCCTGCTCGTAGATATAGCGGAAGATCAGCTCGCCCTCGCGGCCGGAGTCCGTCGCGCAGACGATTTCCTCCGTCTGCGCGTCGTTCATGAGCTTTTTGATGACGAGAAACTGGCTCTTCGTCTTCTTGATGACCTTGGTTTCCATCCTCTGCGGGAGAATCGGCAGATCGCCCGCGCTCCACCTCGTGTAGCGCGCGTCAAGCTCCTGCGGCTCCTTGAGCGTCACCAGATGCCCCAGCGCCCAGGTCACGACATAGCCGCTGCCCGTCAGACAGCCCTCTCCCTTCGCGCCTGCGCCCAGCACCCGCGCGATGTCCCTCGCGACGGAGGGCTTCTCCGCGACAACCAGCGTTTGCATCCTTCACCTCAGGCGCCCTGAGCCTGCTGCAGGCTGGCAAAGCGCGTGTACTGTCCGAGCCAGGCAAGCTTGACGGTGCCCAGTGGGCCGTTGCGCTGCTTGGCGACGATGACCTCCGCGATGTTCTTGTCCTCCGTGTTGGGGTCGTAGTATTCCTCGCGGTGCAGAAACATGATGACGTCCGCATCCTGCTCGATGGCGCCGGAATCGCGCAGATCGGAGAGGATCGGACGCTTGTCGCTGCGCTGCGCGCCGGCGCGCGAAAGCTGCGCCAGCGCCACCAGCGGCACGTTGAGCTCCTTGGCGATCGACTTGAGGTTGCGCGAAATCTCGCTGACCTCGTTCTGCCGGTTCTCGACGTGGCCGTCCGCGCTCATCAGCTGGAGGTAGTCGACGATCACCAAATCCAGCCCGCGCTCCATCTTGAGCCTGCGGCAGCGGGAGCGCAGCTGCGAGGGCGTGATGCCCGAGGTGTCATCCATGTAGATGTTCGACGCTGCCAGCGGGCCCAGCGTCGAGGCGAGAGACAGCCAGTCCTCGTCCCGAATGGTGCCGTGGCGGACGGACTGCATGTCCACCCGGGCATCCGAGCAGAGCAGGCGCATCGCAAGCTGGTCGTTGGGCATCTCGAGCGAAAAATAGGCCACCGAGCGGCCCGCGTGCATGCCGGCATAGCCTGCGATGTTCAGCCCAAAGGCCGATTTGCCCATCGACGGGCGCGCGCCGACGATCACCAGCTCGCCGCCGTGCAGGCCCGTGAGCAGGTTGTCCAGATCCACAAAGCCCATCGGCACGCCGTCGATGCTGCCCTTGAGCTCGACGAGCTTCTCGATGCGCATGTAGGTGTCGGGCAGGACGTCGCCGATGTGCTTGAGCGTCGAGCCCTCGTGGCGGCGCATGATGATATCAAAAATTGACTTCTCCGCCGTGCCCAGGATGTCGGCGATCGGATCGGTCTGCGCATAGCAGGAGGCCGAGATGTCGCCTGTCGCCTTGATCATCCGGCGCAGCGTCGCCTTTTCGTCAACGATCTGCAGGTAGGCGCGCGCGTTGACCGTCGAGGCCACGCACTGGGACAGCTCGACCAGATACCCGGAGCCGCCCACGCCCTCCAGCGTTCCGCGCCGCGTCAGCTCGTCGTCCACCGTCACCAAGTCGATCGGCATGCCCTGCGCATTGAGCGCATGCATGGCATCGAAGATTTCCCTGTGCGCCGGCTGATAGAAGTCGTCCGCCGTCAGCATTTCAAAGGCCAGACTCAGCGCCTCTCTGTCCTGCATCATGCAGCCGAGCACGCTCCGTTCCGCGTCCGCGTTGTTGGGCGGCACACGCATGATGGGTTCGTCCAAGCGTTCTTCCTCCTTCTCCCGGCGAACGGTTTTGCTTTTCGAATGAATGGGCGAGGCGTCCTCCCCGCGCCAAAGTGCCCCTTACGGCGCCACGCGGTCTCAGCCCTGCGCAGCGACCTCCACGCGCGCCGTCATCTCCGCCGTGATGCCCGCGTAGAGCCAGACGCTGACGGTAAAGTCGCCGGCGTTGCGGATGTTGGCCACCTCGATGCGCCGCTTTTCGACCTTGACGCCATACTGCGCCTCCAGCGCCGCGGCGATCTCCTGGGAGGTCACGGAGCCGTAGAGCCTGCCGCCCTCCGCGCCGCGCGCGCTGATGCGGATGATCTTGCCCGCGAGCTGCTTCGCCTTCTCCTGTGCCTGCGCGCGCTCGACGTCCTCGCGGTGCTTCTTCGCGGATTTCGCGTTTTCAATCGCGTTGAGGTTTGCGGCGCTCGCCTCGCGCGCCAGCCCCTTGGGGAAGAGGAAGTTGCGCGCATAGCCGTCCGAGGCCTCGATGATCTGGTCCTTCTTGCCGGTTCCCTTGATGTCCTTGAGCAGAATCACTTTCATGACGATATCCTCCTGAATGATCGACCGAAATTTCGGTGTTGTTTTCTTGCGTATCCGCGCCTCAGCGCTCGCTTTTCCTGGCCGTAAAGCTGATTTCCCAGCCGGTCTTTCCCAGCTTTTCGCGCCGCTTGGTGATGTCCACCGCCTGGTCAGCTATGCCCAGCACGATCGCCATCGACCGCAGCAGCGTAAAGCCGAGAACGAATACGATCCCCTTGAGTACGGAGCCCTTGCCGCGCTCGTGGAGCAGATAGCAGACCGCCGCGATGCCCTGCAGGCTGAAGAGCAGCTCGACAACGCCCGTGAACACATAGTACATGCTGCTGACCCGGCCCGCAAAGAGCATCGAGAACACGAGCAGAATGGCCCATGTTCCACCGAGCACCCTGCCCCAGCCCTCTGGAATGCGCCAGGTGTGCAGCGCCGGGCAGTCGACCGCCTCGCCCCGGCTGCGCAGACCCTTGCGCAGCGCGGCCTGACCAATGACGCCCGCGGCGATGGAGCCCGTCGACATCTGCATCGGAATCTCCAGACGGAGCATCGAATCGATCGCCAGAATCAGCTGGTCGATCATGTCGCTGCGCGCCGCCGCATCCAGCGAGAGCAGTCCCGAGCTCTCCAGGTAGGAAAGCCCATCCGGCTCCGCAATCAGCCCAAGCTCCATGAGCATGACCAGCAGCGAATCGCCCATCTTCCCCGTCGCCTCAAACGCCTGACGGCACAGCCCGGAGATCGCGGTCACGATGTCGCTGCCCGCCAGCAGCGTCAGAAGGCCCATCACCAGGCCGCAGGAGATGAACATCGCCGCACTGCTCACGCCCGCGCCGATGAACATCGGGCTGCCGCGCTCCACCAGGGCGCCGGAGACGATCAGCACCGGCGCCAGGAACAGGAGGACACTCAGCGCGCCCCACCCGCCCAGAAAGTAAAAGCTGAATCCCGTCAGGATGGCGATGCAGCCGCCTGCGCTGACGGGCCCGGCACAGCCGAGCAGCCAGAGCAGCACGACCGGCAGCAGCATCAGAATCTGCGGAACCGCCAGCGAGAGCACCAGTACAGGCGACAAAACGAGGCAGAGCACCAGGCTCACAGCCGTTATCCCCCATCTGTTTCTTTGCTGAAACACGGATATCCTCTGGTTTTCCATGAAAATCCCTTCTTTGATTACGCGATCCGGCTTGCCGGACGCGGCACACATGCGCAGCAAAAGCCGCCAGAACACGAGATGCAGAATAAAGCGCCTTTTTACATTATAGCGCATTCTTGCGCTTTCGTAAAGTTTTATTCGGCCGGGTCACTTCGTTCTTTTCCCCGCCCTACACACAGCAGCGCGCCCATGACCGCGCAACAGGACAGCGCCAGCGCCTCCAGCGCCAGCAGATACGGCAGATAGCCCAGGCGGAAAATCGTCTCCAGCGGCGTGTCCGCCGGCGGCGCGCTCAGAAACATGAAATCCGTCCCCAGGCATCGGTTGACAAAGAAGGCCGACAAGGCCATGCCCTGCAGCGTGATGAGCACCTGCGGCGCACGCCCGCGCCTCGGCCTTTGCCCCTGCAGCATCAGCACGAGCGGAATGATCACGATCAGCGCGTGCGTCGCCACATAGGAGGCCGTCAGCAGCGCCTGCCAGCGGCTTGAGGCGGGCGCCGGGAAGATCAGCGCCAGCAGCGCGCCCGGCATCCCGACGTACCAGAGGAAGTCGAGCGAGCCCTGATTCGCATGAAAGGCTGCCCCCAGCGCCAACAGCGCCGACAAGCTGCACAGGTGCAGAGGCAGCGCGTCCGCCACTCTTCCTTCTGCCAGCAGCAGGCTCTCCGTCGTCAGAAGCGACACCAGGAGCAGCGCGCCCATCACCCGCTCCGGCGCAGCCCGGCGTTTCATGGCCATCCCTCCGCTCTCCAGATCTTTTGTCCTCAGGATGGCCCGTTTTCCGGCGCGCTATGCCGGCGCCGCGTCGCTCACGCCCTGCGCCGCGCATTTCCAGTGCCCGTCCTCCCGCTCCAGCGCCAGAAGCGCCTCGCTGAACATGTCGAGCATTAGCAATCTCTCTCCGCACAGGAGGAGGCGCGACGCGCGCCCCGCTGCCCCTGCCTCGCGAAGCACGCGCGAGCCGTCCTCCGCAATCGCGTAAAGATGCCCGTGCGTCGCCGCCAGCAGCGCGCCGCGGCATAGCGCCAGCGTCCCGGGCATGCCGCGAAGCGCCAGCGTCCGCCGCTCGCCGCCCGGCAGCACGGTCGTCAGCGTCGAGGAAAGGGTCTCGTTCAGGCAGAGCGCATGAACCCTGCCCTGCCGCAGCGCCACGCCGACGACCATGCCCGGCATCGGCAGGCTGCCGATCACATCGAGCGTCGACGCGCACAGCAGCACGGCGCGCGCACATTCCCCACCCGCCACCGCGATCACGCGCCCGGCTTCATCCATTGCCATCGCGCAGGGCCCCATGCCCACGCGGTTGACGATCATCGGCGCGCCGGTCTGCGCGTTAAGCATCAGCAGGCTGTCCGCGTCGCCGCACAGCGCATACAGCCGCTTCCCGTCCGCGGAAAGGCTCAGCGCGCGAATGCCCGGCCCGCCGGCAAAGAGCGCCGTGGGCATCAGGCTCTGCGCATCCAGCCGCCAGATCACATCGCCCGGCGCGCAGGCGCAAAAGAGCGTCCCCCGCCCCGCGCAGAGCGCACCCGCGCCCTCGAGCCTCACGGACTTTCCCCATTGAAGCTCCGGCACGAAAAGCTCCCTGAGCCCGCCGCCGCCGGAAACGATCACCCTGTTCTCCACGCCGCAGCCCCCTTCCCCCGTCTTTTCCATCGTATGAGCACTTCGACGGGGGCGTCCGGAGAAGAAATCCACGAAAAAGCAGGAAACAGGCCGGCCTTGTCGAAAAAGAATTTGATCATTTTTACAGCATTCAGCCGTATCCCGGCCCACAGGAGGAATCAGCCATGTACACTTACAGGACGCACGGCGTGTGCAGCCGTGCCATCGAGTTTGACGTCGAGAACGAGAAGATCACCGCCTGCCGCTTCATCGGCGGCTGCGCTGGCAACACGCAGGGCGTCTCGGCCCTGGTCATCGGAATGACCGTCGAGGAAGCCATCCGCCGCCTCAAGGGCATCCAGTGCCGCAACGGCACCTCCTGCCCCGACCAGCTCGCCACCGCGCTGGAGCAGTATGAGGCCGGCCAAGCCAAATAAGCTCTCTGTCTGTTCCGCCACGGGCGGAAAGAAGCGCAAAGACCGCCGCACAGCCAAGCTGAACGGCGGTTTTTTTGAATTGACTTGACCCTCACGCGTCGCGCTTTTTGAAGATGCCGCGCTCGCCCTTGACAATCGAGCGCGCCGGCACGACGCCGCGCACGCAGGAGAGCGGGTAGACCTGGCTGTCCCGGCCGATGACCGTGCCGGGATTGAGCACGCTGTTGCAGCCGATCTCCGCGAAATCGCCCAGCATCGCGCCGAACTTTTTGCGGCCCGTCTCGTAGTCCTGCTCGCCGTGGACGACGACGTTCTTCTTGTCGCCCTTGACGTTGCTGGTGACAGCGCCTGCGCCCATGTGGGCCTTGTAGCCCAGGATAGAGTCGCCGACATAGTTGTAGTGCGGCACCTGCACGCCGTCAAAGAGGATGCAGTTCTTGAGCTCCGAGGAATTGCCCACCACACAGCCGCTGCCCACGAGGATGCTGCCGCGCAGGAACGCCCCGGGGCGCACCTCGCTGCCGCTGCCGATGACGCAGGGGCCCTGGATCGTCGCTGTTTGGGCAACAGTCGCATCTTTGGCAATCCACACATCCCCGGCGGGATGATCATACTCCTCCTGCGGCAGCGCCTGCCCGATCGCCAGCACCGTCTCGCCGATGCGCGAAAGCGCCTCCCACGGGTATTCGCAGCTTTCAAGCAACGCCGCCGCGCGCGTATGCGTCAGATCAAAGAGATCCTTTGTGCGAATCGCATCCATCATCTTGTCCTCCCATCAGGCCAATCCCTCGGCCTTCATCGCGTCGATCATCTCATTGACGCATTGCTCGGCAATGCGCTCCTCCTCCGCCTCGGCCATCACGCGGATGACCGGCTCCGTGCCGCTCTCGCGCAGCAGCACGCGGCCCGTGTTGCCCAGGCGCTCGCCCACCCTGCGGACGACCTCCTGCACATGCGCATTCTCCCGTACGGCCGCCTTGTCGCTCACGCGCACGTTCTTGAGCACCTGCGGATAGGCCGTCATCGGCGCGGCCAGCCGGGACAGCGTCTGCTTGCTGTCCAGCATCGCCTCCATCAGCTCGATGGAGGTCAAAATGCCGTCGCCCGTCGTCGCGTACTTGCTCAGGATGATGTGGCCAGACTGCTCGCCGCCGACGCAGTATCCGTTTTTCACCATGTTTTCATAGACAAAGCGGTCGCCGACGGCCGTCTTCTCGTAGCCGATGCCCTCCTCGTCGAGCGCCTTGTACAAGCCGAAATTCGACATGATCGTCGTGACGACCTTGTTGCCCCTCAGCTTGCCCTCCTTCTTCATCTGCCGGGCGAAGATGTACATGATCTTGTCGCCGTCGATCACCTCGCCGTTTTCGTCGACCGCCAGGCAGCGGTCCGCGTCGCCGTCGTAGGCAAAGCCCACATCGAGGTGGTTTTCCAGCACGAACCGGCGCAGCCCCTCGATGTGCGTCGAGCCCGCGTTGCGGTTGATGTTCTGTCCGTCCGGCTCCGCATTGATCACGAAGGTCTTCGCGCCCAGCGCCTCAAAGACCGTCCTAGCGATGTTCCAGGCGCTGCCGTTGGCGCAGTCAAGGCCGACGCGCACATTCTTGTAGGAATGCGCCGCCAGGGAAATCAGATAGCCGACATAGCGGTTGCGGCCGGAGACATAGTCAACGATGCAGCCGAGCTCCTCGCGCGTGGCGGCGGGCACGTCTCCTTCAAGCCCCAGCGCGGCGAAGTTGCCGTCCAGATAGGCTTCAATTGCGTCCGTCGTCTCGTCGTCCATCTTCTCGCCGCGGCTGTTGATCAGCTTGATTCCGTTGTCATAGAAGGGATTGTGCGAGGCGGAGATCATCACGCCGCAGTCAAAGCTGTCCACGCGCGTGACATAGGCGACGCTCGGCGTCGTCGTAACGTGGAGCATGTAAGCGTCCGCGCCCGTCGAGGTCAGGCCGGCGACGATCGAGTATTCGAACATGTAGCTCGAGCGGCGCGTGTCCTTGCCGATGACGATGCGCGCCTTTCTGCCCAGCCTCGCGCCGTAATACCAGCCGATGAATTTGCCGATCCGGTAGGCATGCTCGCTTGTCAGGCCAACGTTGGCCTCCCCGCGGAAACCGTCTGTTCCAAAATATTTGCCCATAGTTACTTCCTTTCGGTCCTGCACAGATACCTGCGCCCTTTCCGGCCGCTTTCCATCTGTCATTCTATGTCCGTCTCTTTGGCAGCATCCGTCATTTTCATAGCCGGCAGACTTTTGCTGTGCGTCCTTCGCCCGGCTTTTGCCGCGCTTCGCCGGCGATGCCGGTTTTTATTATGGTTCGCTTCTCCCCGGTTTGTCAAGCAAATGACGCCGGCTCTCTTTGTTTCCGTCAGTTTGCCTTTGATTGGCCCGTCAAATCACAGCAGTTTTCGCAGAATCGGTTCATAGACTTCCCCTCATTCAGGCAGGGAAAGCCCTTCGTCCCCAGCCGAAAACCGGCAAAACCAAAAAAGCCCGAAAACCAACGTTTTCGGACTGATGGCTTCCTACGCTTGTTTCGATACAAAGCGCAGGATGAAACGGCAGCCGGGGAACTGAGTGCATTTTGCGTTTGGGTGGGTGCAAAACGCGCAAACTAAAACGAGAGGATCTTGCACCAGCTAAATGTGATCTTTTACAGAATCAGCTCATTGCCCTTTCTGATCGAGCAGGCCTTTTTGATGGCCAGGGCCGCTATGGAAACCATGGCGCCATTGACCTTTCTGGCCTCATGAGAGCATTGCTTCACACAGCGCATACAGGAAATGCATTTCTTGGGATCTGCCGAAAGCGTTGCGGGGTCGATGGCCTGCACGGGGCAATTCTTCGCACATACGCCGCATTTCACACAATCTTTGGACGGCTTCGGTACCAGTCCAGCCCCGCCAGCCTTTTTATAGGGGCGGTTACCGGGAATACAGGTCACAGCTTCTGTCCTGTCTGCGATCTGCCGTGCAAACTGAATCAATTGTTTCTCATCGGACGCATCCGGTCTGTTGGCGGCATATTGGGGGATGATGGAATGCTGCGCCACCGCAGCAATGGCTGCAACAATCCGGAATCCACATGTTTGGGCTGCGTCTTCCATTTCCACAAGCGTATCCTCGTAGGCACGGTTTCCGTACACGCAGACCAGGGTGCATTTCGCACCGTTTCCTGCAATTTGCTTGAGCCGCTCGATCGCCACGGCGGGGGCTCGCCCTCCGAAGGAGGGCATGGCGACGAGCACCTGATCTTCTTGATCCATCACGCAGGCGGAAAAATCGGTTTTCGGATCGGTCAGGTCAATGATTCTGGGATTCTCGCTCCATTGTTTGCCAATGATGTGGGCGACCTTCTCTGTGCCGCCAGTGGGACTGAAAATGATTTCGACCGTATTCATCAAGACTTCCTCCTTGTATTACATTCTTTTGCGTATGGCATCCATGCAGTCGGCCAATGTTTGGCTAGCCAGTGACCGGGCAAAGCTGTCCTCGACCTGCGCAAACAGTTCGGTCAGCACCGGCCTGATATGACGCCCGACCATGCACAGATCGCTTGGGTTCTGATGAATGTCAAGGATATGCGTTTGTTCTTCCTCCGTTACAGCCCGATAAATCCGCAGCAGGGTCAGCTGATCCGGGGCGATCAGCAGGGAATAGCCGCTGATGCCCCTGTGCCCGTCAACGATCCCTGCTTTTTTCAAAAGAGCCAGGATTTTGCGGATATAGCTGGCATTGGTGCCGACGCTTTCGCCCATCTGGTCAGAAGTCATAGGATGAGGAGATTCTGAAACCAGAATCAACACATGAACGGCAACAGAAAACTTTGTATCCATGTCTTCCCTCTTCAATTATGAAATGATTCTTCATTTGTGACGTGTTCTTTTCAAATGAATAGTTGTATCTAATACAAGAACATTTTATGCCAAAATAGCCAGAACGTCAAGGAAACAAAATGATTGTGCCCTTGCTTTGTCAGTCTGTGGATGGGTGATTTGGATAAGGAGACAAAACCTGATTGCGTTGCGATCCATGTCATCCCTGATGCCTTACTCTGAATGAGTACAGCGTAACTCGTTCACATTCGTCCTGCCGAAGGAAATAGAACCCTTCATATACACCCAATATCGTACGGGTATCCGCCAAACAACCAGCCGCCATTTTTTTCATGCACCCAACCAGAAGGGCGAAAATCGGGGGAAGCCAAAGGAAGGCGCTTATTGAACCCAGAGAACACGGGGAAAGCTCTTCCATGTACCCAGCAAACTGAAAAAAGCCCTGCGGCGCAAGGCTTTTCGGGCAAAGAAAAAACGCTGAACTTCGAATCAAGAGCAGCGTTCTTTTATGGTGCACCTTCAGGGGCTCGAACCCTGGGCACCCTGATTAAGAGTCAGGTGCTCTACCAACTGAGCTAAAGGTGCTTGTTTGCCATTGAGCTACACCCGCACAGTGGAGCGGTAGACGAGATTCGGACTCGCGACATCCACCTTGGCAAGGTGGCACTCTACCACTGAGCTACTACCGCATAAAATGGTGCGGGTGAAGAGACTCGAACTCATACGCCTGTGGGCAACAGATCCTAAATCTGCCGCGTCTGCCATTCCGCCACACCCGCAAGCCCAACAAAATGGTGACCCATTGGGGATTCGAACCCCAGGCACCCTGATTAAAAGTCAGGTGCTCTACCAGCTGAGCTAATGGATCAAAATGGCTGGGGTGGCAGGATTCGAACCTTGCGAATGCGGGAGTCAAAGTCCCGTGCCTTGCCGCTTGGCGACACCCCATCGTCCCTGCTCAAACAGGAGAAAAAAAGTGGGGTGAGTAGTGGGGCTCGAACCCACGACCTCCAGGGCCACAACCTGGCACTCTAACCAACTGAGCTATACCCACCACGATGGCGCGCCTGGAGGGGCTCGAACCCACGGCCCACGGCTTAGAAGGCCGTTGCTCTATCCAACTGAGCTACAGGCGCACGAACCGCTGTCTCCCGCGCTGCGGCGTTCCCGCTGACGGAAATAGATTATACTGGATTTGCTCCGGCTTGTCAAGGGTGTTCGCAGGACTTTTTGAATTTTTTGTCTCTTTTGTCTCTGCCGCCGATTTCGCCCGTCCGTCAGAGCAGAATGTCTCGGATCTGCACCTGTCCCCTGTCGATTTCCATCAGCTTTGCGCGCGGTCTCCCGCCCCGGCAGTAGCGCCCCGCGGAGCCCGGATTGACCAGCAGCACGCCGTTCATGCGCTCGCACACCGGCTCATGCGTGTGCCCGAAGAGCGCGATGTCCGCCCCAAGCTCCTGCGCGCGGTACACAAGGCCCAGCGCGCCGGCGCAGCGGTGACCGTGCGTCATGTAGACGCGCTTGCCGCCCAGCTCGATGAGCAGCTCGTCGGGCAGCACGGAAACCGGATCGTTGTTCCCGCGCACGGCGTAAAGCGGCGGCTCATTGGGCATGGCGCTGAGCACGTCGCGCAGGTAGGCCGCATCCGAGGCGACGTCGCCCATGAAGCAGACGGCGTCAAGATACCCCATCTGCTCCATGAGCCGCCAAATAGAGCCGCAGTCCCCGTGGCTGTCGGCAAACAGGCCCACGCGCGTCATGCCTTCGCCTCCGCGTCAAGCGCCGCGAGCACGGCGGCGATGCCGCGCTTTCTGTGGCTGATGGCGTTCTTCTTCTCCATGCTGATCTGCGCGAACGTCTCCCCCGCCTCGCACAGGAACAGCGGGTCATAGCCAAAGCCGCCCGTCCCGCGCCGCTCAAAGAGGATCTCCCCCTCGCAGACGCCGCGCCGGACGATCGGCGCCTTTCCGGGCCGCACGAGCGCGATCGCCGCGACATAGCGCCCCGTTCTGGGCGCAGGCACATCCCTGAGGTTTTTAAGCAGCAGGTCGTTGTTGGCCTCGTCGTCGCCGTGGCGGCCGCAGTAGCGCGCGCTGTACACGCCCGGCGCGCCGTCAAGCGCGTCGACCTCCAGCCCGCTGTCGTCGGCAATCGCCGCGCAGCCGGAGACGTCCATGACATACTGCGCCTTGATCAGCGCGTTCTCTTCAAACGTCGTGCCGTTTTCCTCGATATCGGCGTCGATTCCGGCGTCTCGCATCGGAACGATTTCGTATCGCCCGCCCAGAATCGCTTCAAATTCCCTGAGCTTATTCTTGTTGTTGCTCGCCACGATCAGCTTCTCCATCGTTTTCTCTCCCCTAATGTTGATCGGGGATCAGTATAGCATATTTGAAGAGAGAAAAAAAGGGCTGAATGCGCCCTGACACGCATTTCAGCCGCTTCCCTACTCGATCGTCATGACCTCCGGATACTGCGTCTCGACCTCCGAGGCGACGTTGGCGAACGTCGGCACCTCCTGCGTCGGCAGCTGGTACGGCTCGCCGTCCACGAGGATTTTGACCTTGCGGATGCCCGGGTAGCGCGTGCAGGTCAGCATCAGCGCGCGGATCGCCTGTACGCCGCCGTCGCTCTGCTCGGCAATTTTCACGAACTCCGAGCTGAAATTGATCGTCACCGTACCGCCGCTGACGCTCACGCCCAGCAGCTGCACGCCCTCCGGCAGCGGGGTCTCCAGCCCGCTGTCCGTCTTCGGTCCGCGCAGGAACTCGAACACCGCCGTCGCCACGTCGTCGCTGCCGTAGATCGTCCGCGAGACCGGCACCAGCAACCGCCCGTCCTGCGCCGGGAAGTACATCTGAATCTCCTGTGCCCCGGCAAAGGTCTCCTGCGCGGGCTCCTCCTGGTTGAGCCCGACGCGCGTGTAGCTGCCCAAGATGTCCGTGCCGTGCGTCAGTGCGCTTCTCTTCTGTCCGTCAACGAGGAAGGAGACGTCCTTGACCGTGTCAAACTCCGTCAGCGCCCAGACGATAGCGGTGCGCATGTTCTCCTCCTGCGCCCTGTCCGCCGTCTCAAGCGCCTGATGGCTCATGTCCACGCGCGCATGTCCCTGCGAGATGTCCAGGTCAAACGTCGTTCCCTCCGGCACGACCGGCGTCAGCCCCAGCCGCGCCGCGTCCATGTCGTTGCGCGCGCTTTGCACCATCAGCCCCAGCGTCGCTTTGGCGATGCCGTCCTGCCGCGCAATCTCCCGCTGGACGGGCACGAGATACCCGTCCCCGTCCTCGTAGTAGACGACGGTCGTCTGCGTCTGCGCCTGCGTCGCCGAGGCGGCCATTTCGCTCGTGGGGATTTCCTCGAGCGGCTCTTCGTAGGGCTCCGTCTCCATGCCGCGTCCCGAGAAGGAAAGCACCAGCACAAGCGCCGCCGAGCATGCGATGAGTATTCGCTCGATATCCGCCCGCGCCAGCCTGATCCTCGGTCTCTTCATCCTCCATCACTCCTTGCCGGTTCATTTCCGCTTGAGTCTATTCGGGGCCCATCCTGTCCATGCCAAAGCGCCCGCCGTTTTTCCTTGCTTTTGGCGCGAAGGATGTTATAATAATGGGGAATTCAGCAGTCTATGCGCGTGCTCCGCCCGCCATGCGGCGCGCCGCCTTTGCTGCCAAAAAGGCCTGGCCGCTTCCGCTCCGCGCCTTCAGCCAGGCTCCTTTTTCACTGCGCTTTTGCCGGCAAGCGCCGGCTTTAACAGGAGGAACTGCCCATGCCTATGGACGGCGTCATGCTCGGCTTTGTCGCCCGGGAGCTGAACGAAAAGTTGCGGGATGGACGCATCGACCGCGTCATCCAGCCTGAACGGGACGAAATCCATCTGCTCATCCGCGCGCAGGGCGAAAACCATCGCCTTGTGCTCAGCGCGGCGCCCAGCGCGCCCCGCGTGCATCTGACCCGGCATGCCAAGACCGGCCCGATGGAGCCCCCGATGCTGTGTATGCTGCTGCGCAAGCATCTGGGCGGCGGGCGCATCGCCGCCGTGCGCCGCATCGCCGGCGACCGGATTCTTGAGATCGACGTCACCGCGCTCAGCGAGCTGGGCGACGTCGTGCTGCGCACGCTTGTCGTGGAGATCATGGGCCGCCACTCCAACATCATCCTGCGCGACGAGAACGGGCGCATCCTCGATGCGGCGCGCCACGTCGGCGAGGACATCTCCCGCGTGCGCCTCGTGCAGCCCGGCCTGCCCTACGCCTATCCCCCCTCTCAGGGCAAGCTCGATCCGGATCTGGCCGACGCGCCGGCGCTGGAGGCGGCGCTTGCCGCTGCCGGGGGCAAGCTTGCCAAGGCCATCGGCGCGAGCATTGCCGGCTTTTCCCCGCAGGCCGCTCGCGAGGCTGCCGCGCGGATCGGCCTCGATGGCGACGCGCTTGTTGGCGAGCTCGATCTGAGCGCCGTCGCCCAGGCGCTTTACGCCTATCTGCAAGCCATGCCCGGCCTCTCCCCCTGCTGCGTGACGCTTTCGGAGGACGGCTCCCCGGCGGATGTCTTCCCCTTCCCGCAGCTGCATCTGTCCTGCGCGGCGAGGACCGATTTTCCGCAGGGCCCCAGCGCGGCGCTTGACGCCTATTTCTATGAGCGCGACCGCCGCGACAGAATGAACCAGCGCGCCAGCTCCCTGTCTCATACGCTCAAAACGCACATCGAGCGCTGCGAAAAGAAGATCGCCATTCAGGAGGAGGCGCTCGCCGGAGCCGAAAGGATGGAGGAATACCGCCAGCGCGGCGAGCTGATTCAGGCCAACCTCTACCGGCTCAAAAAGGGCGAGCCCGTCGCCCGCGTCGAAAACTATTACAGCGACGCCTGCGAGACCGTCGACATCCCGATGGATGTCTCGCTTTCCCCCGCTCAAAACGCCCAGCGCTACTTCAAGCTCTATCAAAAAGCGCGCGGCGCGCGCACCCTGGCCGCCGAGCAGAAGCGCAAGGCCGAGGAGGAGCTGCTCTACCTGGAGCAGATGCTCGACGACCTGCGCAAATGCACGGACGCGCAGGGGCTTTCTGAACTGCGCGCCATGCTGGAGGCCTCCGGCCATGTGCGCGCAGCCGTTTCCCGCGCCAAGCCGCGCAAGGAAGCCCCCTCCCAGCCGATGAAATTTCTCTCCGGCGACGGGATCGAGATCGAGGTCGGCAAAAACGCGCTGCAGAACGAGCGGTTGACGATGGGGGCCAAGGGCGACGAGCTCTGGCTGCATGCGCAGAAGATGCCCGGCTCCCATGTTCTCGTCCACGCGCAGGAGGTGCCTGAACGTACGCTTCTCGAGGCCGCGATGCTCGCCGCGTACTATTCCAAGGGCGTCCGCTCCGCGCAGGTGCCCATCGACGCGACGCTGCGCCGCTACATCAAAAAGCCAGGCGGAACGCCTGCAGGCTTTGTCATCTATACCCATCAGCGCACGATCTTTGTCACGCCGGACGAAGCCGCCGTCAAGGCCATCCGCCTGCTGCGCGAG
>SFFC01000137.1 GCA_004556985.1 Clostridiales bacterium | reverse complement strand
ATCTGCCCGCTGAACGACAAGCTGTCCATCGGCGCGTTTGTCATCTTTGGCGACTGCGAGCTGACGCAGGCCTGTGCCGCCGAGCTGCTCAAAAAGGCCCCGGCTTTTGACTATATCATTACGGCGGAGAGCAAGGGTATCCCGCTGGCCTACGAGATGGCCCGTCAGTGCGGCGCGAAGAAGTGGCTCCTTGCGCGCAAGGGCGCGAAGCTGTACATGCGCAATGTCTTTGGCGTGGAGGTGCGCTCGATTACGACCGACCATATCCAGAAGCTGTATCTGGACGGCGAGGACGCCGAGCTCATGCGCGGCAAACGCATCCTGATCGTGGACGACGTGATTTCGACCGGCGAATCGTTGGCGGCGCTAGAAAAGCTCGTCACGGAGGCGGGTGGAGAGATCTGTGGCCGCATGGCGATTCTGGCGGAGGGCGACGCGCAGGAGCGCGGGGATATCATCTATCTGGAGAAGCTCCCGCTCTTTACGCCGGACGGCACGCCGATCGTGTAACCTTGCCTCGGCATTCCGGTCTGCCTGATGCAGGCGGGTTTTCAGCGCGATAAAAATGAACAGGCCCCGCGCCTGTGCACAGACAGCCCCTCGACGCATAAGCTGAAGCAGAACGTCGAAAGGGGCTGTTTTTCATGGAGAATTCAAGCAACCAGACGATGCAGACTTCGGACATGGATCTGATCAATCAGCCGGCGATCGAGACGGCCGATTCCGCATGCACGTCCGGCGAAACATACCGCGTTCAGCGCGGCGACAGCTTCTACCTGATCGCCCGCAAGTATGGCATCAGCGTGCGCGCGCTGATGAACGCCAACCCGAACATCGTCGCCAACAGGCTCTTTGTGGGCGACATCCTCTGCATCCCCGTCGGGGAGGGGCGCTCCTGCCCGGTCGGCTCGTCGGCCTATACCGTGCAGCCGGGGCAGAGCGTCGTCGACGTGATGCTCGCCTCCAATGTCTCCATGCGCGCGCTCAGGGAATACAACGAGGATATCCGGCTGACCGCGCTGCGCCCGGGCGATGTGCTCTGCGTGCCGCCGGGAGGCGACCGGGGCCTCTGCGAGGGCGGCGGGCCGGTGTACAGGATGCAGGAGGGAGATACCCTCGACGAGTTGGCGGAGCTCAACGGCACGAGCGTGGAGCAGCTGCTGCGGCTCAACCCCAACCTGCTGCCCAGCGATTTTGTCGCCGGCCAGGTCATCTGCCTGCCGACGAGGCGTCGTCCGATCGTCGCGGACAGCGAGGCGACCTGACAGCGCAGAAGCAGGCTGTCTGACCGGCAAACCGGACTCAAGGGCCTTCGAGGCGTTGCGCCCGAAAAGGACAAAAAGAGGGACGTTCGCTCTGGCGCGGGCGCCCCTTTGCTTTTCAGCTCTTCCTGCTTTTGAACACGGCAAAGTCGATCTTGTTTTCCCTGTGCTGGATCAGTCGGACGATGTTGGCCTTGTGCCGCCAGATCGCCAGCGCGCCGATGACGACGATGGAAATCCAGATGACCGGGTTGTACGGCGTCGTCAGGATGACGAGAAGCGGCAGCGTGACCGCTGCAGCGATGGAGCCGACGGAGACATAATGCGTCACAAGGAAGAGAATGAGGAACACCGCGAAGGCGGCAAGCGTCTGCGCCGGGAAGACGATCAGCAGGCAGCCAAAGCTCGTCGCGATGCCCTTTCCGCCCTTGAAGCCAAAGAAGACGGGAAAATTGTGACCGAGAATCGCGCCGAAGGCGCCCAAAATCTCACCCGTCTGTCCACCGACAAGGGCCTTTCCGATCAGCACGGCGATGATGCCCTTGAGCATGTCGCAGGCGAGCGTCAGCGCTGCCATGCCCTTGCCCATGACGCGGAGCATGTTGGTCGTTCCCGCGTTGCCGCTGCCGTGCTGACGGATATCCGTATGGCCGAAGAGGCGGGAGAGCAGCACGCCGCTGGAAATGCTCCCGAGGAGATAGCCGACGACGAGCGTGATCACAGCGTAGAGCATCGATCATTCCTCCTTTTGATTCTTCTGGCGCAGGATGAAGCGGATGGGCGTTCCTTCAAAGCCGAAGGATTTGCGGAACTGGTTTTCCAAGTAACGTTGGTACGCAAAGTGCATCAGCTTTTCGTCGTTGACGAAGAAAACGAAGGTCGGAGGGCAGACGCTCTGCTGCGTCGCATAGTAAATCTTGAGACGGCGGCCGCCGGAGACGGGCGGCTGCAGCGCGGCGGTCGCGTCGCCGAGCACGTCGTTGAGCAGCCCGGTCGTGATGCGGCGCGAGGTCTGCTCGTAGGCGTCCTTGACCGCGGAGAGCACATTGCCGACGCGCTGTCCGGTCAGTGCGGAGATGAAGACGACGGGCGCATAGTCCATGAATTTGAGGTCCTCGGTCACGCGTTTGCGGAAGGTCTCCATCGTGTTTGTGTCCTTTTCAATCGCGTCCCACTTGTTGACGACGATGATGGCGGCCTTGCCCTCCTCGTGGACATAGCCGGCGACCTTGGTATCCTGCTCGGTGACGCCGTCCTCGGCGTTGATAACGATCAGCGCGACGTCGCAGCGGCGGACGGCCGCCAGCGCGCGCACGATGCTGTATCGCTCGATGGATTCCTCCTCGATGGCGCGCTTGCGGCGGATGCCGGCGGTGTCGATGATGTTGAAGCGCTGGCCGTCGCGCACAAAGGCCGTGTCGATCGCGTCCCGCGTTGTGCCGGCGATGTCGGAGACCATGGAGCGCTCCTGGCCGAGGATGCGGTTAACCAGGCTCGACTTGCCGACGTTCGGCCTGCCGACGACGGCGATGTTGATGGTGTGATCCTCATCGTCAGAAACAGCGGCGTCCTCAGGGAAATGCGCGACAACCTCGTCGAGCAGATCGCCCAGCCCGAGCATGTTCGTGGAGGAGATGGCAAAAGGCTCGCCCAGACCCAGGGCGTAGAAGTCGTAGATGGTGTCGGTCATCTCCGGAAAATCGACCTTGTTGACGACCAGAATGACGGGTTTTCCGCTGCGGCGCAGCATCGTCGCAACGTCCTCGTCGTTGGCCGTCAGGCCGGCGCGGCCGTCAGTAAAGAAGAGGATGACGTCGCAGGTGTCGATGGCGACCTCCGCCTGGCGGCGCATCTGCTTGAGTAGGATGTCATCCGTGCGCGGCTCGATGCCGCCGGTATCGATGAGCGTGAATTTGTGATTGAGCCATTCGCAATCCGCGTAGATCCGGTCGCGCGTTACGCCGGGCGTATCCTCGACGATGGAGATGCGCTTGCCCGCGATCTTGTTGAAGAACGTGGATTTGCCGACGTTCGGCCTGCCGACGACGGCGACAAGGGGCTTGGACATGGGTGTTAACCTCCGTTTCCGCGCAGGGCATAGAGCAGTTCCGCGCCGTCATCCGGGACGGGGGTGATGCGGATGCCCAAAGCCTCCTGCGCCTGAGCCAAAGTCATGTCGTCGAGGAAGACGGCCTCTCCCTCGCGAAGCATACTTTCTGTGATGAGAATCTCGTCCGCCTCCTCGCCGCGCAGCTGCTCGACGAGATCCTGCCCTGTGATCAGGCCGGAGACGGTGACCGTTTCGCCGAAAAAGCGGTTGAGGATGGGCTTGACGCGGACGCTGACGCCCGCAACCGGATGCGCCTTGATCAGCTCGCGCATAAACGGCGCGACCGATGTGCCGGTGGCCATGATGACACGGCGGGAGGAGGCGCTTCCGTCATCCGGATCGAGCCGAAGCGCCGTCTCAAATTCGTCCCGGAGACGGGCAAGCAGGCCGACGCCATTTTCAAACTGCGGATAGTCCTCGTAGCTGTCCGGATCGGGCAGCGGATGACCGGCAATCTGGTAGAACTCGTCCGAGGGGAAGACAAAGCGCGTGCCAAACGCGGGAAGCATTTTCTGCTGAAAGGCCTCGGCCTGGCGAATGACCTGCTCGGCCTCCTCGCGCGTATACGGGCGAAGGGGATAGAGGTGCTCGCGGTAGCGCGTCAGCCCGACGGGCACCAGCGCGACCGTCAGCGCGTAGGGCGCCAGCGAGGCGAGATCCGAGAGCGTCCGCTCCAGCTCCGGCCCGTCGTTGATCTGCGGGCAGAGCACCACTTGGCAGTGGAAGCTCATGCGGTTGTCCGCGAAGCGGCGCAGATGCTCCATGATCCGATCGGCGTGGAGGTGGTGCAGCATCTTCTTGCGCAGCTCGCCGTTGGTCGTGTGCACGGAGATGTACAGCGGACTGGCATGGCGCTCGATGATCCTGTCCATCTCGGCGGAGGGCAGGTTGGTCAGCGTCACAAAGTTGCCCGCCATCAGGGAGAGCCGCCAGTCGTCGTCCCGGACATAGAGGCTGGGGCGCATGCCCGGCGGCATCTGCTCGATGAAGCAGAACATGCAGTGATTGGCGCAGGTCTTGGGACAGCTCATCAGCGAGGATTCGAGCGTCAGCCCGAGGGGCTCCTCGGTGAGCTTGCGGATGTGTACGGTGCGCCGGGCGCCGTCTACGCCTTCGAGCAGCAGCTCGAGCGAGGGGCGCGCCGTCAGAAACTGATAATCGACCAGATCGAGCACGGGCGTGCCGCTGATGGAGAGGAGCGTCTCCCCCTCGCGGATGCCGCTGCGCGCGGCGAGGGAGCCGGAAAGCACGCTGACTATGCGCTGGGGCATGAACGCGACACACCTTCTTTCTCAAATTAACCCAAGATATTATGGACGATTTCGGGAAGAAAGTCAAGCGGTTTTGAGGAATCCCGTGGATGGATCGCGGGAGAAAGCGCGCGCAAAAGCCGCCGCGCGGCAAGAACCCGCTGCGGCGGCTATCCGGGCCTCGATCC
>SFFC01000136.1 GCA_004556985.1 Clostridiales bacterium | reverse complement strand
CGATTGAAACGGATTGAATCCTCCAAAAAGGAATTGATTAGAAGGCGAATCACAGGAGAAACAGGCGGGCCTCCCCGCCGGAAGGAGATATCAGGATGAACGGCAGACTTTGGCATGGCGCGGACTACAACCCCGATCAATGGCTCGACCGCCCGGATATCCTCGAGCGCGACGTCGAGATGATGCGCAAGGCGCATGTGAACGTCGTCTCGCTGGGCATCTTCGCCTGGAGCACGCTGGAGCCGCGCGAGGGCGACTATCAGCTCGACTGGATGGCCTCGGTCATCGACAGGCTCTATGCGGCAGGCATCAGCGTCGACCTGGCGACGCCCAGCGGCGCGCGCCCGGCCTGGATGGCGCAGAAATACCCCGAGGTGCGCCGCGTCAACGCGGACCGCGTCCGCCAGCTCTTCGGCGACAGGCAGAACCATTGCTACACCTCGCCCGTCTATCGCGAGAAGGTTCGACTGATGGATCAGACGCTGGCGCGCCGCTTCGGCCGCCACCCGGGCGTCGTCATGTGGCATATCTCCAACGAGTTCGGCGGCGAATGCCACTGCGCGCTCTGCCAGCAGGCCTTCCGCGACTGGCTCAAGGATCGCTACGGCTCCCTGGAGGGCGTCAACCGCGCCTGGAATACCAAATTCTGGAGCCACGACTACACCGATTTTGCCCAGATCGAGAGCCCCTCGCCGCAGGGCGAGCACGCGATGCACGGCCTGATCCTCGACTGGAAGCGCTTCGTCTCCCACCAGACGACGGACTTCATGAAGTGGGAGCGCGACTGCATCCGCGAGATCGTGCCGGAGGCGAAGGTCTGCGTCAACATGATGTACCGCTTTGACGGCGTCGACTATTTCGACATGGCCAAAGAGATCGATCTGGCGAGCTGGGACAGCTATCCCACCTGGCACAAGCCGACGCAGACGCTCGAGGAGACGGCAATCGACACCGCGATGATGCATGATCTCTTCTACTCCATCAAGGGCCAGCCGTTCTGGCAGATGGAATGCACGCCGAGCATGACGAACTGGCAGAGCGTCAGCAAGAACAAGAAGCCGGGCATGAACATCTTCTCCGGCCTTCAGGCCGTCGCCCACGGCGCGGACGGCGTGCTCTACTTCCAGTGGCGGCAGAGCCGCGGCGCGTTTGAAAAGTTCCACGGCGCGGTCGTCGGCCACGACGGGCGGGAGGACAACCGCGTCTTCGTCGAGACCGCGAAGCTGGGCGAGCTGCTCGAGCGCCTCGCGCCCGTCGCGGGCGAGCGCAAGGAGAAGCAGGCCGCCATCGTCCACGACTGGAGCAACAAGTGGGCCATGGAGGAGGCGCAGGGGCCGCGCAACGCGGGCCTCGGCTATTGGGAGGAGATCACGCGGCACTACGCCGCCCTCGCCCGCAACGGCATCGGCGTCGATTTTGTGAATCAGGACAGCGACCTGAGCGGCTA
The DNA here is from genome assembly GCA_004556985.1 of Clostridiales bacterium. Classification (GTDB taxonomy): domain Bacteria; phylum Bacillota; class Clostridia; order Christensenellales; family Aristaeellaceae; genus Ventricola. The sequence goes on along the minus strand of SFFC01000136.1, from coordinate 3,492 downwards.
CAAGCTCGTCGTCGCGCCGATGCTCTACATGCTGCGCGAGGACTTCGCCGAGAAGCTGCGCGCGTTTGCCGAACAGGGCGGCACGCTGGTGGTGACCTACTGGAGCGGCGTCGTGGATGAGAGCGACCTTTGCTACCTCGGCGACACGCCGCACGGGCTGATCGACACGCTCGGCCTGCGCCGCCTGGAGATCGACGGCATGTTCGACGGGGAGACGCGCCGCTGCGTCGCGCTGGATCCCGCCATGCCGCGCAGCGCGCAGGGCGGCACGCTCTGCGAGGTCGCCGCGCTCGAGGGCGCGACGCCGCTGATGGTCTACGACGAGGACTACTTCAAGGGATCCCCGGCCGTCGCCATGCATGAGGCGGGAGCGGGCAGGGCCTACTACCTCGCCGCGCGCTTTGAGCCGGACTTCTACAAGGCGTTCTACGCGCGCGTCTGCGACGCTCTGCTGACGCCGGCGTGGCCGAAGCCGCTGCCGGACGGCGTGCTCGCCGTGCGCCGGGGCCGGTTCACGTTCCTCGAGAATGCGTCGGATGTGCCTGCGCAGGTGGACGAAATCGCGCTCGCGCCGTATGAGACGGCGGTGTTTGAAGCGGGGGAGAGGATTCTCTGAGAAGGGGTCTTTTCCTTCCCGGAAGCAAGAAAGGGAGCCCGGAGGACAAGCATCCTTCGGACTCCCTTTTTTGCTTCACGGCGATTCCGGAACCCATCAATATCCGCCATCCCCGGCGAACGCGCGGATGGCCTCGCTGCGCTCGCTGCCCAGCACCTCCCGGGCCGGGCCATCCTCGACGACCAGCCCGTCCTCCATGTAGATGACGCGGTCGGCGACGTCGCGGGCGAAGTTCATCTCATGCGTGACGACGATCATCGTGCGCTTTTCGGCGGCGAGCTGGCGAATGACGGAGAGCACCTCCTGCGTCAGCTGCGGGTCGAGCGCGGAGGTCGGCTCGTCAAAACAGAGGATTTCCGGGTCCATGCACAGCGCCCGCGCGATGGCGACGCGCTGGCATTGGCCGCCGGAGAGGTTGCAGGGGTATTCGCCCGCCTTCTCCGACAGGCCGACCTTCTCAAGCAGCAGCATCGCCTTCTGCTCCGCCTCCTGCGCGCTGCGATGCAGCACGAGCCGCTGGGGCATCACGAGGTTTTTAAGCACGCTGTAATGCGGGAAGAGGTTGTAATCCTGAAAGACCAGGCCCATCTTGAGGCAGATGCCGCGCAGATCGCGCTCGCGCTGATACTGCGCGCGGCCCTGCGCGTCGGTCGTGACCATTGCCTGCCCGCCGATGAGGATGGAGCCGCTGTCGATCGTCTCCAAATGGTTGAGGCAGCGCAGCAGCGTGCTCTTGCCCGAGCCGCTGCGGCCGATGATGGCGACGACCTCGCCGCGCGAGACGCGCACCGTCACACCGCGCAGCACGCTCTCGCCGTCAAAGCTCTTTTTGATGTCAATGGCTTGCAGCATATCGCGCCCTCCTCAATCCTTGTAATAGGCCATGCGGCGGTTGACGGCGCTGAAGAACAGCGTGACGACGCCGTTCATCAGCAGATAGAAGAGGCCCGCGGCGAAGAGCGGCTCGATGGAGGCCGTGCGGCTCGACTCGTTTTTCGCCGCGCGGAACAGCTCGCCCACGGCGATGACGTTGGCCAGCGACGTATCCTTGACCAGCGTGATGACCTCGTTGCTCACTGGCAGCAGCACGCGCTTGACGACCTGCGGCAGCACGACATGGAAGAACGTCTGCGCCTTCGTCAGACCGAGCACCTTGCTGGCCTCGTGCTGGCCTACGGGAATCGACATCATGCCGCCGCGGAAGATCTCCGCAAAGTAGGCCGCATAGTTGAGCGAGAAGGCGACGACGGTCGCGGCCATGCGGTCGAGGTTCATGCCCGTGAGCATCGGGATGGCGAAGTAGATCGCGAAGATTTGCAGCATCAGCGGCGTGCCGCGCATCACGAGGATGTACAGCGCGACAGGCATGCTGACCACGCGATGCCGGTTCATCCGCAGCAGCGCGAGCACCATGCCCAGCGGGATGGAGAAGACGAGCGTCGCGGCGAAGATGAAGAGCGTGTTGGCCATGCCGCTTTGCAGCGTGCGCAGGAGCTGGAGCAGCGCCTCGGGGTTATTGAAATATCTCATAGGCACCTCATCGGTCGCTTTCCGGGGCGTCCGCCCCGGAAACAGGCCACAGGGCTGCAAAGCGGTCGTCTTTACAGCCCTGTGGCTCATTTCTTTGAGAATCGCATCGCCATTACTTGCCGTAGCTGTCCGCGTACTTGCTGACGATGGTGATGTCGTTGGCGAACCAGTTCGCGCGGATGGCGTCGAGCGTGCCGTCCTCGCTCATCGCGATGAGCTGCTCGCTGACGGCGTCGGCCAGCGTCTGCTCGCCCAGGCGGAAGGCGATGCCGTATTCCTCGGCCTCGAGCACCTCGGGCAGCACGCTGAAGGCGTCCGGATCGTCCTGCTGGGAGATGTAGTAGTTGCCCACGACGGAGTCGATCAGCAGCACGTCAATGCCGCCGAGCTTGAGATCCATCAGCGCCGCGACGAAGTCGTCGGAGAGCGCGATCTCCGCGAGGGAATCCTTGAGCTCCGGATTGGCGTCGAGCACGTCGACCGAGCTGGAACCCGCCTGCGTGCCGAGCACCTTGCCGGCGAGCTGATCAGCGGCGGTGATGCCGGAATCGCTCATGACGACGAGGATCTGCTCATTGGCCAGATAGGGGATGGAGAAGAGCATCTGCTCCTGGCGCTCCGGCGTGATCGTCAGGCCGGACCAGATGCAGTCAATGTTCTTGCCGGAAAGCTCGAGCTCCTTGGCGTCCCAGGAGATCGGCTGGAGCACGAGCTCCACGCCCAGGCGGGCGCAGACCTCCCTGGCCAGGTCGATATCAAAGCCGACGTGCGTGCCGTCGTCCGCGACAAAGCCCATCGGCGGATAGGCCTCGTCAAAGCCCATGACGAGCGTACCCTTGGCGAGCACGTCGGCAAGGCCGGTATCCTCCGCCAGCGCGGCGGAGCAGGAAATCAGCATCAGGGCGGCGATCAGCATCGCGATCCATTTTTTCATCTTGGTAAACCCCTCTCACTTTATTGTGTTAGTACTTTAGCGTGATAAAGCATACCACAGTGCCGCCCGCTTGTCAATCCCCTTTTTATGAAAATGCAGGCGGTGCAGTTCGCGCTTGCGCGCCGGCGCGCCCTGCCGTATAATCAGGGGGAAAAACGCGGGCCGCTCATGCCCGCAGGGGGGAAAATTGTCCATGCGCATCCGCTATCTCCCCGCCGATCCGGCGGGCAACCTGACGGGCCTTGTCCTTACGCCGGTGCGCCCCGGCGAGCGCGCCGCGCTGGCGGCACGGCTGATGGCGCGCTGCCCGGAGGGCTTTGACCAGATCGGCTATGTCGACGAAGCGCGCCTCGATTCGCCGCTGCCGCGCCTTGACATGATGGGCGGCGAATTCTGCGGCAACGCGGCGCGC
>SFFC01000135.1 GCA_004556985.1 Clostridiales bacterium | reverse complement strand
CCTGGGCGACTGCCAGAAGCTGGGCATGAGCTGCATCTATCAGGAGCTCTCGGTGATCCCCGCGCTGACGGTCTCCCAGAACGTGTTCCTGGGCCGTGAGCCGCGCACGCTGGGCATCATCGATCACGCCAGAATGCGCGCCATGACCCGCGAGCTGATCGAGCGCTACGGCTTCCCCCTGGATCCGGATGCCAGGGTCTGTGACCTGGGCATCGGCGTGCGCCAGATGGTGGAGATCCTCAAGGGCCTCTCCTGCAAGGCGGAGGTGCTGATCATGGACGAGCCGACGGCCTCCCTCTCCGGCAAGGAGGCGGAGACGCTCTTCTCCATCATCGAGCGTCTGCGCGAGCAGGGCGTATCCGTCATCTACATCAGCCATCGCCTCGAAGAGGTCTATCGCCTCGCCGACCGCCTGACCATCCTGCGCGACGGCGAGAACGAGGCCGTGCTCGACCACGACCAGATCGATCCCCGCAAGGTCATCAGCCTGATGATTGGCAAGGAGATCGACGAATCCGCCGGCACGATGAACACCATGCGCAAGCCGGCGGGCGACGTGCTGCTCCACGTCGAGAAGCTCTCCAGCCTGGGCAGCTTCCACGACGTCTCCTTCGACATCCACAGAGGGGAGATCGTCGGCTTTGGCGGGCTCATCGGCGCGGGCCGCACGGAGATCATGCGCGCCATCTTCGGCATCGACAGCTTCACCTCTGGCAGCATCACCTTCGACGGAAAGCCCTTCCGCTCCACGCCCAAGAAGAGCATCCGCGCGGGCATCGGCTTTGTGCCGGAGGACAGGCGCGGACAGGGCTTCATCCCCCTCCTCTCCACGACGCGCAACGTCGCCCTGACCAATTACGACATCATCGGCAAAAAGGGCCTCGCCATCGACGAGAAGGAGGAGCTGGCGATGTCCAAACGCGCGATTGAAAAGATGGACGTCCGCCCGAGCGACCCGGGCAAGCAGGTCGGCCTGATGAGCGGCGGCAACCAGCAGAAGGTCGTCGTGGGCAAGTGGCTGATGCGCGATCTCAAGCTGCTCATCGTCGACGAGCCGACGGCAGGCATCGACGTGGGCGCCAAGGATGAGATCTACGGCATTCTGGAGGACCTGGCCCGTCAGGGCGTGGCGGTCATCCTGGTCAGCTCCGACCTGCAGGAGCTCATCCGCGTCAGCCATCGCATCCTCGTCATGCGCAAGGGCAGCGTCGTCAAAGAGTTTAACAGCGGGAGCGTTACGCAGTCCATGGTGCTGGAAGCGGCCTCCGGCCTGCAGGCGTGAAGGGAGGGACAGCGATGAAGAAACTGAATTTGAGCCGTTTGACCAAGCCCCTGATCCTCGTGCTCTGCTTCGCGGCGCTGACTATCCTGCGCCCGAAGGCCTTCCCGACGGTCAGCAACCTCTCCAACGTGCTCTGGTCCATCAGCGTCTACGGCATCATGACCAGCGGAACGATCTTCGTCTTCCTGGTCGGCGGCATCGACCTGTCCATCGGCTCGCTCTGCGGCCTGACGGGCGTCGCCTGCGTGATGACCATACAGGCCCTCGGGCGAACGAACTTCGCCGTCGTCATGGGCATCCTGGCGGCCATTGCGGTCGGCGCACTCGCCGGCCTGTTCCACGGCCTCACGGTCACGCGCTTCCGCGTGCCGGCCTTCCTGATCACGTTTGCGACCTCCACAGCATACCTCGGCCTCTCCATGCTGCTGACTAACAACAAGATCATCAGCTGCACGGAGCCGGCGCTGTTCACCGGCATCTCCAATTACAAGCTCTTCGGTTTCCCCGTCCCGGTGTATCTGATGATCGTCGTTGCGCTGGTGAGCTGGTTCATCCTCTCGAAGACCTCGCTGGGCCGCAGCTTTTATGCTGTCGGCGGCAACGCCCCGGCCTCCCGCCTCTCCGGCATCAACGACACAGGCGTCACCATGCTTGCCTATGTGTTCAGCGGCATCACCACGGCCATCGGCGGCATCGTCCTTGCCTCCATGACGCAGCAGTGCAAGGCCATGAACGGCAGCGGTTATGAGAATTATGTCATCATGTCCGCCGTCATCGGCGGCGTCAGCCTGCTCGGCGGCGTCGGCACGGTGCCCGGCTGCATCTTCGGCGCCGTGCTGATCGGCCTGCTCAACAACGGCCTCAACCTGATGAGCGTGCCGGCGACCGAGCACGATCTGGTCAAGGGACTGGTCATCATCGCGGCAATGGCGTTTGACGCCGCACAGCATCAGGACAGCGCCCGCAAGTCCCTGACAAAGCTCCCGTGGCTGAAAAAGAAAGGAACGTGATGATCCGTGAAAAAAATCGACGCACATCTTCATCTGGCACAGGTCGTCGCCGGCTACTGCCGCCGCGGCGAATCCCGCGCTATCGGCGGCGGCCGGGCCGCCTGGGGCAACGGCGAGGAGTGGCAGCTCTTCCCGCAGAACGGCGAATACGGCGAGTACAACTTCACAGCGGAGATGGCGCTTGCGCTCATGGACAAAAACGACGTCGAGCGTGCCGTTCTGATGCAGGGCAGCATGTATGGCTTCCAGAACCGCTACCACGAGGAGCTGCTCAAAAAGTATCCCGACCGCTTCTGCCCCACCTGCACCATCGACCCCTACATGACCAACGCGCTTGAAACCCTGGAGGGCTTCTTCGACCGCGGCTTCCGCGCGGCCAAGTGGGAGGTCAGCAGCGGCGGCGGCCTGATGGGCTGCCACGAGCCGTTCGACCTGGCCGGGCCGGTCATGATGCCGCTGCTCAGGGTCGTCAACCGGCACCACGGCACCGTCGCGCTGGACGTCGGCGACCTGACCATGCACAGCCATCAGCCGCTGAGCCTGGCCCGCATCGCCGACGAGAACCCGGACATCAAGCTGGTCGTCTGCCACCTGCTCGCGCCCATGGAAGGCCATTACAAGGAGCTGGAGCTGAGCCTGCGCCTGCTGGCGAAGGAGAACGTCTGGTTTGACATCGCCGCGCTGCCCAAGATTGTGGAGCCGAACGGCTATCCATATCCGAAGGTGCACGAGGTGCTGAAGCTGGCGAAGGACATCCTCGGCGCGGACAGGCTGCTCTGGGGCACGGACGCGCCCTTCGCGGCGACCTCCGACACCTATACCCATCTGCACGACTACCTGCTGCAGGGCGACGCCTTCACCGAGGACGAGCTGCGCAAGGTCTACTACGGCAACGCCAAACACGTCTACTTTGACTGATCCATCCGAAATAAAAACATCCCCGCCCCCTTTTACGGGGGCGGAGACACTTCTTCCTCACACTGTCGCGGCCGGCTCAAGCCGGCCGCGTCTTTTTATGCAGGGCGCCGCCCTCTCTGCCGCCGCGCGGCGCTTCCTTCTCAAATGCGCGTCCCTCCGCGCCGCGCCTCATCAAGGCGCGCAAAGAGCACAGGCGTGATCGCAGGATAGGTCAGGTTGCCCGGCAGCGCATCAAAGACGCGCGTCTCGGCCATCTCGCTTTCGGGCATCGGCCCCAGCGCGAAAACCTCCGCCGCAAAGACCTGCCCGTTTGCGCCCTCGCCCGTCTTCTCGTCCCCAGCCCAGTAATCGCACAGCGGCCGCAGCGCGAAGTCGATCGCGCCGCTCTCCTCAAAGAGCTCGCGTCGCGCGGCCTCCTCCGGCGTCTCGCCCGGCTCGATGTGCCCGCCCTGCGTCTCCCAGGTCGTGCGCGCACGGTGACGGCTGAGCAGGATGCCGCCCTGACAGGCGGAGAGGACGACGACGTAGCGGTAGCGCTCAAGCGCGCCGAACCCGAAGGTTTTGCAGATCATATCGCGTTGCTTCCCTTTCGCATGCATGGATGTCTGTGTGTTCCATCATACGCGAAGAGGCCTCCGCTGTCAAGCCGGGCTGCGCGCAGCGCGCGGCAAGCTCGCCCATCGTCCCGCGCCAAAGGCAGACCGCTTCCGGCAGCTGCGTCAGCTCCTGCGGCCGCATCAGCTCCGGCGGCCCCGGCAGCGCCACGTCCCCCGTCAGCGCGAGCAGCTCCGAAACGAACTGCGAGCAGAAATACCGTCCTTTCCGCCGCAGGGGCAGCCCCGCGCGGCAGGCCGGCAGCCCCAGCACGCTGTAGCGGTATGTCCGGCGCGCCGTCGCCTCCTGGCGCGCGAGCATCGCCTCCGCGCGCCCTCTCGCCCGCGCATAGCCCGCTTCGGAAACCTCCACAGCAACCAGCGCGCAGGGAATCTGCGGGTGTGCGCCATAGTAGCCTGCCGTGGGCTGCTCGCGCACCAATCCCGCCGGGAGCGGGAAGCGCGCGTCGTAGCGCGCAAAGCTGCACAGCGTCGTGAGCGCCTCGTCGAAGGCGACGGAGACATGGGTGTAACTGTCGCCCGTCAACGCGTGAATCGTGCGCGAGAGGCAGGTCTGCGAGCGGGTAAGCAGCAAATAGATCGTCTTCATCGCCCGTCCCTCCTGCACATCGCCCGGTAGGCGAGCAGCCCCGCCAGAGACAGCGCCCCCGTGACCGCCAGCACGCCCACCGCCAACGCCATGCGCCGCGTCCCGAGTGCGCTCCCGCCGAGCGTGGAGGTCACGATCGAGGGAATGCGGGCCACGGCCGTCAGCGCAATCGTGCGCGGAAGCGGCAGGCGCGTCAGGCCGATCGCATAGTTGAACAGGTCCTTCGGCGTCCCGGGAATCAGGTAGAGCAGGAAGACCGTCGCCATCTGCTTTGCCGGGCTGCGCATGAAGGGCAGCTCCTCGATGCGCTCCGGCGGGAAAAACCGCTCGACCGCCCGCCGGCCGAAGCGCCGTGCGGCCCCTGCCGCCAGCGCGCAGCCCAGCGACGCGCCGAGCAGGCACAGCAGCAGCCCTTCAGCCGCGCCGAACGCATAGCCCGCCGCGATCTCCACCGGCTCGCCCGGCAGAAACGCGAGCACCACCTGCACGGCCATCAGCGCCACCATCGCCGCCCGGCCGGCCGCCCTGTGCGCCGCCACCCAGTCCCGC
>SFFC01000134.1 GCA_004556985.1 Clostridiales bacterium | reverse complement strand
GCCCATGCAGGCGAGAAACGCGCCGACGGGCGCGATGGGATAGCCGCAGTGCGCGGTTTTGACGTGCATCGGCACGACGCAGCGGGGCTTCGCCGCCTCGATGATCGCCCTCGCGCCTGCCGCGTCGACGGTGTACGTCCCGCCCGCAGGGATCATCATGACGTCCGCGCCGCGGATCGCCTCCAGCGCCTCCGGGGCGGGCATGCAGCCCTGATCGCCCATGTGCACGACCCTGAGGCCGTCAATCTCGAAGATCCGGATGGCGTTCTCCCCGCGCTTTCGCTTTCCGACGATTTGCGAGGTCTCGCAGTGGTCGTGATGCCCGTGGCTCATGGTGATGAGGTCCGCCTCAAGCGGCAGCATCGCGATGCCCACGCTCTCGTCATAGGGGTCGGTGATGACGGTGGTGCCGTCCTGCGCCGTCATGCGGAAGCAGGCGTGGCCGATCCATTGAAGCTCCATGAAGTATTCCTCCCATTCTATGCATGTCCGCCGCTCAAAGCGCCGCGCCCAGATACGCGCCCGCCTCGTGCAGGCCGCTCGCGTCGCCGACGCGCAGCATGACCGCCGCGCGGGCGCGCAAGGCATCGATCCCCTCGAGCACACACGCCTGAGGCTGCCAGATCAGGCGCAGAGTCTCCAGCACGAGCTGCCGTCCCGCCGGGGTGAGCGGCAGGGGCGGCCGCGCCTGCCAGCGCCGCGCCAGCGCCTGCGCGGCGTAGGCCTCTCCTGCCCAGTCGACGTCGGTTTGGATATCCGGCGCCGCCGCCAGCAGCGCGTCCTGAGGCGTCAGCAGCAGCAGCGCGCCTGCATCCTCGCAGACGAAGCCCGCCGCCCGCAGCGCCTTGCGAATCGCCTCCGCCTGCTCCCGCTCGGCGCGGCAGAGCGCATCCGTCGCCAGCAGCGCGCCGCCCGGCGGCAGAAAGCGGACAAACCCGCGCCCGCCGGACGCGAGCATCGCCTCCCGGGCAAGGGTACGCAGCGCGACGGCCGGGTTGCCGCTCACAGCCGCCATGCGACCTCCAGCTGTGTCGACGCGGTCCTCTCCCCGCCGACGTAGACGTCGTAATCCAGCAGCAGCGTGCCGCCATTCTCCCCGCGCTCGATGCGCACGCCGCGCGTGTCGACCGCGACGGGGATCTCGCCGTAGGGCGTCACATAGGCGCTGGCGATCCGCTCGCCGGGGACAAAGCGCAGACGCGCGCTCGTCATGCCGCGCCGCACCATCTGCGCGCCCCGCGCGTCCGCCGTCAGCAGGATATGGGCGCGCTCTCCGTCCTGCTCGTCGTCGTATTCGAGCGCGATGCCATTTTCCTCCTCACGGAAGACGCCGCGCCGCGCGTTTTTGATCTCGTGCAGCCCGCCGTCCGGCTCGCGCATCCGCGAGCAGATTCTCAGCCGCGCGTTTCTTTCCTCCATCAGGACGCCTCCTTCCGCGCCGCCGCCCTGCCCATCGGGATCACGTCAAGCAGCATGCACAGGCTCACGCCGCACAGCGCCCATGCCGCCGCCACCGGCAGCAGAATCTCCGCCGTCAGCGGATAGCAGCCCGCGCCCGCCGTCGCAAACAGCAGCAGGCAGGCGGGCAGGCGCAGCCCCGGCTCCCCGACGAGCGCCATCACGCAGAGCACGTCGAGCGCGAGCCACGCGCCCATGCTCGCCGCCGGGCAGCAGAAGAGCGCCGCCAGCGTCAGCGTCATCGCCCGGCGCAGCGGGGAGATGCCCTGCTTGCGCAGGCCCAGCGCGCAAAGCCCCGCGTACACGGCCACCGCCGCGATCGACAGCCCGCGCATGACCTGCTCAAAATGCGCCTGCGTGTAGAACTGCTGATCGTTGGTGAGAAGGTCGAGCGACTCGAGATGCCCGAGCAGGAACGCCTCCGGCATCTCCAGCGGATTGGCGCGCGGGATGATGCTCATCATCGTCGGGCTGCCCGCAGCGTAGTCCGGCAGGCCGAAATTCGCGCGCACGAGGCTCAAAAGCGCCGCGTCCGGCGCCATGCCGGCGCACACGGCGGGCAGCAGGCAGACGAGCACAAGCAGCCCGGCGGCGGTCAGATGCCTGCCCTTCATCCGCTTTTCCGCGATCAGCAGGGCGTAGAGCGGCAGCGCGTAGAGCGCCGCGCCGCTGACGGCCGCCGCGCCGCCGAAGCACAGCGCCGCCGCGAGGGGACGGGGGGTATCCATATCCAGCGCCGTCGCGGACATCGCCAGCAGCAGCACGGCAAAGCCCTCGATTTGCGGCGCACAGGCGGCGTTTAAAAACGCCTGCGGCAGGATCATCAGCAGCGTCAGCAGCACCTCCGCGCGGATGCCCAAGCCGCGCCGGTCGGCCGCGCGTACGGCCAGCAGCGCCGTCAGCGCAAAGCAGGCAATCGCAAACAGCTTGGCGAGGTACATGTCGTAGACCGGCCCGCGCGTGATCGCGCAGAGCAGCGTGAGCGCAGGGGCGGAGAGATTCGTCTCCATCGCCAGAGCGGCGGCGAGGCCGCCTTCGTCCATCGCGCGCACGAGGGGCTGGATCAGCGTCGCATAGGCGTAGGTCTTCTGGTTGATGCCCAGCAGCGCGATGAGCAGACCCGCCGTCAAAAGGAGCTCTCGCAGCGCGAGGCGCGAAAAGCGCCCCCTGTGCAGCAGCGCGCAGGCAAGCAGCAGCAGCATCTGCACGGCCGCCGTCATCGCGATAAACAGCAGGCGGTTGCTCCAGCCGCCGATGTCGTTGAGGTTGCGAAGCGGGCCGGATTCCACGTTGAACGCCGCCGTCAGCGCCGCCAGCAGCAGCGCCAGCGCCGCGCCCAGCGGCAGGCGAAAGCGCGTCAGGGCTGCATCGCAGCGCCGAGCGAGGGCAAGCGCCCCTTGAAGCCGGTTTGTCTTCATGCCGCCGCACCTCCCTTTGCAAGCGCCGCGCGGTTTTGGCGCATCCGCGCGAGCAGGTCATGCGAAACGACCGCCAGCGCCGCGAGCATCATCAGCGCGAGCCAGCGCTCGTCGATGGGCCGCTGGCGCATGAGATAGGGCACGTAGCTCATCGCCGACGCCGTCACGACCAGCACCGGCACGAACCGGCGGTCGCTGCGCTCCATCGCGTAGAGCACGGAGAGCATGTCCGCCAGGTAGAAGTAGCGCTCGTGAATCTTCGGCATCACAAACGGCAGGAAGATCGCAAAGAACAGCGCGAACTCGAGCGTCATCTCCGGCGTGATCTCCCTGGCGTGCATCAGCCAGTAGATCACGACGATCAGCGTCAGCAGGATGCAGGCAAAGAGCGCGGCGCTCTGCAGCGCCGGCAGCAGATCCGCGTTCAGGTAGGCGTTGACGCCCTTGCTGTTGACGCCGTCGATATAGCGCATCCAGGTGTATTCCTGGCTCGAGGCGAACTCGAGCATCGGGAAGAAGAGGTAGAGGTTGGGCGCGTTGTAGGTCAGCCGGTCGTAATACTGGCCCATCGACTGGCTCGCGTAGACCGACAGCGCGTCAAAGAAGGACCGCCCCGCGATCAGCGCGGGGAGCATCGTCACCAGATATGCGCCGAAGAAGGCGAGCGCGTGGCGCGGCCTGTATTTCCCGTGAATCAGCCCCAGCAGCACGACCGGGAAGAAGAAGATCGTCTGCAGCTTGAAGGCAAAGGCCACCGCCAGCGCCATGGCCGAGCGCGTCGGCCTTCCCGTCTCCAGCAGCAGCAGGCTCAGCACGATCAGCGAGACGTAGACCGCGTCGCACTGGCCCCAGCAGGCGCCGTCCAGCAGCACGGTCGGCAGCGCGCTGACCAGCAGCAGCGCGGGCATCGCCGCGCGCTCCCCGGCGACATGGCGCGCCGCGCGCATCATCACGACGGCCAGCGCGTAGTCCGCGGCGACGGAGAAGAGCTTGATCAGGTACAGGTCATACAGCGACGATTTGGACACCAGCAGCAGCACATACTGATAGAGCAGGTTGTAATCGCCCACGTTCTGCGCCAGCGCCGCAAAGCCGCCCTCCCGGAACATCTGCACCCAGCCGGAGAGGAACGAGACATAATCCGCCGTCTCAAAGTCGAGCATCGCGACGCGCGCGAGCATCGTCAGCGCCAGAAAGCCGCCTCCAAAGAGCAGCGCGCCCCTTTTCGGGCGCTCCAGCGCGGCAAAGAGCGAGAGCGCCGCGCCGTAGACCAGCGCAAAGAGCGCGGAAAGCGCCCACGCATCCAGGGAAGTCGTCAGATGCAGCAGCGTTTTCTGCATCAAAAGCGCCTGCGCCAGAAAGAGCGCCAGCGTCATGCCGCCCACCATCCCGGCGCGGCGGAGTCTGCTCAGGTTCATAGTCCCTCCAAGGTCTGGTTTTCCCGCCCCTGTCACAAGGGACGCTGTTTTGATTATATCATATCCGCGCGCTGCGCTCAACGCCCCCGCGCGCGCAAACTGGCATGGTCATTTTCTCGAAAACTGGCTCTTTACGTCATGCCAGTTTGTGCTATAATGCGGTCATTCAATCCAAAGAAAGGGGTTTTTCCCATGACCGCCAACCGCTCTGCCCGCCGCGACAGCACCTTCAGGATCTGCTTCATCGGCCTGATGGCCGCCATCGCCTGCGTCTCCAACTACATCAGCATCCCGTTCTTCGCCTCGCGCTTCCACGTCGGCAACGCGATCTGCGTGCTCTGTGGGCTGCTGCTCGGGCCGGCCTCCGGCTTCCTGGCCGCCGGCATCGGCAACGGCCTGTTTGACATCATCGGCGGCTACGGCCTCGAGTTCATCATCACCTTCATCAACAAAGGCGCCATCGCGCTGGTCACCGGCCTGATCGCCTACAAGACCGCCCGCAAGCCGAAGCTCGAGAAGGCCGACTACGTCCGCATCGTCATCGGCTGCGTGCTCGGCGCGCTGACCTATACCGCGCTGTACCTGCTCAAGTCCTTCATCCAGCTCCGCTTCGTGCGCGGCCTGTCCTTCGAGGACACGCTGAGCATCGACGGCGTCACGATCAGCGGCATCTGGTCCACGATGGCCACCAAGGGCATCGCCAGTCTGACCAACGCGGCGTTTGCCTTCATCGTCGCGCCGATTCTCTATTCCGCGCTGCATCCGGCGCTGCGCCACGCGGGGCTGTTTGAAAAGCTGTAAGCCCCTCGCCCGCGCTGAGCTTTCTGGCCCGCTTCCAAAGCGGGTCTTTTTTGGTGACCGCGCGCTGCGTCTTCTCTCCGCCCTCGCACAGCGTCAGCGCGATGCGCCCCGGCGCGATCTGCGGGTGGCGCAGCACGCGCGCGCCGCAGGGC
>SFFC01000133.1 GCA_004556985.1 Clostridiales bacterium | reverse complement strand
GCACGAGGTTCGCCTCGCCCACGCGGGAGAGGCCGATGCGCCCGCCGGCGATCTCGCTGGTCGAGCAGCCCAGCACGATCAGGCTGCCCGGCTCCAGATGGGCGCACAGCGCTGAGATGGCCTCGTCAACGGTCGCGCGGATGTCTTCATATTCAGCGGTGTTCATGGTTTTGGCGCTTCCTTTCCAAATCAAGAGGACGGTGGATCAAACAGATGACGTCAGGGCGGCCGCCCTGAAACCTGCCCGGGGCGCCGCCCCGGACCCCACAAGGGGCATACCCCTTGACCCTTTTTTGCTTCAAGGGGCATACCCCTTGACCCTTTTTTGCTTCGCGCAGAAAACAGCAGCTTATTCGAATTGAGCCCTGTACATGGTGTAGTAGAAGCCCTTCGCGCGCATCAGCTGACTGTGGGTGCCGCGCTCGACAATCTCGCCGTGGTTGACGACGAGGATCTCGTCCGCGCTCTCGATGGTCGAGAGCTTGTGCGCGATGACGAAGCAGGTTTTGCCCGCCATCAGGCGGCGCATGGCCTGCTGAATCTGCTTCTCGATGCGCGTGTCGACGTTGCTGGTCGCCTCGTCGAGGATGACCATGCGGCTGTCGAGCAGCATGGCGCGCGCGATGGTCAGCAGCTGCTTTTGGCCCTTGGAGATGTTCGCGCCGTCGTCGGTCAGCACGGTGTCGTAGCCGTTGGGCAGGCGGCGGATGAAGCTGTCGGCATGGGCGGCCTTCGCCGCGGCGATGACCTGCTCGCGCGTCGCGTGCGCATTGGCATAGCGCAGGTTGTCGTAGACCGTGCCCTCGAAGAGCCAGGTCTCCTGGAGCACCATCGCGTAGGCGGCGCGCAGGCTGCGCATCGTATAGCCGGAAATCTCGCCCTCGTCGACGCAAATGCGCCCGCTCTGCGCGTCGTAAAAGCGCATGAGCAGGGAGATGAGCGTCGTCTTGCCCGCGCCCGTCGGCCCGACGACGGCGATCAGCCGCCCGCTCTGCGCGTCGACGCAGAAATTCTTGAGGATCGGCTGGTCGGGGTCGTAGCCGAAGGTCACGTTCTCGAGCTCGACGTGGCCGCGCGGCTCACAAAGCGCCCTCGCGTCGGGGGCGTCCTCGGGCTCCGCCGGCTCGTCGATCAGGGAGAAGACGCGCTCGGCGGCGGCCAGCGCGCTCTGCAGTTCGGCAAAGACGTTGGCAGCCTCGTTGATCGGCCCGGAGAAGCGGCGGGAATAGAGGATGAAGGAGGAGATCGAGCCGATGCTCATCTGCCCGGCGCAGAAGAGCAGCGCGCCGAATGCGCTGACCATCGCCAGGGAGAGGTTGTTGATGAAGTTGACGAGCGGGCCGATGACGCTGCCCTCGTATTCGCTTTCATAATACGCCTGCACGGCCTCCTCGTTGATCCCGTCGAAGCGCTCAAGCGCCGCGTCCTCGCGGCAGTAGGCGCGCAGCGTCGTCAGGCCGGAGAGCTGCTCCTCGACGAAGCTGTTGAGCTCGCCGAGCTTGCGGCTGCGCGCGCGGAAGAGCGGCTTGGTGACGGTCGCGCGCCGCCGCCCGAGATACAGCGAGAGCGGCACGGTCACGCAGAAGACCAGCAGCAGCCGGGGCGAGATCGTCGCCATGAAGAAGAGGGAGCCGGCGACGGTCACGACGGTCGAGAGGATCTGGACGATGTCGTTGGAGAGCGACTCGTTGACCGTCTCGATGTCGTAGGAGATGCGGCTGATGATGTCGCCGGAGGGATGCTCGTCGAAGAAGCGCACGGGCAGGCGCATCAGCCGGTCGAACGCCGCTTCGCGCATGCGGTAGACGACGCCGCGGCTGATGTGGATCATCAGCAGGGAGAGGCCGTAGGAGAGCAGCGCGCTGGAGGCGTAGCAGACGAGCATCAGCGCGCATTTGCGCAGGATGACGGGCCACAAAATGGCGTCCGGGCCGATGGCGTCGATGGCCTCGCCGGCGAGCTTCGGCCCGGCGAGCGCGAGCAGGTTGCCCGCGACGGTCAGCGCGAGGGCGAGCGCGAAGAGCGTGCGGTCGTGCGTCATCGTGCGCAGCAGGCGCAGGATGGTGCCCTTCGTGTCGCGGGGCTTCTGGACAGGGGAAGAGGCGGGCTTCTTCATGCGTCAAGACCTCCCATCTGCGAGGCGTAGAGCTCCTGATAGACGGCGCAGGAGGCAAGCAGCGTCTCATGCGTGCCGCGCGCAAGGATGCGCCCACCGCTGAGCACGAGGATCAGGTCGGCCGAGGCGACGGAGGAGACGCGCTGGGCGACGAGCACCTTGGTGACCTCCGCGTAGCGCTCGCGCAGCGCCGCGCGCAGGGCGGCGTCCGTCCTGTAATCGAGCGCGCTGGAGGCGTCGTCGAGCACGAGGATGTCCGGCCGGCCGCACAGGGCCCGCGCGATCATCACGCGCTGCTTCTGCCCGCCGGAGAGGTTGTTGCCGCGGATGGCGAGGCCCGTGTCAAAGCCCTGCTTGTCGTCCTGCACGAAGGCGTAGGCCTGCGCGTCGCGCGCGGCCTGCGTGACCTGCTCGTCTGTCAGCGGGCGGCCGAGGCGGATGTTTTCGGCAATGGTATCCTCAAAGAGCGTGTCGGACTGGAAGGCCGCGCCGAAGTGCGCGCGCAGCTGCTCGCGGGGGATCGTCCGCGCGTCCTGCCCGAAGAGGCGAACCACGCCCTGCGTCGGGTCGTAAAAGCGCATGAGCAGGCGGATGAGCGTGCTCTTGCCCGAGCCGGTTTCGCCGATGATGCCCAGCGTCTGGCCGCGCGCGAGGGAGAAACTGACGTCCTCGAGCGCGGTTTCGCCGCTGCCGCCGTAGCGGAAACAGACGCCGTCAAACTCGATGGCGGGCGCGGCAGGAGCGTCCTGCGCGGCAGGAGCGTCCTGCGTGGGCGATGCGTCCGGCGTGGCCGGGGCGGGCAGCGTCAGCATGTCCTCGGGCAGGTCGATGACGGCCATGACGCGGTCGGCGGAGGCCGCCGCGCGCGAGAAGACGACGAACATCTTGGAGAGGTTGACGACGGCGTTGAGGATGATCGTGAAATAGGTCATGAAGGCGAGGATGCGCCCGACCTCGCAGTGCCCGCTCGCCACGCGCAGCGCGCCGACGAGGATCACGACGATCTGCGCGCCGTTTAAGAGCATGCTGGTCAGGGGGCCGACGCGGGCCATCATGCCGCTGGCCTTCTTCTCCCGCGCGATCACCTCGCGGGAGACGGCGTCAAAGCGCGCGCGCTCCGCGTCCGTCTTGGAGAGCGCCTTGATGACGCGGATGCCGGTGGCGTCCTCGCGCACGAGGCGCACGAGCTGGTCGCTCGACTGCTGCACCTGATGGTAGAGCGGGATGCTCACGCGGGAGATCCGGATCGTCAGCAGCACGATCACCGGCAGCACGGCGACGAGCACCATCGAGAGCACGGGATCGAGCGTCAGCGTGATCAGGATGCCGCCGACGGTCAGGATCGGCGCGCGCACGCCCAGCCGCTGGACGCGCCCGAGCATCTGATTGATGTTGTAGGTGTCCGTCGTCAGGCGGGAGATCAGCGAGGGCTTGGTCGCCGCGTCGGTCTGCGCGGCGGAGAGGGTCATGATCCGCGCGAAGAGGTCGTGGCGGATGGCGCGGGTCGTGTCGCGCGCGACGGCGCTGGCCATGCGGTTGGCGATGACGTTGAAGGAGAGCGCGCCAAACGCGCACAGCACCATCGCCAGCGCGCAGAGCGCAATGCTCCGTTTATCGCCCGTGGGCGCGACGTCGTCGATGATATAGGCGAGCAGCCATGGCAGCAGCAGATCGAAGATCGTGCCGGTGAATTTGATGACAAAGCCGAACGCCATGCGCGCGTAGCAGGGGCGCAGGTAATGCATCAGAACCTTTTTCATAGCCGCCTCCCTCTTGATCGCGGGACAGGCCCGGATCGGTTTCATTCGTTTCTCCGCATTTCCTTTCATTATAGCACGATGGAGCGGACTGCGCAAAAACGGCGGCGGATTTCGGCGAAAAAATTGAAGGATGGAGGCAGATATGGTACAATCAACGCGGAAAGACGGGAGGAATCGCCATGAAGGAAACGGTTTTGCAGCTTGAGGCCGCGCTGCGGCGCGCCGCGGCGCAGGGAGAGCTGGTCATCACGGGGCACGACGCGCCGGACGTCGATTCCTGCCTGTCCTGCGCGATGCTGCTCGAGCTCGCGCGCTTTTGGGGCATCCCGGCGCGGATCGCGCTGCCCACGCCGCCCGACGAGGCGGCGATGCGCGTGCTGCCGCGGCTGGGGCTCGACCCGGCGCCCTGGCGTGGCGGCATCGGCGGGGACGACCTCCTCGCGCTGGTCGATCACCATCAGCCGCTGCACGGGGGACGCCTCGCCGCCGTGATCGACCATCACCCGACGGACTACCCGCCGCAGGCGCCGTTCGTCTTCATTTCGTCCTCCGGGGCCTGCGCGATGATGCTCTACCGCCTCGTCTGCGCGGCGGGCATGCCGGATCCGCAGCATCGCTTTGAGCGGATGGCCGTGACGGCGCTGTACCTCGACACGATGGCGCTGCGCAGCGCGAAGATCCCGCAGGAGGAGGCGGACTGGGTGAAGGCGCGCGCGGCGGCGCTTCACATGGACGTGGACTGGCTGACGCAGGAGGGGCTGGGGCTGGAGGACATGGGCCGTCCGGCCCGCGAGCTGGCGCGGCTGAGCCTCAAGACCTACGACTTCGGCGGCGCGCGCGTCTGCTCGAGCTATGTGCAGACGGACACGATGACGCAGGACAAGCTGCGCGAAATCCTCGCCGAGGTGCGCGCGGCGCTTGAAGAGAGCGGCGCGGCGCGCTGGGTCTTCCTCGTGCAGGACCCCGTGCGGGGGCGGACGGAGGAATACGACCTCACGGCGAACGGGGAGACGCAGCACATCGGCTATGACTTCCTCGCCTCGCGGGGCAAGAACATCATGCCGCGCGTGGAGCGGGAGATTCGCTGCGCGCAAAAGGGGGATGGAAAGCCATGAACGGCAGCCTGGAGGAGGCGCTCTCGGCGCTGGCGGCGCGCTATGAGGGCGCGGCGCTTGAGCGGGACGCCAAGGCGATCAGCGAGCGCTACCGGATGGAGACGGGCAGGGGTAAGCGCCTGCTGACGAGCGCGCAGGAGGCGGCGGCCTACGCCCTCTCGCGCATGCCCGCGACCTTTGCCGCGGCGCGCGCGGCGCTTGCGTGGTCGCTGGAGGCCTCGGGGCTCTCGCCCACGACGCTGCTTGACTGCGGCGCGGGGACGGGCGCGGTCTCCTTTGCCGCGGACAGCCTGCTTGCGCTTGGGCGCGTCACCTGCCTGGAGAGGGAGGCGGCGATGCGTGAAACCGGCGGCGCGCTGATGCGCGAAGCCGGCGGGGCGCTCTCCTCGGCCGTCTGGCACGAGGC
>SFFC01000132.1 GCA_004556985.1 Clostridiales bacterium | reverse complement strand
GAGGCGATGGACAAGGTCGGCAAGGACGGCGTCATCACCGTCGAGGAGAGCAAGACCATGCAGACCAGCCTCTCTCTGGTCGAGGGCATGCAGTTTGACCGCGGCTACGTCTCCGCCTACATGGCGACCGATACCGACAAGATGGAGGCGGTGCTCGACAACCCCTACATCCTGATCACCGACAAGAAGATCAGCAACATCCAGGAGGTTCTGCCGCTGCTGGAGCAGGTCGTGCAGTCCGGCCGCAAGATGCTCATCATCGCCGAGGACATCGAGGGGTCAACAAGCTGCGCGGCACCTTCACCTGCGTGGCCGTCAAGGCTCCGGGCTTCGGCGACCGCCGCAAGGCCATGCTGCAGGATATCGCGATCCTGACCGGCGGCCAGGTGATCTCCGAGGAGCTGGGCTATGACCTCAAGACCGCGACGATCGACATGCTCGGCTCCGCGCGTCAGGTCAAGGTCGACAAGGACAACACCGTCATCGTCGAGGGCGCCGGCAATCCGCAGGAGATCGCGGCTCGCGTCTCCTCCATCCGCACGCAGATCGGCGAGACGACCTCCGATTACGACCGCGAGAAGCTCCAGGAGCGCCTGGCGAAGCTGGCGGGCGGCGTCGCCGTCATCCAGGTCGGCGCTGCGACCGAGATTGAGATGAAGGAGCGCAAGCTGCGCATTGAGGACGCACTCGCCGCGACCCGCGCCGCTGTCGAGGAGGGCATCGTTCCGGGCGGCGGCACCGCGCTGCTCTCCGTGCTCGCTAACGTCCAGGCCATCCTGCCCAAGTTCACGGGCGACGCGAAGACCGGCGTGCAGATCGTGCTGCGTGCGCTTGAAGAGCCGGTTCGCCAGATCGCCGAGAACGCCGGCATGGAGGGCTCCGTCATCGTCGAGAAGATCAAGCGCGCCAAGAAGCCGGGCTTTGGCTACGATGCGCTGAACGACAAGTATGTCGATATGGTCGAGGCCGGCATCATCGATCCGACCAAGGTCACCCGCAGCGCGCTGCAGAACGCGGCCTCCGTCGCGGCGACCGTGCTGACCACCGAGTCCCTCGTGGCCGACATTCCGGAGAAGAATCCGGCTCCGGCTGCTCCGGCTGACGGCGGTATGGGCGGCATGTATTGATCCGATCCCCCTTCACGCGGCTGTCCGCGTTTCCCCCGGCTTCGGGAGAGACGGCGGACAGCCGTTTTTTGGTTGTTCGGAAACGCCGCGAAAGCCGCCCGGAAGAGAAAACAGTCCGTCGTTTGTGTCGATGCTGTGAATCGGATGTGTCGTTTTCTGGGAATCTTCCGCCAGGGCTTGCGCAGGGTCGTCGATTTCGTTACAATGTCATTGATCGTTTCCGGGATGCCCACGCCGGAAGTCCCCGCGCAAAAAAGTGCTCCATCGGGGAAAAAATTGTGTAAGAATTGGCCGGTTCTCGCGTCTATACAAATAGAGACTTTTGCAAAGGCCGCAGCCCGCTGCGGGGAAAGGAGGGAGGCTTCATGCGCAGAATCCGCTTTCTGATCATGGCGTTTTGGGCGCTCTCTGCGCTGCTGCTCCCCTCCTGCGCCGTCGCAGCCACGCGCGCCCTGCTCATCGCCTGCTCCGAGTTCAGCTCCCAGCCCGACCTGGGCGCCGCCAGCTCCGGCAATCTTCATCTGATCGGTTCCGCGCTGATCGGCGCCGATCCCCGGCTCGAGGTGCTCTCTTTCGAGGACGGCACCATCGGCACGCGCGAGGCGCTCAGCAGCGCCGTAAACGACGCGCTGGGCGAGTCGGATGAGGACGACCTGTCCATCCTCTACCTGTGCACGCACGGCGTCCTCTCCTCCTCGGATGACGGGCAGGTGTATCTGCTGCTGGGCGACGGCAAAAGCGAGACACCCCTCTCCGCACAGGAGCTCTTTTCCATCGTCTCCTCGATTCAGGGGGAAAAGCTCGTCATCCTTGACGCCTGCTATTCCGGCGCGCTGATCGGCCGCGGTCTGCCTGCGCCGTCCATCCTGCTGCCGGGCGAGATTCCCGCGCCGCGGAAGCCCCGGGAGCCGGTCATTCTGCCTGCCGACCCGAGCATCCATGTGCTGACCTCGGCGGACGGCACGGAATCGAGCTGGTATTTTGACAGCGACCATCTGACGACCGGCGCGATCTCCTACTTTGCTTCCGCCTTCGCCACGGGCCTGGGGCTCTACGGCAGCGCGGAAGCTGATGCCAACGGCGACGGCAGCGTCTCCCTCGCTGAGATGCAGCGTTACCTGAATGTCGCCGTGCCCTCCTCCTCCAGCCAGCTTCTTTCTGCCCATGCGGACGGCGTCTTCCTCCCCACGACGTGTGGAGCGATGCTCTCTCGCCCGCTGACCGGCTTTACCTATAGCTCCTCCCTGCTGCTGACGGACGACCCGACGCTTGAGTTCTCCTTCACCGCCGCACAGGACACCGCCGTTCAGTATCGCCTGATCGACTATGACAGCGGCCGCTGGAACTGGGAAGAGGCGCAGACCTTCCTTGATGAGGGCGACGACGGCAGCGGTCTTCTCACTCCGGGGCGCAAGACCCGCTCCCTCACGCTGCCGCAGATCGCGCCGCAAGACAGCGGTTATCTGATGCTGCAGGTCTTCTCCGTCACGGACGGCAGCCTTGTGCTCTGCTCCGAGCGCCTGATCGCTGTCCAGCCCGCACAGAGCGACGAGGCCTTGGCCGTCTCCTGCCGGGGAAGTCTCGTGCCCGGTCTTGGGGAGCTGCCCATCGTCGTTGAGGCGGATATTCCCGTGGAGCTGACCGTCTCTGTGCTCAATGAAGCAGGTGCAACTGTTCGCCGTCTGGCCTCCGGGTTGCTCACCCGCCCGGCCTCCGGTGTGTCCCATTTGTATTGGGACGGCCGCGACGACAGCGGGAATCCCGTGCTCTCCGGGCGCTACACCGTCTCGGTCGAGGCGCTGATCGGCGGCGCCCGGCGCAAGGCCTCCTGCGAGGTTATGATCGGCGCATAAGCCGTTTACATGCTTCTCCTGAACGGGAGCACGCGGCAATGCGCCATGCCAAGCGCCTCCAAAGCGCGGTCGAGCTCCGCGGCCGCAGCCTCCTCTCCCGCCTGCACGCAGGGCAGCAGCCTGCCAAGCGAAAGCGCGCCGACCTCCGCCGGCATCGGCACGCGAAGCATCGCCGTGTTCCCCGGAAGGCTCTCTGCCTCCTGCCAGTGCCGTCTGGCCGACGCCAGATCCAGTGCGTCCATATCGCGCTGCGGCGATGGCTGCGGCATGACGACCAGCACGCGCTGCACACCCATCGCCATCAGCTGGCGGCAGGCAAACGCCGTGTCCGTCTCCGGCAGCAGCGGTGAGCCCAGCCAGGTCATCGGCTGCAGAAACGGCGGCGTCGCCATCGCGGCGCGCGCCGCAAAGCCTGTCGAAACCTGCGTCACGAGCGCTGCGCCCTGCTCCTGCACATACGCCTGGCTGGCAAAGATGACATGCCTCCCGCTCTTGGCCGTCCGGCAGAGAAACAGCCCCTGCCGCCTGCTGAGCACGAGCATCCGCTCGCCCACCTGCGCCAGCAGCAGCTGGCGGATCGCGCCGCCGCTGCAGAGCGCCTGTGCGCCGCCCAGCAGACGCCTCTGGCCAAGCCAGCCCTCAAAGAGCAGCCTCCGGCCCGCCCGCTGCGCCTGAATGGCCGCCTGCGTCATCTGCTCCGCGTCGAAGCCGGCGCAGAACAGCGCGGCAGGCCAGGCGCCCGCCTGCATTCCGCAGACAGCGGCGGGGTCCAGCCCCCTGCGCCAAAGCTCCTTGAGCACGCCCACGCCGCAGGCCGCGCAGGCGCCCTCTCCGCAAAGCACCAATCCCAGACGCAAAGCATCGTCCCCTTCCTCTCCGATTTTGCCGCCTCCGTCTCTTCCTGGCCGAAGCAGCGTCATAAATCAGTCTATGTGGGGTTTCCTGCCCGTATGGCCCGGTCGGCTGTTTTTTGCTTTTTTGAGGCTTTCTCCCCCATGGAAAGTGTTTCTTGCTCTTTCGCTCCCGCCAGTTTTATGTTATAATGGGCTCGGCATTTTTCGCGCGCATTCGCGCATCTCCGCAGTTCTGGACGGCACGGAGACCCCTTTTCGTTCCGGTCTGCGCCGCTTGTATGCGCCGCCTGATTTGTCGAGCCGCGAAAGGAAGTTATTCATGCGTTCCAAACCCATCAAATCCTCAAGTCCGCCCAACCGCCGGCGCAGCAAGCTCCGGCGGGAAAAGCCCAAGCGCGGGGCGCTCGCGCTGCTACTCATTCTGATCGTGCTGCTGGTGCTGATGATCCTCTTTACGCCCAACATCGGCGGTCATCCGGCAGCCAATGTCTCCGGCACGGAGGTGCCCGCCGCCGATGCCGCAACGGGAAACACGCATCTGCGCATCACGGAGGTCATGTCTTCCAACCGGACGGCCTATCCCGATGAGACCGGCGCCTTCCCTGACTGGATTGAATTGACCAATACAGGGAATGGGCCCATCAACCTGAAGGGCTATGGCCTCTCCGACCGCTCCGACAAGATCATCTTCGTCTTCCCGGAGATGACGCTGGAGGCGGGCGGTCACGTCATTGTCTTCGCCTCGGATACGACGAAAAACGCAGCCGGTCAGCCGCTCCACGCCAAATTCAAGATCTCCTCTGCAGGCGATACGCTCTATCTCTTTGGCAGCGACGGTGTCGCCTTCCAGGAGCTTCCCATCCCTGCGATGGATCACGACATGAGCTATACCTTCATCGGCGAGGGCAGCTACATCATCACTGAGCAGTATACCCCCGGCTACGAGAACACACAGGAGGGCTATGCCGAATTCCGCGCTTCGACGCTGCTGACCACGGGTGCGCTGGTGATCAACGAAATCTGCGCTTCCTCGGTCACGACGCTGCGCGACGGCGATGGCGAATACCCCGACTGGATCGAGCTGTACAACGCCTCCGACCGGGCCATCGACCTGTCTAACTACGCGCTGAGCGACAACCCGGACAAGCTCGTCAAATGGCGTTTCCCGCAGGGCGCCGTCATCGAGCCGGGCGGATACTATGTCGTCTACGCCTCCGGCAAGGACAAGGGGGCCGACAGCACCGGCTGGCCGCACGCCAGCTTCCGCCTGCGCTCCAATGGCGATACGGTCATCCTCTCCGACATCCAGGGCCGCATGCTGGATCTGGTCACCTACGATCTGCTGGAGGCCGATACCTCCTGGGGCCGCGACGAGGAGGGCTCCGGCGCCTTCAAGCGCTTTACCCAGCCCACACCTGGCCTGCCCAATACCCGCGCGGGCGAAATCGCGATGGACACCGCGCTCTGCCTTGCCAACACCTCCGGCCTGTATATCACGGAAGTGATGTCCGGCAATGGCCGTCAACCTCAAGGGTTACGGCCTGTCCGACAACATCAAAAAGCCTCGCAAATGGCAGTTCCCCGATATTACGCTTGAAAACAACAGCTATCTGGTGATCTACTGCGACACGACGCAGACGACAAAAGACGGCGTTTATTATTTTACGAATTTCAACCTCGCCAAATCCGGTGAGACGGTTTGTCTGTCGACGCCGGAAGGGCAGATCCTGGACAAGGTCTCCGTTCCACAGCTCTACGACGACGTCTCCTTTGGCCGGACGCTTGGACAGGCCGGCCTGTTCTATTACTCTGCACCGACGCCGGGCGAAACCAACGGCATGGGCTTTACCGGCTTCGCGGAAGCGCCCTCCTTCCCCCGCTCCGGCGGCCTGTTTGCCCGGCCGCTGCGCGGCGAGGACGGCGTGACGATCAGCGTGCCGGCCAACTCCATCGTCCGCTATACGACAGACGGCAGCGACCCGACGGAGTCCTCCCCGGTCTATTCCGGGCCGATCGAGGTGGAGAAGACAACGGTCATCCGCGCGCGCGCTTATCGCGACGGCGTCGAGCCCTCTCAAATCGTCTCCCAGACCTATCTGATCTCCGTCTATCACACGATGCCCGTCATCTGCCTGACGACGGACAACGACAACCTCTGGAACGAGGA